>JAKLER010000066.1 GCA_022711615.1 Acidobacteriota bacterium
AGCCGGAGCTCCCTCGACCGGGTCCTCCCGTTCCCGCGACGAGACCGGCCTCCTCGCGCACGCCTTCGGCTCCATGGCGGCGACGCTGGCCGCGCTCGTCCGCCAGGTGCAGCGGGCCGGGATCCAGGTCGTCGCGTCCAGCACCCGCATCGCCGCCTCGGCACGCCGGCTCGAGGACTCCGTCGCCCACCAGGCCGCCACGACGCCCGAGGTGTCGGCGTCCGCGCGCCAGATCTCCGCCACCGCCCGGCATCTCGCCGAGACGGCCGACGCCGTCGCCTCCGTGGCCGCGGCCACCTCGGCCCGTGCCGCCGACGGGCGCGCCGCCCTCTCCCAGATGGACGACTCGGTCCGGCGCATCGAAGGCTCCTCGGCCTCCGTCTCCCGGCGGCTCGCCGACATCTCCGACCGGACCCGGTCGATCTCCTCGCTCGTCACGGCGATCTCCCGCGTCGCCGATCAGACGAACCTCCTTTCGCTGAACGCCTCCATCGAGGCCGAGAAGGCGGGCGACCAGGGCGAGGGGTTCGCGGTCGTCGCCCGCGAGGTCCGGCGCCTCGCCGACCAGACGGCCGTCGCCACGCTCGACATCGAACGCACGGTCCGCGACGTCCAGTCCGCCGTCTCCTCCGGCGTGGCCGAGATGGACCGCTTCGTCGAGGAGGTCCGTCTCGCCGGCGCCGACGTCGGGAGGATCTCCGCCCTCCTCTCCTCGATCGCCGAGGACGTCGCCGACCTGACGCCCCGCCTCGAGTCGGTCCGCTCCGCCGCCCGCGAGCAGGCGGAAGGAGCCGGGCAGATCTCCGAGGCGATGCTCCTCCTCGACCGCTCCGCCTCCTCCTCGCGCGAGACGCTCGACGAGTTCCGCGCCGCCACCCGCTCACTCCAGGACGCCGTCGCCTCGCTCCGGGCCGAGGTGGGGCGCCTTCAGGTCGACCCATGAAAGACCGACTCTCCCGACTTCCGATCGCCCACCGCCTCCTCCTCTCCAGCCTGGCATTCGGGGTCCCGATCGCGGCGCTCGTCGCGATCGGCTTCCTCGCGGTGCAGCAGCGCCTCGACACCGCCCGCCGGGAGAAGCTCGGCGTGAGCCTCGCCCAGCCGCTCTGCGAGCTCTCCGGCCACGCCGCCCGCCACGGCCGGCTCGCGTCTCGGGCCGCCGCCGGCGAGGCGGTCGGCGGCGAGGCTCGAGAGCAGGCCGCCCGGGCCGTCGACGCCGCCTTCGAGGCGCTGCGCGCCCCGGGGGCGCGCGCCGCCGCCGGACGGCTCGGCCTGGCTCCCGAGGGGCGGCCCGACCCGCTCGAGGAGCTGCTCGCCGCCTGGCGCCGGGTCCCTTCAGCCGGCTCTGGCGACGCACGGAGCGTGGAGCGCGCCCACCGCACGGTCCTCGACGGCACCGCCGCCCTCCTCCTGCGGACGCTGACGGAGTCCCGGCTCGCCTTCGACCCGGCGCTCGACTCCCACTTCCTGGCCGAAGCCGCGTTCCGAGCCCTCCCGGCCGCATCCGCCCGGATCGCGGCGATGCTCGCCGGCCCCTCGCCGTCCGCCGGGGAGCGGGCCGCGCTCGCCTTCCAGGCCGACGAGCTCGGCCGCGCCGAGCTGCCCCGGCTGGCCGAGGCGCTCGCGGCGGCCCTGCACGACGACGCGGGGCCTCGTCGGTCGAGCGGGAGCGACCCGACCGGGCTTCCCGCCCTCCGGGACCGGTTCGACGCCTCGGCGCGGGAGCTCCTTTCCGCTGCGCGCCGGGCCGCGGCCGAGGCCTCGGAGGCGGGGTCCGTCGACCCTTCCGCGGACGCGGCCCTCACCTCCGCGTTCGACCTCCGGCGCGGCGTCGCCGCCGAGCTCGACCGCCGCCTGGACGCGCGCGTGACGCGCTACGAGCGGGAGCGGCTCGCCGTCCTCCTGCTCGCGCTCCTCGCCGTCGCCATCTCGGCGAGGCACGTCGGATACATCGTCTTCGGCATCTCCCGGCCCCTCGCCAGCGTCGCGGACGCCGCCCATCTCGTGGCGGCCGGCGACGTCGCCGGCGCGCGGGAGCGCGCTTCCCGTGTGCCGGCCGGCGACGGCCCGAGCCGGAACGAGATCTCGCGCCTCGGCGGGGCGGTCCGCGAGATGGCCGACGGCCTCTCCTCACTCCTGCTCGAGGTGCAGGCCGCCGGCGGCCACGTGAAAGAGACCTCCGCGCGGATCGCCGCGACCGCCCGGGAGCTGGAGGCGACGTCCTCGGAGCAGGCCGCCTCCGCGAACGAGGTGAGCGCGACCTCGCGCGAGATCCACCGGCGCGCCGAGGGCTTCGCCGCGACGATCGGCGAGGTCGGGAAGGTCGTCCGCGAGGCGTCCGACCTCGCGGGCGACGGCCGGCGCGGGCTGGACCGGATGGAGTCGAGCATGGACCAGCTGACCGCCGCCACCGCCTCGGTCTCCGAGCGGCTCGCGGCGATCAGCGGAAAGGCCGAGGGGATCGGCGCGATCGTCACGACGATCGGGCGGGTCGCCGAGCAGACGAACCTCCTCTCCTTCAACGCGGCGATCGAGGCGGAGAAGGCCGGAGAGGCCGGCAAGGGCTTCGTCGTCGTCGCCCGCGAGATCCGCCGGCTCGCCGACCGGACGGCGGCAGCGGCCGTGGAGATCGGCGAGGTCGTCGAGAGCATGCGGTCCGTCGTCTCCTCCGGCGTGATGGAGATGGACCGCTTCGTCGACCAGGTGAGGCGCGAAGGGGAGGAGGTGCGCCGCATCGGCGGGCAGCTCGGGACCGTCATCGAGCAGGTGGAGGCTCTGACCCCCCGCTTCGCCGAGGTCCTCGCCGCCGCCGAGGCGCAGGCGGGCTCGGCCCGCGAGATCCGCGAGGCCGTCTCCCAGCTCTCTGCGGCCGCCGGACAGACGCGGGACACGCTGGAGGAGTGGAGCCGGGTGGCGCAGGGCCTCGACGGCGCCGCGCGCTCGCTCGCCGCGCAGGTGGAACGGTTCCGCCTCGCCGGGGACGGCGCCGCGACGAAGGCGGACGGGGGCTGAGCGGTGCTCTACGTCCTCCTCTCGGCCGGGCCCCGCAGGTACGCGCTGGCGGCCCGTTCCGTCGTCGAGGTCGTGCCGCTCCTTCGCCTGGAGCCGCTCCCGGGCGCCCCGCCTTCGGTTCGAGGGCTCTTCTCGTACCGCGGCACGCCGGTGCCGGCGGTCGATGTCTCCCTGCTCGCGGGGGCCGGAGCGGTTCCGGAGAGGATGAGCACGCGCATCGTCGTCGTCTCGGTCGAGGAGCCCGGAGGAAGGCGTCGGCTCGCGGGGCTCCTGGCGACGTCGGTCACCGAGACCGTCACGCGCTCGGCGTCCGACGCCCCGCCCGCGGGCCTGCGCCTTCCCGAGGCGCCCTGGATCGAGTCGGCGTTCGTCGTCGGCGACGAGGTCGTCCCGTGCGTCCGCGTCGAGGCCTTCCTCCCCGCCGAGGTGCGGTCGCTCGTCGACGCGGCGGAGGGGGCGGCGTGACCCGCTCGGTCGACGCGGTCGAGTCGGTCCTCGCCGCCCGCCTCGGGCTCGACGCGGAGTCCCTCTCCCCCGGCGCCGTCGAGCGCGCGGTGGCGCGGCGGACGCAGGCGCTCGACCTCGACGGCCCGTGCCGCTACCTCGCCCGCCTCCTCGAGGACGGAACCGAATGGCCCGCGCTCGTGGACGAGGTCGTCGTTCCCGAGACCTGGCTCTTCCGCGACGGGGGGCCGTTCGAGGAGCTGGCCGCGCACGTCCGGTCGGGCCGCGCCCCCTCCGCCGACGAGCCCTACCGCGTCCTCTCGATGCCCTGCGCGAGCGGGGAGGAGGCCTGGTCCGCCGCAGCCGTCCTCGCCGAGGCCGGGCTGTCGCCCCGCGAGGCGCTCGTCGACGCCGTCGACGTCAGCCGGAGGCTCGTCGAGACGGCGCGGCGCGGCGTCTACGGCGCCCCTTCCTTCCGGTCCCCCGAGGCCGAGGTGCGCCTCGGGGCCCGGCGTCTCGAGGACGGACGGCGGGAGGTGGACGCGTCGCTCCGGCCCTACGTCCGCTTCCACGTCGAGAACGCCCTCGAGTTCGAAGCCGGGCTTCCCCTTCCCTGCTACGACGCGGTCTTCTGCCGCAACCTTCTCATCTACCTCACGCCCGAGGCGCGCCGGCGCCTGACGCTCCGCGCCGACCGGCTGCTTCGCCCCGGAGGGCTCATGGTCCTGGGGCACGCCGAGGCGTTCACGACCTTCTTCCCCGGCTACGTCCCCTCCCGGAGGCCCCGGGCGTTCGCGGCGCAGAAGCCTGCTGACGGAGTGGAGCGCGGCCGCGTCCCCGCCGTCGTCCCGAGGGAGTCCCGCGGCGGGTCGACGCCCCGGGCGTCGACCCGCTCCGTCGGCCCGAGGACGCCGGCCGCCCCCGGGACGGTCCCGCTCTCGTCGTCTCCCGAGGCCGGAGCGGCGCTCCTCGTCGAGGCGCGGCGCCTCGCGAACGCCGGCGAGCGCGCGTCGGTCGAGCGACTCTGCGTCCGGGCCCTCGCGGCCGACCCCGCCTCGGTCGACGCGCGCCTCCTCCTCGCCGAGACGACGCTGGCCGCGGGCGACTCTCCCCGCGCGGAGGCCGAGCTGGAGCGTGTCCTCTATCTCGCCCCCCGGAACGAGACCGCCCTCCTCCTCCTCGCCCGCCTGCGGGACCGGGCGGGGGACCGTGAGGCCGCCGCCCGCCTGCGCGGCCGGGCGCGGAGGGCCGCGAGGGCCGCTTCGTGAACGCACGTCTTCTCGCTCCCGACGACTGCTGGAGCCGCATCGGCGTCTCCGGCGACGGCTCCTGCGAGAAGCTCCCCGAGCTCGTCCACTGCCGCAACTGCCCGGTTTTCTCGGCCGGCGGCCGGACGCTCTTCGAACGCGAGCCGCCTCCCGGCTACGCCGAGGAGTGGACGAAGGTGCTCGCGCTCCCGAAGCCCGTCGAGGCCCCCGGCACGCTCACGGCGACCGTCTTCCGGGTGGGCGAGGAGTGGCTCGCCCTCGAGGTCTCGCACGTCGTGAGGGTGGGCGTGGCGCGTCCGATCCGGCGCGTCCCGCACCGCTCGGGAGAGGTGCTCCTCGGCCTCGTCAACCTCGACGGCGAGCTGGTCCTCTGCGCCTCGCTCGCGTCGCTGCTCGGAGTGTCCGACGTCCCCGGCGCCCCGCCGCCGGGCCGGTACCTGGCCGTCGCCCTCGCCGGGGAGCGCTGGGTCTTTCCCGTCGACGAGATCGACGGGGTCCACCGGCTGGAGCAGGAGGGCCTCGGCCCGCTGCCGTCGACTCTCTCCGAGGCGCGGGCGCGGCACGCGCGCGGCCTCGCGCGGACGTCCGAGCGGACCGTCACCCTGCTCGACGCCGCGAGGCTCCTCGCGGGGCTCCGCGAGAGAGGGGGCCTGTCGTGAGCGGCCTCGACGAGGGGCTCCTCGACCTCTTCCGGACGGAGGCCGAGGCGAACGCGCTCGCGCTGGAGTCGGGCCTCGTCGCGCTCGACACCGGGACCGCGACGAAGGAGGTCCTCGAGCCGCTCATGCGGGCCGCCCACTCGCTGAAGGGGGCGGCCCGGATCGTCGGCCTCGACGCCGCCGTCGTGCTCGCCCACGCGATGGAGGACGTCTTCGTGGCAGCGCAGCGCGGGAAGCTCGCCCTCGTCCCCGCGCACGTGGACCGCCTCCTCGCCGGGGTCGACGTCTTCGCCCGGCTCGCCTCCCTCGACCCGTCCGCGATCCCGGCCCGGCTCGGCGCGATGGACGCCGAGATCCGAACGCTCGTGACGGAGCTCGTCGCCTTCTCCTCCGCCGGGGCGCCCGCGGCCGCTCCGGCACCGAAGGTCGATCCCGAGACCCCGGACGCGGCGCCTCCCCCGGCGGCGGCCTCGCCGGCGGTCGCGCCCCCGACTCCCCTCTCGCCGACGTCCCCCGTCCCCGCTCCGGCTCCGCCGCCCGCGCCCTCGGGCCCCGGCGAGCCGGCGGCGTCCCGCGAGGGGAGCGTCGTCGTCGGGACGGGGACCCTCGACCGCCTCACCGGCCTCGCGGGCGAGAGCCTCGTCCAGGCCCGGCGCGCCCCCGACCTGATGCGCGAGTTCGCGACCGTGAAGGCCTCGCTCGCGAGGATGTCGGGCCTCCTGGAGGACCGCCCCGGCGGCCGGCCCGGCGAGAGGATCGTCCCGGTCGCCGCGCTCGCCCGCGAGGTCGAGGAGTCGCGGGCCGCGCTCGTCCGCGCGCTCGACGCCCTCGAGAGGCACGCGCATCGGACCGAGGAGATCGCCGACCGCCTCCACGGCGAGGCCGTCTCCGCTCGGATGCGCCCGTTCGGCGAGGGGGCCCGCGGCTTCCCGCGCCTCGTGCGCGACACGGCGCGCGAGCTCGGCAAGGAGATCGTCCTCGAGGTCCGCGGCGAGGAGACGCGGGTGGACCGCGACATCCTCGCCCTCCTCGAGGCCCCGCTCGGGCACGCCCTGCGGAACGCCTGCGACCACGGCATCGAGCTGCCTGACGAGCGCCTCGTGAAGGGGAAGCCCCGCGCGGGCCGGATCGTCCTGACCGCCGAGCACCGCTCGGGCGCCCTCTTCGTGACGGTCGCCGACGACGGGCGCGGGCTCGACCCGGAGCGCATCCGGGCCCGCGTCGCCGAGCGAGGGCTCGCCCCGCAGAGCCTCCTCGCCGGCATCAAGGAGGCCGAGCTCTTCGAGTTCCTCTTCCTGCCCGGCTTCTCCACGACCTCGAGGGTGACGCAGCTGTCCGGACGCGGCGTCGGCCTCGATGTCGTCCAGAGCATGGCCCGCGACGTCGGCGGACGGGTCGGCCTGACCTCGACCCTCGGCGCCGGCACGGCGCTCACGCTCCAGCTCCCGCTCACGCTCTCCGTCGTCCGTTCCCTCCTGTTCCTCGTCTCGGGCGAGCCGTTCGCCCTGCCGCTCTCGCGGATCGACCGCGTCCTGGAGGTTCCGGCGGAGGAGCTCCGTACGGCCGAGGGGAAGGCCTTCGTCGACGTGGACGGACGGGCCGTCGGCGTCCTCTTCGCCCGGCAGCCGCTCGGCCTGCCTCCCGTCGGCGAGCCGGGCGGCACCGTGAAGGTCGTCGTCGTCAGCGACCGCCTCGATACCTACGGGCTCGTCGTCGACTCCTTCCTCGGCGAGCGCCAGCTCGTCCTGCGCCCGCTCGACCCGCGCCTCGGCAAGGTGCCCGACCTCTCCGCCGCGGCGCTCCTCGAGGACGGCACGCCGGTCCTCGTTCTCGACGCCGAGGACCTCGTCCGCTCGATCCACGGGATCCTCTCCGGGTCGGAGGTCGAGTCGGTCCGGCCGAAGGCGGGCTCCGGGCCGGAGCGAAGGGTCCGACGGATCCTCGTCGTCGACGACTCGATCACCGTCCGGGAGGTCGAGCGGCGGCTCCTCGCGAGCCACGGCTACGAGGTGGACGTCGCCGTCGACGGGATGGACGGCTTCAACCGCGTCCGGTCGGGGCGCTACGACCTCGTCGTCACCGACGTCGACATGCCGAGGATGAACGGCATCGAGATGGTGACGCGCATCCGCTCCGAGTCCTCGCTCGCACGGCTCCCTGTGGTGATCGTCTCCTACAAGGACCGCGAGGAGGACCGCCTTCAGGGCCTGGCGGCCGGGGCGAGCTACTACCTGACGAAAGGGAGCTTCGATGACCGGAGCCTCCTGACCGCCATCGCCGACCTGATCGGAGAGCCGTGAAGATCCGGGTGGGAATCGCCGTCGGGCCCGGGCCCGTCCAGGAGGCGCTCCGCGAGGTCGTCGAGGAGGACCCGGGCCGGGAGCTCGCCTGGACCGCTCCAGGGCCGTCCGAGGCCGCCTCCTGGTGCGCGCACGACACCCCCGATCTCCTCCTGCTGGGCCTCGACGAGAGGAGCGTCGAGGCGACGCGCCGGATCCTCGCGGTCTCCCCCACGACGATCCTGATCGTCGCCGCCGCGGATTCGGCCGACACCGGCCGCGTCTTCGACGTCCTCGCGTCCGGCGCGCGGGACGTCGTCGAGCCGCCCCGCCGGAGGCCGGGCGGCCTCCTCGAGAACGAGGCCCCCGTTCGCGCCAAGCTCGCCCTGCTGGCCCGCCTGGCCGCACCGGCCGCCTCCGCCCTGCCTGCGCGGACCGGCCGCGCCGAGGCGCCGCCCGCCTTCCCGCCGCTCGTCGCCGTGGGCGCGTCCACCGGCGGGCCCGGCGCGGTCGGGAGCCTCCTCGCGGCGCTGCCCGCGGACCTCGGAGCGCCGATCGTCGTCGTCCAGCACCTCGACGACCCGTTCGTGAAGGGACTCGCCGGCTGGCTCGCCTCGCGCTCCGGACGAAGCGTGCGCACCGCCGTCGGCGGCGAGCGGCCCCGGCCGGGGGACGTCCTCCTGGCGGGCACCTCGGCGCACCTCGTCGTCGCTGAGAACGGCACTCTCGCCTACACGCCCGAGCCGCGGGAGTGCCCCTACCGCCCGTCGGTCGACGCGTTCTTCTCGAGCGCCGCCCGGAGCTGGCCCGGAAAGGGCGTCGCCGTCCTCCTGACGGGGATGGGCCGGGACGGCGCGGAAGGGCTCCTCGCCTGCCGGTCGGCCGGCTGGCTCACGATCGCCCAGGACGAGAAGACGAGCGTCCTCTACGGGATGCCGCGCGCCGCCCGCGAGATCGGCGCGGCCTCGGAGGTCCTGCCCCTTCCCGACATCGCGCCCGCCGTGGCGCGCCGGGTCCGCGAGGAGCGGAGCCGGACCAGAGAGAGCGGAGGAATCGGATGAGCAACGAGCCTGGCAACGCCCTCGCGACGGAGACCGGCCCCGTCTCCCCCTCGAGCCGGCCGGTGACCGTCCTGCTCGTCGACGACCAGGCGATCGTCGGCGCCGCCGTGCGGCGGATGCTCCAGCCCGAGGAGGGCGTCGTCTTCCACCACTGCTCCGACCCGACGAAGGCGATCGAGACGGCGGAGTCGGTGGAGCCGACGGTCATCCTCCAGGACCTCGTCATGCCGGGCGTCGACGGACTCGACCTCGTGACGAAGTACCGCGAGACGGCGTCGACCCGGGACGTGCCGATCGTCGTCCTCTCCACGCGCGAGGAGCCCGAGACGAAGGCCGAGGCCTTCGCCCGCGGCGCGAACGACTACATCGTCAAGCTGCCGGACCGCCTCGAGCTCGTCGCCCGCGTCCGCTACCACTCGAAGGGGTACGTGGCGCTCCTCGAGCGGAACGAGGCGACGCGGCAGCTGATGGCCGAGCTCGCCGAGGCGTCGCAGTACGTGAAGAGCCTGCTGCCCCCCCCTCTCGAGGAGCCGCGCGTGAGGATCGACTGGCGCTTCCTGACGAGCACCTCTCTGGGCGGCGACGCCTTCGGGTACGGCTGGATCGACGACGACCACCTCCAGCTCTACCTCCTCGACGTCTGCGGCCACGGCGTCGGCGCAGCCCTCCTCTCCGTCACCGTGATGAACGTGATCCGCTCGCAGGCCCTCCCCGGCGCCGACTTCCGGAAGCCCGACGAGGTCCTCTCGGCGCTGAACGAGGCGTTCCCGATGGCGAAGCAGAACGGCTCGTACTTCACGATCTGGTACGGCGTCTACCGCCCGTCGACGCGGACCCTCGTCCACGCGAGCGGAGGCCACCCCGCCGCGCTCCTCCTCGAGGGGCCGGCCGGGACGGCTCCGGCCGCGCGCCTGAGGGCCCCGAACCTGATCATCGGCTTCGTGCCGGGGAAGACGTTCCGGAGCCAGGAGGTGGCGGTCCCTCCGGGGGCGCGGCTCTTCCTCTACAGCGACGGCGTCTACGAGGTGGAGATGGCCGACGGGCAGATCTGGCCGTTCGACGACTTCGCCGCGTTCATGGAGGCGCCTCCCGCGCCGGGCGCTTCCCGCATGGACGAGCTCCTCGCCCAGGCCCGCCGCCTGAACCGGTCGGACGCCCTTCCCGACGACTTCTCGATCCTCGAGGCCGTCTTCCCGTGACGGGCGGGCCGGGTGAGGCGATGGAGGAGCGACGCTTCCTCGCGGACGTCCCGGTCGTCGGCGAGGCCGTCGCCTGGGCGAGGGCCGAGGCCGACGCGGCGGGGCTGCCCGACGCACGCGGGCTCGACCTCGAGCTGGCCGTCGAGGAGGCGCTCATGAACGTCTGCACCCATGCCTACGGGGGACGCGGGGGCGAGATGACGGTCCGGGCCGGGCGGACGGACGAAGGGTTCGTCGTCGAGATCGCCGACTCGGGCCCCGCGTTCGACCCCCTCTCGCTCCCGTCGCCCGATACCGCGGCGCCCCTCGACGAAAGGAGGATCGGCGGCCTCGGCGTCCTGCTCGTCCGCCGCGTCACCGACGGCGTCCGCTGGCGGCGCGAGGCGGAGCGCAACGTCCTGACGCTCGTCTTCTCCTTCCCGCCTCCGTCCGGAGCGGAGACCTCGCCCGCCGGCGGCGCCTGACGGCCGGCGGGCGAGGAGCTCCGCCGCCCGTTCCGCCCGCGATCCTCCCGTCCTCCGCCGATAGAATCCTCCGGATGTACGTCACGCTCGGTGAGCTCCGGGTCCCCGCGAAGGCCTCGCTCGTCCCTCTCGTCGCCTCCTTCGCGAGCCGGGGGGCGGCGGCTCTCGGCCTCGACGAGAAGGATTCCGACGCGCTCGGGATCGCCGCGGAGGAGGTCTTCTCGCACCTCGCCGCGTGCGCCGCTCCGGGACGGGACGTCGTCCTGCGGCTCGACGACGGCGGCTGGCGCGCGGGGCTCGAGGTGCGGTTCGCCGCCGAGCCGGGGCGCGTCGATTTCCGGCCCTTCAACCTGACCTTCCGGACGACGCCGGAGGAGGACCCGCTCCTCGCCCGGACGGCGCTCGCCATCGCCTCGCGAATGGTCGACCGCTTCCAGCTCCGGCGGCAGGACCGCGAGATCCTCCTGACGCTCACGCGAGAGCGGCGGTTCCCGAAGGGCGAGCCTCCCCCTCCCGAGCCGCGGCCGGAGGGCGCCGTCTCGGCCCGCGCCGCGCGGCCGCACGAGATTCCGCTCGCCGCGGGGCTCGCGGCCGCCCGCCACCCCGCGGGACAGGTCCTCCCGGCGTTCGGAAGTCCCGGGACGGTCTCCGCGATGGCGGCGGCGGGGGACCTCGACGCGGTCGTGGCGGCCGACGCGGCCGGTCGGCTGGCGGGCGCTCTCTTCTTCCGCCCCGAGGGCGACCGCCTCGTCGAGCTCCTCGGACCGTTCCTCTTCCAGGAGCCCGCCGTGGAGGGCGCCGCGCGCCTCCTCGTCGACGCGTGCCTCGCCGCTCTCGGACGCGCCGGCAGGACCGGAGTCCTCGCGAGGAACCCGACCGACGCGATGCCGCCGAACGCCCTCGAGCCGCTCGGCCCCCTCGACCTTCGCGGCGCCGACGGCGTCGTCCGCCGCGTCCACGCCCGATTCCGCCAGCTCGACGAGGACCCCGGAGGGATCGCGCACCTCCACCCGCGTCTCGAGCCGTTCGTGAGGGAGGCCCTCCGACGGCTCGCCTTCGCGCGGACCTTCCGGCTGCTCGAGGGCCCCGCCGTGCCGCCCGGCGAAGGCACGGCCTTCGCGACCGAGATCGACCGGAGGAACGGACAGGCCCACCTGAAGCCGCTCTGGCTGGGCGCCGACGCGCGCGCGACGCTCGACGGCCTCCTCGCGGCGCTCTCGGCGGAGGGCCTCGCGAACCCGACGGCCGAGCTGGACCTCGGCGAGCCGTGGCACGCGGGCTTCGCGCCGGCGCTCCTCGACGCCGGGTTCGAGCCCCGGCTCGTCGTGCCGTGGGCGGCGACGGGAGACGTCCTGCTGCTGCAGCGGACGACGGAGCCTTCGGCGCGATGACCGCCTGGACCCTCGAGCCGCTCGTCCCGGAGTTCGTGCGGCAGTTCGAGGCGTACGTCCCGAGCCGGCCCGACCCGGAGCTGATGGCGCTCTACGGCGTCCCGCGCCTTTTCCGCCTCAACAACAACGAGAACCCCCTCGGCCCTCCCGCCGCCGCGCAGGAGGTCCTGAGGCGCTTCCCGCCGCCGCGCGCGGCGGTCTACCCCTCCGGCGACTCCTTCTACCTCCGCCGCCGGCTCGGGGCGGCGCTCGGCGTCGACCCGGAGCAGGTCCTCGTCGGCAACGGGGCGAACGAGGCGATCGGCTTCGTGATCAAGGCGTTCTGCCAGGAGGGGGACAACATCGTCACCGCCGACCGGACCTTCGCCGTCTACGAGTGGACGGCGCGCTTCTCCGGAATCGACGCCCGCCTCGTCCCCCTCTCGGACCTCGGGTTCGACGACGAGGGGATGCTCGCGCGGATCGACGCGCGGACGAAGGTCCTCTTCGTCTGCAACCCGAACAACCCGACCGGCACCTTCTGGGACCGGGAGCGGCTCCGGCGCTTCGTCGAGAGAGTCGACGGGCGGGCCGTCGTCGTGGTCGACGAGGCGTACGCCGAGTTCGTCGAGGACGCTTCCTACCCCGACGGCCTCGCCCTCCTGCCCGACCATCCGAACGTCGTCGTCTTCCGCACGTTCTCGAAGATGTGGGGCCTCGCCGGCCTGCGCGTCGGCTACCTCGTGGGAGAGAGGAAGGTCGTCGACACCGTGCGTCGCACCTGCACCGTCTACTCGGTCAACGGCCTCGCCCAGGAAGCGGCCCTCGCCGCGCTCGGGGACGACGGGCACGTCCCGGCCACGCGCCTCCTCGTCCGGGAGGAGAAGGCGTACCTCGCAAGCGAGCTCTCGGCGATGGGCCTGACCGTCAACGCCCGCGAGGGGCCCTACGTCATGGTCGAGCTTCCCGTCAGCGACACGCTCGCCTACAGGAGGCTGATGGCAGAGGGGGTCATGGTGAGGACGATGACCGGCTTCCGCTTCCCCGGCTGGATCCGCGTCAGCATCGGCCGCCACGACGCCATGGAGGCGTTCGTTGGGGCGCTTCGGAGGGCGCTCGCGTGAGGGTCGGCGAGCCGGCCCGCATCGGCGTCCCGCTCCCGCGCGCCGACGCGGGCCCGAAGGCGGCGGGCGAGCCGCTCTACGCCGGCGACACCGTGCCGGACGGGGCGCTCTGGGCCGGGGTCCGCAGGGCGGGCGTCCCTCGCGCGCGCCTCGTCTCGATCGACGTCGGCCGAGCCGCCGCGCTCGAGGGCGTCGTCGCGGCCCTGACGCACCGGGACGTGGCGGGCACGAACCGACAGGGCGTCATCCGGCGCGACCAGCCCGTCCTCGTGGACGGGGAGGTGCGCCACGCGGGGGACCCGCTCGCCCTCGTCGTCGCCGAGTCGCCCGAGGCGCTCGAGCGGGCTCTCGCGCTCGTCGACGCCGTCCTCGAGCCTCTCCCGCCGCTGCTCGACGCCGCCGAAGCGCTCCGCGACGGGGCTCCCGTCCTCCATCCGGACCACCCCGGCGGAAACGTCCTCCTCGAGGGGCGTCTCGTCTCCGGCTCGGGCGAGGCGGCCGAGACCGGCTGCGACTCCGTCGTCGAGGTCCTCTTCGAGACGCCCCGCCAGGAGCACGCCTGCCTCGAGACGGCTGCGGGCTGGGCCGTCGCGACGCCGGACGGCGCCGTCGAGGTGACCTGCTCGACGCAGACCCCCTGGCGCGACCGAGCCGAGACCGCCGAGGCGCTCGGCCTCGACCCCGCCCGCCTGCGCATCGTCGCGCCGTACCTCGGCGGCGGTTTCGGGGGCAAGGACGGCCTCACGGTCCAGTCGCTCCTCGCGCTCGCCGCGCTCCACGCGGGGCACCGCCCCGTGCGGATGCGGTGGGGGCGGGAGGAGTCGATCGTCGCCGGAGTGAAGCGCCACGCCGGCCGCATGACGGTGAAGCTCGGCGCGACGGCCGACGGGACGCTCCGCTTCGCCTCGGCCGACGTCCTCCTCGACACCGGCCCCTACGACCACCTCGGCGGCGCCGTCCTCGAGCTCGCCCTCGAGCACGCCACCGGCCCCTACCGCGTCCCGAACGCCGTCGTCACGGGGAGGGCCGTCTACACCGACAACCCGATCGGCGGCGCCTTCCGCGGCTTCGGCGTGACGCAGGTGACGGCCGCCGTCGAGCAGGCCGTCGACCTCCTCGCGGACCGCCTCGCCCTCGACCGTCTCGAGATCCGCCGGAAGAACGCCCTGGCACGCGGGGACGTCACCGGCACCGGCTTCACCCTCCTCTGCTCCGTCGGCCTCGGCGACGCCCTCGACGCCCTCGCCCGCCACCCGCTCTTCACGGGGCGCGAGGCGTGGAAGGAGGGGGCCGGTCCCTTCCGGCGGCGCGGCGCCGGGATCGCCGCGCTCTGGCACGGCGCGGGCTACGGCCCGATCGTCCCCGACGTCGCGAACGCGAAGATCGAGCTCCTCCCTTCCGGGCGCTTCCGCGTCTTCTGCGGCGTCGCCGACATGGGGCAGGGGAACGTCGCCACGAACGCCCAGGTCGCCGGCGCCGTCCTCTGTCAGCCGCCCGAGGCCGTCGAGCTCGTCCTCCCCGACACCGCCGCCACGCTCCCGAGCGGCTCCTCGGCCGCGAGCCGGACGACCTACGGCTTCGCGAACGCGCTCGCCGGAGCCGCGCGGGCGCTCCGCGACAGGCTTCTCGCCCGGGCGGCCGACGTCCTGATGGCGCGCGGAGGGGAGGAGCTCGCCCTCGTCCCCGGCGCCGTCCGCCACCTCCCGACGGGGCGGACGTTCCCGCTCGCGAGACTCGCCGGCCTGATGGAGGCCTCCGAGCGGACCGCCGTCCACCGCTTCCGCGCCCCCGACGCGCTCGACGGGGCGAACGCGAGCGAGGCGCTCCGCCTTCACGGCTTCCCGCACCGCGTCTTCTCGTTCGGCGTCCACCTCGCGCTGGTCGAGGTCGACGAGCTGACCGGCGCCGTCGAGGTCTGCCGCTACCTCGCGGTCACCGACTGCGGCTCGCTCCTCAACCCGCAGCTCGCCGAGCAGCAGGTGGAGGGGGCGGTCGCGCAGGGGCTCGGCCTGGCCCTCTCCGAGGAGCTCCTCGTCGCGGACGGGCTCGTCGGGAACGCGAGCCTCTCGACGTATCTCGTCCCGACCGCCCTCGACGTCCCGCCGATCGACACCCTCTTCGTCCCGGGGCACGAGGAGACGGGACCGTACGGCATGAAGGGAGTCGGGGAGATCGCCGTCAACGGCCCCGTCCCCGCCGTCGGCAACGCCCTCGCCGACGCCTGCGGCGTTCGCCTGCCGCGCGCCCCGTTCACGCCGGAGCGCGTCCTCCTCGCGCTTCGGCGCGGCCGGGACGGGAGCCCGCGATGAAGCTCTCCTTCACCCTCAACGGGACCCCGACGACGCTCGAGACGCCGCCCGACCGCCGCGTCGTCGACCTCCTCCGAGAGGACCTCCGCCTCCGCGGCACGAAAGAGTCGTGCGGCTCGGGCGACTGCGGCGCCTGCACCGTCCTCGTCGACGGTGAGAGCCGCCTCTCGTGCCTCATGCTCGCCGCGCAGCTCGAGGGTCGGCGCGTCGTCACCGTCGAAGGGCTCGCCGCAGACGGGCGCCCCTCGCTCCTCCAGGAGGCCTTCGTAGCTCACGGCGCCGTCCAGTGCGGCTACTGCACGCCCGGGATGCTCCTCTCGGCTTCCGAGCTCCTGTCGCACGAGACGGCGCCCGACCGGCAGTCGATCCGAGAGGCCCTCGCGGGGAACCTCTGCCGCTGCACCGGTTACCAGAAGATCGTCGAGGCGGTCGCAGCGGCTGCGGCGGGACGGGAGAAGCCGTGAGGGAGGTCTTCCTCCCCGAGAGCCTCTCCGAGGTCCACGACCTCCTCGAGCGCGTCCCCGACGCCGCCCTCTTCGCGGGCGGAACCGACCTCCTCGTGGCGATGGACGAAGGGCTGCGCAACCCGCCGGCGCTCGTCGGCCTCGAGCGGGTCGCCGAGCTCGCGGCGATCGAGGAGCGGGGCGACGCCCTCTTCCTCGGCGCCGCCGTTACGCACGCCCGCCTCCTCGCCTCGCCGCCCGTCGTCCGCGAGCTCCCGATCCTCTGCCGGGCGCTCGCCGTCCTCGGCTCGCCTCAGGTCCGCCACATGGGGACGCTCGGCGGCAACGTCGTCACCGCCTCCCCCGGCGCCGACTCGCTCCCGCCGCTCTACGTCCTCCACGCCGAGGTCGAGCTCGCGACGCGCTCCTCCCGCCGCCGGCTGCCGATCGCCGACTTCGTCCTCGGCCCGGGAAAGACGGCCCTCGCGCCGGGCGAGGTCCTCGTCGGCCTCCACGTCCCGAAGCCCGGGGGCTTCTCCGTCTCGCACCACGAGAAGGTGGGGCGCCGCCGGGCGCTCGCCTGCGCCGTCGCGAGCCTCGCCGCGCTCCTCGACCTGGAGGCCGACGGCACCGTCCGCCGCGCGCGCCTCGCCTTCGGCAGCGTCGGCCCGACGGTCGTCGCCGTCCCCGCCGTCGAGGAGGCGCTCGCCGGCCGTCGCCTCGACCGCGACCTCCTCGCCTCTCTCGCGCCGGACGTCGAGCGCGCCGTGTCGCCGATCGACGACGTGCGCGCCAGCGCCGCCTACCGGAGGGTCGTCGCGGGCCTCCTCCTCGAGCGGCTCGCCCTTGCGGCCCCCTCCGCATGACGGACGCGCGCCCCCCGCTCTTCACGCGCGACTTCTTCCTCGTCGCGGGGGTCGTCTTCCTCGCGCAGGTGAGCGCCGCGGCCTTCTTCCACTTCCACGAGCACCTCGTCGGCCTCGGCCTCGACGAGAAGTCGGCCGGCTTCGTGATCGGCGTCTTCTCCCTCTCGGTCCTCGTCCTCCGGCCCCTCGTCAGCCCGTTCCTCACCGCG
>JAKLER010000067.1 GCA_022711615.1 Acidobacteriota bacterium
TCCCAGACGTGCTTCGCCGTCCAGAAGCGCGAGAGGATCTGCTCCGCCGCCGCGAGCCACGGCTTGCCGCGCGCGTTTTCCCGCTCCCGCGTCGCAAGCTTGAGGCACTCGTCGATGTGCCGGGCCGCGCGGAGCTTCAGGTGCGGGTCCTGCATCATCGAGAGGAGCGGTGGCGTGAGGCTGACCGTGAGGCGGAAGTCGACCTTGTCGCGCTCCAGATTCCACATCACGTGCAGGAGCTGCGTGTAGACCGAGACGACCGCCTCGAAGAACCACTGCTCCTCGAGCCCCACCTCGTATTCCGGGTGGCGGACGAACGGGAGGTGCTGGTGGAGGACGAGCGACCAGTACCCCTTCTCCTCGGGAGCGGCGTGGCTCCTCCTCTTCCAGTAGAGGTACTGGTTGAACCGCCACTGGTCGGGCCCGACGGGGACCTCGACGTCGTGGTGGGGGACGTCGATCGAGCCCCAGGAGACGTGCATCTCCGCCGGCTCGTCGACGCCGCGCGGGACGAAGACGGCGTTCGAGCGGGCGACCTTCTCGAAGTAGGTCGTCCCGAGGGCCCGGTAGCCGAGCTCGGCGACGTAGTCTCGCCCCCCCGCCACGGCCACCCAGTACTCGGACTTGTCGGCGAGATAGTCGTCCACCTCGAAGAAGGAGCTCGCGTTGAACCCGTCGAAGGAGACGCCGGTGACGTCGTAGACACGGAGGAGAAGGGCGTTCTTCTCGAAGAAGTCGGCGCCGAATCGCGCCTTGAGCGCCTCGCGGGCCTCCGTCGCGACCTCCCAGATCACGTAGAGGCTCTTCGGGTCGCACGGCACGAGATAGACGTAGGTCTCGTCGTACCTCGTCGGCAGGTACGGCAGCTCGCGCAGGACCTTCTCGAACGGAGTCTCGGGGACGTCCGGGTCCTCGGGGGGAGGCGCAATCGGGTCCTGCGACGGGCGGTCGACCTTCGCGTGCCCGTCGTAGCCGGGGATCTCCTCGATCTCGGCGCGATCGCCATCCACGGGCGGCGCTTCGGCGGGCGTCGCCGGTTCGGTCTCGGGAGCGGGAGCAGGATCCGGGGCGGTCGGCTCGGTCATGGCCTGGGTCGCCTCCTTCTTCCTCGTGGGCTTCCTCGCGGGGTCCTTGCGGGCCGGCTTCGGTTCCGGCTTCGCGGCCGGCCTCGAAGCCGGGGCCTTGCGAGCCTCCGCGGCCGGCTTCGCGGCGTCCGCCTTGCGCGCCGGGGCCTTCCGGCTTACCCGTCGGATCGGGGCCGTCTCCTTCGGAGCCTTCGCCCCGGGGGTCACGGCGGCGGCGGGCTCGGCCTGCCGGGCCGGCACGGCTTCGGGGGCGCTCTTCGGCGTCCTCGGTCCCGCTTTCGTCTTCCGGGGCCCGGGGCCGTCCTTCTCGTTCTTCCGCTTCGACTTCTCGTCCATGGTCCTCGTTCCGTTCGGATCGTGATCCCGGCCCCGCGAGGACACAACGTCCCGCCTTCGGGCCAGAGGCCGGTTCGTGGCTCCCGGTCTCGGGTCCTTGTCCGGCGGCGTCCCGATCATACGGGATCGACCGTGAAGACCGCGTTCAGGCGCGGAGCGCCGCGTCGAGGTCGGCCACGAGGTCGTCCGCGTGCTCGAGGCCGATCGAGAGCCGGACGAGGTCCGGCGGTGCCGTCGAGGCGTCCCCCTCGCTTGTCGCCCGGTGCTCGATGAGGCTCTCGACTCCGCCGAGCGAGGTCGCGCGGGTGAAGAGCCGCGCCCGCCCCACCGCGGCGATCGCCGCCTCGCGCCCCGCGGCGACGTGGAACGAGATCATCGAGCCGAAGGCGCTCATCTGCCGGCGCGCGACCTCGTGGCCGGGATGGGAGGCCAGTCCCGGGTAGTTCACCCTCGAGACGCCGGGGTGCGCCTCGAGCGCGCAGGCCACCGCAAGGGCCGTCTCCGACTGAACCCGCGCCCGGACCGCGAGCGTCCGCAGTCCCCGGAGGACGAGCCAGGAGCTGAACGGCGAGGAGACCGCCCCGAGGACCGTCCGCACGTGCCGCACCTTCTCGAGGAGCTCGCCCCGGGCCGCGAAGACGAGCGCGCCCCCCGCGACGTCGCTGTGCCCGCCCATCCCTTTCGTCGTCGCGTGGAGGACCACGTCGGCCCCGAGCTCGATCGGCCGCTGGAGGATCGGCGTGGCAAAGGTGCCGTCGACGAGGACGAGCGCTCCCGCCCGCTTCGCGATCGAGGCTGCCCTCTCGAGGTCCGTGACCTTCAGGAGCGGGTTCGAAGGGCTCTCGAGCCAGACGAGACGGGTCTCCGGGCGGAGCGCCGCCGCGAGGGCGCCCGTCCGGTCGAGCGGTGAGAACGTCGCCGAGATCCCCCACTGCGGGAAGAAGTCGCGCGCGGCGACCCGAAAGCCGTAGTAGGCGTCGTCCGGGAGGACGACGTGGCTTCCGGGCGGGAGGGCCTGGACGACGGCGAGCCCGGCCGCCATTCCCGAGCCGAAGACGAGCGCCGCCTCGCCCCCTTCCAGGCGTGCGAGCGCCTCCTCGAGCAGGTCCTGCGTCGGGCTCGACTCCCGGATGTAGGTGTGGCCGGCGAGCGGAGCGCCCGCCTCGTCCCTCCCGAACGTCGTCGAGAGGTGGATCGGCGGCGCGACCGCGCCGGAGGCGGGGTCGACGGAGTACGCGGCGTGGACGGCGAGCGTCTCGATCCTCATGCGCCGCAGCCTACAGGAGCCGCCGCCCCTCAGATCGAGGCGACGCCGTCCCGTCCCCGCCGGTGCGCGACGATCCCGCCCGCGATCGCGAGCGCCCCGCCGAGGACGACGAGGACGGCAGGCGCACCGACCGCCGCCGCGGCCGTCCCCGCCGAGAGGTTCCCGAGCGGCATGCCGCCCCGGAAGGCGAGGCTGTAGATGCTGACGACCCGGCCCCGGAGCGCGTCGCCGACGCTCGTCTGGACGAGCGTCATGAACCCGGAGAAGACCACCATCTGGCACGCCCCGGCGGCGACGAGGAGGACGAGAGAGAGGATCGGCTCGCGGTTGAGCGCGAAGGCGACCATGAGGACGCCGTAGAGGACGAGCCCGAGGGCTGAGAGCAGGCCCCGCCGCGGCAGCCGGGCCGCACCCGCGACCGCGAGCCCGCCGAAGACCGCCCCGCAGCCGAACGCCGCGAGGAGGACGCTGTAGCGCTCCGCTCCGGCGTGGAAGACGTCCCGGGCGAAGACCGGGAGGAACGTCAGGAGGGGGTTCGAGCAGAACGTGCCGAGGAAGGCGAGGCCGACGAGACCCCGCAGCGAGGGCCGCCGCCAGACGGTCCCGATCCCCTCGCGAAGGCCCTCCAGGACCGTCGCCCCGTCACTGCCCGTTCCGGGGCGGCGGGGGATCGCGGCGAGCGCCGCCACGACCGCGAGGAAGGAGAGACCGTTGAGCCCCATGCAGCCCGCGGCGCCGAAGCGTGCGAAGGCGAGGCCGCCGACCGCCGGGCCGACGACGCGCGCGAAGTTGAACTGGATGGAGTTCAGGAGGATCGCCCGCGGCAGGTCGGCCGGAGGGACGAGCATCGGAACGAGGGCCTGGAACGCGGGCCCGCCGAACGCCTGGGCGAGCCCGACGACGACCGAGACCGCCAGGATCGCCCCGAGCGTGATCCGCCCGGTGGCGATCAGCGTCATCAGGACGAGCGCGGAGGCCATCTGGACGAGCTGCGAGGCGAGGAGGATCCGCCGCCGCTCCGCTCGGTCGGCGAGGACTCCGCCGAAGAGCGAGAAGGCGAGGAACGGGGCCTCGCCGAGGAAAGCGTCGACACCCAGCCAGAAGGGCGAGCCGGTCAGGGTCAGGACGAGCCACCCCTGGGCGACCCTCTGCATCCAGGTCCCGACGTTCGAGACGAGGGAGCCGCTCCAGAGGAGGCGGAAGTCCCTGTGGCGGAGCGGCGTGAAAGCCGCGGCGAGGGCGGGCACCGGCCCCGAGTCTCGCACGGGAGGTCGATCCCGACGCGCGCCGGCCCCCCGCTCCGTGCTAGCGTTGGCGGTTGCCCGCGGGCCGACCGGCCCGCCGCGCCAAGGAGGCCTTCGTGCTGCGCACACCCGTCGTCTTCCTCACTGGAGCCAGCGGAGAGATCGGCCACACGCTCATCGAGCGGCTCTCGGAGGACGGGAGCCGTCCGATCATCACGCTCGACCTGAAGCCCCTCGACCCGTCGATCGCGCCTCGCGTGGCGCGACAGTTCACCGGCTCGATCCTCGAGCCGCAGCTCCTCGAGCGGATCCTCTCCGAGTTCGAGGTCGACCAGGTCTTCCACCTCGCCGCGCTCCTCTCCACGCGGAGCGAGTTCACCCCGGTCACGGCGCACCAGGTGAACGTCGAGGGGACGATGGCGATGCTCGAGTTCGCGCAGAAGCAGGGCGAGTCGCACGGGCGGCCGGTCGTCTTCATGTACCCGTCGTCCATCGCGGCCTACGGCATGCCGGGGCTCGACGTGAAGGCGAAGGCCGGGAAGGTGAAGGAGGACGACTTCACGAACCCGACGACGATGTACGGCTGCAACAAGCTCTACTGCGAGCAGCTCGGCCGCTACTACGCCCGCCACTACAAGCAGCTCGCTCCCGAAACGCTCTCGGGGAAGGTGGACTTCCGCTCGATCCGCTTCCCCGGCCTCATCTCGGCGTTCACCGTCCCGTCGGGCGGCACGTCCGACTTCGCGCCCGAGATGATCCACGCGGCCGCGCAGGGGAAGCCCTACGCCTGCTTCGTGAGGCCCGACGCGCGCATCCCCTTCATGGCGATGCCCGACGCCGTCGACGCGCTCCTCCAGCTCGCCGCGGCCCCGCGCGAGAAGCTGACGCGGACGACGTACAACATCGGGGCCTTCGCCCCTTCGGCCGCCGAGATCCAGGCGATCGTCGAGCAGGCCTTCCCCGGCGCGGAGATCACGACGAAGGTCGACGCGAAGCGGCAGGGGATCGTCGACTCCTGGCCGGCCGACGTCGACGACTCCGCCGCCCGGAAGGACTGGGGCCTCTCGCCCCGCTACGACCTCGACCGCGCCTTCCAGGAGTACCTGATCCCGAACATCCGGAAGGCCTACCAGGGCTGAGGCCGGCCGTGCCCGGCCTTCAGCCGCCGGGCACGGCCCCGGGGGTCGCCGGCTCGGGCTTCACGAGCCTGAGCCGGGTCGCTTCGTCCACGACGTAGAGGCGCATCCGGGGCAGGACCCTCTCGAGGGTCTCGAGGTACAGCCGCGCGCGGAGCGGCCCGGGGGCGAGGCTCGCCTCCCGGCGCAGCGCGTCGAACCGGGCGGCGTCGCCGTGCGCCTCCTCGACCCGCCGCTGTCTCTGGCTGGCGGCCGCGGAGACGAGCGCTTCCGCCTCGCCGCGGGCCCGCGGCAGGGTGTCGTTCGCGTAGCTCTCCGCCTCGTTCACGAACCGCTCCCGGTCGCTCTTCGCGTCCTGCACGTCCTGGAACGCGGCGAGGACGGGCGGGGGCGGGTCGACGGAACGGAGGGCGACGGAGACGACGGCGACACCGCTCTGCCACCGGTCGAGGAGCTCCTGGGTCCCGCGGCGAACCTCTTCGAGGAGCGTGTGACGGCCGCCCGTCAGCGCGTCGTCCACCGGGAGGACACCCATCGATTCGGTCACGACGGACTCCGCAGCCCGGCGAACGACCTCCGCCGTGTCGCGCCCGTGGACGACCCATTCGACCGGCCGGGCGACACGGTACTGCACCGCGAGCTGAACGGCGAGAATGTTCGTGTCGCCGGTCAGCCACTGCCCCTCCTCGGCCGGGAGCGGCATCGCGCGCCCGCCGTCGGCGGTCCGGAAGCCGATCGGCACGGTCTCGGTCCTCGTCACCTCGACCTTCACGACGCGGTCGATCGCCGCCGGCCGCCAGTGGATTCCGGGGCCGAGCGGGAGCGGCTGGACCGCGCCGAGCCGCAGGACGACCCCCTGCTGCGCCGGTCGGAGGACCGAAACGCCCGCGAGGAGCCAGGCCCCGAAGGCGAGCCCCGAGGCGGCAAAGAGCGCCCGTCGCGCCGTCCGGGTCAATTCGGCCCCTTCTTCGGCGACGGCGCGGCGCCGTCGGTCAGGAGGCGCAGGACGTCGGAATCGCCCGGGAGGACGAGCGTCGTCTTCTCGTCGAGGATCGTCTCGTAGGCGCGGAGCGTTCGGAGGAACTTGTAGAGGTCCGGGTCCTGGTTCGTCGCCTTCGCGTAGATCCGGGCGGCCTCGGCCTCGCCGGCCCCCTTCTCCTCCTCGGCCTTCCGGTACGCCTCGGAGAGGAGCCGGGTCTTCTCGCGGTCGGTCTCGGCGCGGATCTTCAGCGCCGCCTCCTCCCCTTCCGAGCGGAACCGCCGGGCGATCCGCTCCCTCTCGGACCTCATCCGGCCGAAGACGGAGAGGAGGTTCTGCTCCGGGAACGCGATCCTCTTCAGGCGGACGTCGACGACCTTCACGCCGTAGTCCGCGGCGGCGCGCGCCCGAACCCGCTCGGCGATCCCCGCGACGACGCCCGCCAGGTCGGCCTCGCCGTCCGTCGCCGAGACGAGGCGCGTGAACGGGACGGCTCCGAGCGCGGCTCCCGTCTCGGAGGCGACGAGGTCGGCGAGTCGCGCCTCGGCGCTCTCGCGCGTGACGAGCGTCTGGAGGAACTTCAGCGGCTTCTCGATTCGCCAGAGGACGACCGGAGAGACGACGATGTTCTTCTTGTCGTTCGTCAGGAACTCCCCCGCCGGCGGATCGAAGTAGAGGAGGCGGGCGTCGAGCCGGGCGACGTCGTCGACGAGCGGCACCCGGGCGTGGAGGCCCGGCTCCGTCACGACGGCGACGGGACGGCCGAAGCGGGTCCGCACCGCGTACTCCGTCGCCTCGACGACGTACGGCACCCGTGCGACCAGGAGGAGGAGGGCCGCGCCTGCCGCCACCGTCGCGACGCGGCGGCGTCGAGCGGATGGCCGGGGCTCGAGGGGTACTTCCATGGCGTTCACCTCAGCGCTCCGCCGCGGGGACGTCGGGGGGCGGCGCGGGGATCGGACTCACGAAACCGGCCAGCCCCTTCATCGGAGCGGGCGCCGACGCGGCATCGGCCGGCGAGGCAGGCGTCACCCAGAGCTCGAAGCCGGGAGCGCGGCGCGGGTCGGGGCGGATCAGCTTCGGGACGCCCGGCAGGACCCGCTCGAGCGCCTCGAGCTTCAGGCGCAGGCGGCTCGTCCGCGGCGCCGCGGCGACCTCGCGCGCGAGCGGGACGAAGGCGGCGGCGTCCCCCTTCGCGTGCTCGACGAGGCGCGTTCGCTCCGAGTCGGCGTCGGCGAGGGTCCGGGCGACCTCGCCGCGCGCCTGCCCGAGCGCGCCTTCCGCCTCGACGAGCGCCTTGTTCCGGGCGGTCGTCCGGTCCTCGGCGGCCGACGCAATGTCGCGGAAGGCCCCGTGCACGTCGTCGGGCGCGTGGACGAAGAGGAGCCGCAGGTCGACCGGCGCGAGCCCCGTCTCCGCGAGGACCGGCGCCGACCGGAGCGCCTCGAGGACTCTCTTCTCCACGGCGCCGCGCTCGGCGGTGTAGACGGCGTCGATCGGCGTCCGAGCCACCTCCTCGACGAGGAGCGCCCGCGCGAGGTCCCGGAACGCCGGCTCGGCGCGGTCGACGCCGAATCGGAACGCGGCCGGGTCGGCGATCCTGTAGTGGACGACGGCCGTCACCTCGATGACGTTCTCGTCGCCCGTCAGGAACTGCGCCTCCTCCGGGACCCGCGTCGACTGCGTCGGGACGAAGACCCTCGACGTGACGGGCGCGGCCGCGGAGCCGGCGGCCCTGTAGCGAAAGCCGATCTCGACGGAGCGCAGCCGCGCGGTCGGGATCGCCTCGGCTCTCCCGAACGGGAACGGCGGGACGAGGTGAAGACCCGGGGCGAGATCGGACGCAGTCACCTTTCCGAGCGTCCGGACGAGGCCCGTCTCGTCGGGGCGGACGACGAGAAGCGCGCTCCGGCACCAGAGAAGGAGAAGGACCGCCGCGCCGAAGCCGGCGAGCGCCCGCCGCGGGGGGCGCCTGGGCGCCTGCTCGCGAACGAGGTCGCGGAACGCGAGCGCGTGCCCCTTCAGCTCGTTCCATCCCGGCCGGAAGCCCCTTCTCTGGAAGCTGAAGGCCATGAGGGCGAGGAACGCGAAGGCCGAGAGGAACCTGACGACGGCCCAGGCGCCCCCGCTCTCCGCCTCGGGGCCGCCGGGCGCCGGGACCAGGCCCGCGCCGACGACGGCGTTCAGGAGGAGCCCCGACGCGATCGCGACGCCGACGATCGACCCGAGGTAGACCCCGACGAACCGCCGTCCGAACATTCGGGCGACGACCGCGATCGTCGAGGCGTTCGTCGCGGGACCCGTCAGCATGAAGACGAGCGCCGAGCCCGGGTCGAGGCCCTTGGCGATCATCGCGGCGGCGATGGGCGTCGAGGCGCTCGCGCAGACGTACATCGGGAGCCCGACGAGGGCCATCAGGACCATGGTCAGGAGCGGCCAGGGGAGGAACCGCAAGAAGAAGTCTTCCGGAAGGACGCCCGCCAGCACTCCCGTCGCGAGGAACGCCAGGAGCATCCAGAACGCGAGCTCGTCGACCATCGTGACGAACGCGTACCGGAAGACCCGCGCGGCCCGCTCCCGCAAGGTCCCGCCCCGCGCGGCGGGGGCTTCGGGCGTCCCGCAGCCGTCTTCGGTCGAGCAGGGGGCCGCCTCGACGCCGGCCGCCTCACCCGCTTCCGTGGAACGTCGATCGTCCTCCCCGCCCGCGACGAGAGAGACGAGCCCGGCCACGATCGCGGTCACGACGCCGACGACGGGCCGGACGAGCGCCATGACGGGGCCGAGGAGCCCCCACGTCAGGAGGATCGCCTCCTCGCTCGTCTCCGGCGTCGAGATCAGGAACGAGACGGTGGCCTCGCGGCTCGCCCCCTTCTTCCGGAGCGCAACCGCCATCGGCAGCACCCCGCAGGAGCAGAGCGGCAGCGGACCGCCGACGATCGCCGCCTTCAGGATCGCCCCGAGGCTCCTCCCTCCGAGGGCGCGCCCGATCCGGGCCGTGTCGACGAGCTCGTGGAGGAGCCCGGCGAGGAGGAACCCGAGGAGAATGAAGAAGCCGCTGTCGAGGACGATCCGGTAGGTCTCCTCGAAGACCCGGACGAGGAGGCTCACGGGACGCCGGAGCGCCGGTCGCGGTCCGCTTTCACGGCTGGAGTATCGCCCCTCCCCGTACGCCGGCGAAGCGACGCGGCCCGGTGGCGTCGACGACTGCCTCTCCAATCGCCGCTCCCTGCGAAAGAGCCCGGCGGATGATCCGCGTCATACTCGGAGCGCCCGATCGGACCTAGAAGGGACCCGTCATGAGACAGAGCAGGTTGCGGCGCTCGGCCGGGGCGCTCGTCCTCGTCCTTGCGGCGACGCTGCTGCTGCCTGTCCTCGCCCTCGCGAGGGTCACCGCTCCTCCCGCACCCGCGCACGGCTGTCACTGCCCCGTGAAGATGGCCTGCTGCGAAGCCGGGCTCTGCCATGGAGACATGGAGCCCGAACGCTCCGCCGCCCCCTCCTGGTCGGGCTGCCGCGACGAGGCCCCCCATCGGGCGGTCGTTCCTCCCCCGTCGGCCGCGTTCGACGGCGCCCTCCCGGTCGAGGAGACGCCGGCGGCGTCCGAGGCCGGAGCTCCGATCGCTCTCACGACACCCGAAGGCGGGAACGCGCCCCGTCCCGACCCGGCGACTCCGCCTCCTCGGGCCTCCATCGCCTCCCGCTGACGGTCCGGGGCTCGGCCCCTCCCTTCGGCGCTCCGGGCGGCACCGCCGTTCGGAGTCCGTAGACGAACCGCGATGGAGCACTCATGAAGCTGAAGTCCTGCCTCCTCGTCGCCCTCCTCTCGGCCCGCTGTCTCGCGTCGGAGCCCGCTCCGGCGACGCTCTCGGGCTCGATCCTCGCCGCGGACGGGAGCGGCCTCCCCGGGGCCCGTGTCTCCGTGGTCGCCTCGCCCGGCGGCTCCCCGCCGGCCGCCGTCGTCGCCTCCGGCGAACGGGGGCTCTATCTCGTCCGCGGGCTCCGTCCCGGGACCTACCAGCTCGTCGTCGAGCTGCCGGGCTTCGAGACGGGAACCCGGACGGACATCTCGCTCTCTGTCGGCGAACGGCGCCTGCTCGACGTGACGCTCCGCCTCGCCGAGGTGCGCGAACGGTTCACGGTCGTCGGCCCGTCACCCCGCGACGCGGTCGAAGCCGCGGAGATCCGCGAGAGCCCGGCACGCGACGCGGGCGAGGCGCTCGAGAAGCTCCCGGGCGTCTGGAAGCTCCGGAAAGGCGGGATCGCGAACGATGTCGTCGTCCGCGGTTCCCAGAGCCGCGACCTGAACGTCCTCGTCGACGGCGAGCGGATCTACGGCGCCTGCCCGAACCACATGGACCCGCCCTCCTTCCACGTCGACTTCGCCCAGGTCGAGCGGGTCGAGGTGGCGAAGGGACCGTTCGACGTCCGGAACCAGGGGAGCCTCGGCGGCGTCGTGAACATCGTGACGCGCCGGCCCGAGCCGGGCCTCCACGCCACCGCGAACGCCGCCGCGGGGGCCTGGGGCTACGTCAACCCGTCGGTCACCGCCTCGTGGGCCGGCGCGTCGTTCTCGGCGCTCGCCGGGTACTCCTTCCGGCGCTCGGAAGCGTTCGCGGGCGGCGACGGCCGCCGCTTCACCGAGCGGACGAACTACCGCGCCGAGGCCGTCGACGCGGAGGCGTTCCGGGCGGGGACCGCGTGGGCCCGCGTCGGGTTCGTGCCGGCGGAGGGCCACACGGTCGTCGTCTCCTACACGCGGCAGGAGACCTCCCGCACCTACTACCCCTACCTTCAGATGGACGCCGTGTACGACGACGCGGACCGCTTCGGCCTGACGTGGGAAGCGACACCTTCCGCCGTCGTCACGTCGGCCCGGCTCTCCGGCTACTACTCGCAGGTCGACCACTTCATGACGGACGAGTACCGGACCTCCTCGGCGACCGCGGCGCGCGGCTGGTCGATGGGAACCGACGCCTTCTCGAGGACGCTCGGCGGCCGGCTGGAGGCGACCGTTCGCGGCGTGACGATCGGCGCCGAGGCCTACCGGAGGTACTGGGACACCACGACGTACCTCGCGGGCAGAAAGTACGAGCCGCAGGCCTCGCTCCCCGGAGCGACGAACGACCTCGTCGGCCTCTTCGCCGAAAGGTCGTTCCGTCTCGGCGACGCCGTGACGCTCGACGCCGGGCTCCGCTGGGACCACGCCTCGGCGTCGGTCGACGACGCGAAGGCCTCGACGGACCTGGCCTGGGCCTATCACGGCACGCGCGCCACGCGCCGCGCCGACTCCCTTCCCGGAGGGAGCCTCCGCGCCCGGTGGCGGGCCGTGGAGGGGCTCGAGGTCTCCCTCGGCGTCGGGACGGCCGCACGCGTTCCGGAACCGCAGGAGAGGTGGTTCTCGCTGAAACGCATGGGAACCGACTGGGTCGGGAACCCGGACCTCGCCCCTTCCCGGAACACCTCTCTCGACCTCTCGGCGTCGCTCCGCAGCGGGCGTCTCTACGTCTCGGCGAGCGCTTTCGTCAACGACGTTTCCGACTACGTCGTCGTCTCCGACGCGAAGAAGGTGAACACGGTTCCCGGCGTCATGAACCCCGCGGCCCGCACGTATGAGAACGTCGACGCCCGGCTCGCCGGCGGCGAGGCGACCGCGGCCTTCACCCTGACGGACCGCCTCTTCTTCTCGAGCGCCGTGTCGTACGTCCGCGGGACACAGGACCCGCGGCCCGAGCTCGGCATCCTCTCGAAGGACCTCGCGGAGATACCCCCCGTGACCGGTCGGGCATCGCTCCGCTGGGACGACGGCCGCTACTGGGGCGAGGTGGAGGGCGTCTTCGCCGCCGCACAGTCGAACGTCGACACGGACGTCGCCGAGACGGCGACCCCCGGCTGGGGCGTCGCGAATCTGCGCGCCGGGCTCACCCTCGGGAGCGTCGGCCTGACCCTGGGCGTCGAGAACCTCTTCGGTCGCCTCTACTCCGAGCACCTCTCCTACCAGCGGGACCCGTTCCGGTCGGGCGTGAAGGTCCCGGAGCCCGGCCGGAACGTCTTCGTCAACCTTTCCTGGCGTTACTGACCCCTCCGAGAGCCGGGGCCGAGGATCGGCGGCCCCGGCTTCCCCTTTCACCTGCTCGTCATGACCTGCGTCATACCGGCCGGGCGATGCGCGGCAGATCCTCTCTCGCACAGGGAGATTCGACATGCCGATCCGGGCTCGCATCCCGTCCTTGTCGGATTGGAAGGCGCAGGTCAAGTGTCAGGCAGGTTGCCCGGTGTCGACCGATGCCGGGCGTTACGTCCAGCTCGTCGCGGAGAACCGTGACGAGGAGGCCTTCCTCGTCGCCCGCGCGCCGAACCCGTTCGCCTCGGTCTGCGGCCGGGTCTGCGCCGCGCCCTGCGAGGACGCCTGCCGCCGCGGAACGATCGACGCCCCCGTCTCCATCCGGGCGCTCAAGCGGTTCGTGACGGAGCGCTACGGCGTCGAATCGGTCCGCCCCCAGACGCAGGACCGGCTCTTCGGCGAGCTCGTCGGCGAGGGGAACCGCTACGCGGGCCACCTTCCCGTCGTGCCCTCCCCCGCCCCGGCGCCCGCGTCGGGGAAGACGCGCATCGCGGTCGTGGGCGCGGGACCGGCGGGCCTCTCGGCCGCGCACGACCTCGCCCTCCTCGGCTACGACGTCACCGTCTTCGAGGCCGCGGGCGAGCCGGGCGGAATGATGCGGTTCGGCATCCCCGAGTACCGCCTCCCGCGGACGCTCATCAAGGACGAGATCGACCGAATCCTCGCCCTCGGCGTGACTTTGCGGCTCGGAACGCGGCTCTCGCCGTCGTTCGGCCTCGCCGAGCTCCGCAGCGGCGGCTTCGAGGCCGTCTTCCTCTCCGTCGGCGTCTCGCAGGGGCGCGAGCTCGACGCCCCCGGCGTCGAGCTCGACGGCGTCGTGAAGGCCGTCGACTACCTCCTGAACGTGAACCGGGGCTTCCGGATGGACCTCGGCCGGCGCGTCGTCGTCGTCGGGGGCGGCTTCGTCGCCTTCGACGCGGCCCGCACCGCGCTCCGCGTCTTCCAGGAGGGAGAGCTCGAGGCGCTCGAGGAGGCGGCGGGAGCCGCCGACGCCCGCGCCAAGGAGGCGTTCGACTCGGCCCGGGCCGCGCTCCGCGGCGGCGCGGCCGAGGTGACGATCGTCTCGCTCGAGAACTTCGACGAGATGCCGGTCCTGCGGTCGACGCAGGGGCACGAGGAGTTCGAGGAGGCGCAGCGCGAGGGCGTCGCCTTCCTCCCCCGGCGCGGCCCGAAGCGATTCCTCGGGACGTCCCGCCTCGAGGCCGTCGAGCTCCGGAAGGTCCTCTCCGTATTCGACGAGAACGGCCGATTCTCCCCCCGCTACGACGATTCCGACGTCGTCACGCTTCCGGCCGACTCCTGCGTCCTGGCGATCGGCCAGAAGCCCGACCTCTCGTTCCTGACCCCCGAGGACGGCGTCGCGCTCACCCCCGGCGGCACCGTAAGGGTCGACCCGACGACGCTCGCGACCTCCGCCCCCGGCGTCTACGCCGGCGGCGACGTGGCGTTCGGACCTCGGAACCTCATCGAGGCGGTGGCGAACGGAAAGAAGGCCGCGCGCTCGATCCACGAGCACCTCTCCGCCCGCGGAGCCTCGGCGGGCCTCGCCCTCGAGACGCACCTCGAGGTGGAGAAGCTCTTCACCCCGACCTACCGGATGATCGCGGGCTTCGAGCTCGCGGACCGGGTCACCCCTCCGACGATCGACGTCGGCCGCCGGACCGGGATCGCCGAGGTCGAGACCGGCTACGACGAGGCGGAGGCCCGACGGCAGGGCGCGCGCTGCCTCGTCTGCCACGTCCAGACGATCTACGACCCGGAGAAGTGCGTCCTCTGCAGCCGCTGCGTCGACGTCTGCCCCGAGTACTGCCTCGCCATTGTCCCGTTCGAGGAGCTCGAGCTCGACGAGGCGGAGCGGTCGCTCCTCGAGGAGCGGGCGAACGGGAACGGGCTCCCGCTCTCGGCGATGGTCAAGGACGACGACAAGTGCATCCGCTGCGGCCTCTGCGCCGTCCGCTGTCCCACCGACGCGATGACGATGGAGCGATTCACGATCACGGAACGTCTCGTTCCGAAGACGAGCGAGGTCTCACGATGACGACGAAGACGGACCCCCCGGCCGGCGCCACCGCGCCTCCCGCCGAGCCGAACAGCCGCCGCGAGTTCCTGATGAAAGCCGGAATCGGCGCCGGCGTCGTCGCCCTGGTCGGGCAGGCGGGCGCCTCCCTGCGCTCGCTCGTCCCGAACGTGTCGTACGACGCGCCGACGACGGTGAAGCTCGGGGCGCCGACGGACTTCCCCGACGGGATGAAGTTCCTCCCCGACGAGAGGCTCTTCGTCTTCCGCGAGGGGAAGACGTTTCACGCGATCTCGGCCGTCTGCACGCACCTCGGCTGCACCGTGAGGGCCGAGGCGCTCTCGAAGGTCGAGGAGGCGAGCGTCGAGGGCAAGCCCCTCCGCCTCACGCACCGCTTCCAGTGCCCCTGCCACGGCTCGAAGTACTCCGGCGACGGGACGAACGAAACGGGGCCGGCGCCGAAGCCGCTCGCCTGGTACCAGCTTTCCGTCGCCGCTGACGACGGGCAGCTCGTCGTCGACCTCGCACAGGAAGTCGGGCACGACTTCCGCCTGACGGTCGCCTGAGCGGAGCGGGACGAGCTTGAGCGCGAAGACCGAGACTCCCGCCCCCTCCGCTCCCGGCGTCCACCCGAAGCCCTTCTGGAGCTTCCGGCCCCGCTCCGACCGCGAGGCGGGCGACGCCGTCGTCTCGAACTTCCTCCTCCACTGGTTCCCCGCGAAGACCTACAAGCCGTCGCTCGACTGGGGCTACTCGTTCTGGCTCGGCACGGCCTCGGCCGCCCTCTTCTTCCTCCTCGTCCTCTCCGGCCTCCCGCTCCTCCTCCTCTACGTCCCCTCGGTCGAGCGGGCCTACGGCTCGGTGAAGGACATCGAGTTCGTCGTCACGTTCGGCTCCTGGATCCGGGCCGTCCACAGGATCTCGGCGCACCTGATGGTGGCCGCGGTCTTCCTCCACCTCGTGAGGGTCTTCCTGACGGGGGCCTACAAGAACGGGACGGGGCGCGGTCAGCGCCGCGAGTGGAACTGGGTCCTCGGCGTCGTCATGATCGTCCTGACCCTCTTCCTCTCCTTCACCGGGTACCTCCTCCCCTGGGACCAGCTCGCCTACTGGGCCGTCACGGTCGGGACGAACATCGCGAGCTCCGTGCCGTTCGTCGGCCCCGAGGTCCGCGAGCTGCTCATCGGCGGGCGGACGATCGACCAGGCGACGCTGATTCGCTTCTACGTCCTGCACGTCATCTTCCTGCCCGCCGGCCTCGGGGCCCTCCTCGCGTACCACATGTGGCGCATCCGCAAGGACGGAGGGCTCGCGAAGGCCGACCGCTGGACGCTCTCGCAGGAGAAGACCGAGGCTCCGGCCACGCGGACGAAGACGTATTCCCTCCTCGGCGTCGCCCGCGGCCAGGCCCCGGCGATCCGCGCCGTGACGCTCGAAGCGCGGGACACGACGGTCAACTCCGTCAACGACCTCGTCCGGCGGATCGCGATCGTCGTCCTCGGAACCTTCGCCGTCGTGAGCATCCTGGCCTGCTTCATCCCGTCGCCCCTCGAGGAGCCGGCCAACCCGATGATCACGCCGAACCCGGCGAAGGCGCCGTGGTACTTCCTCTGGCTCCAGGAGATCGTCACCGACACGACTCTGAAGATCGGGTCGTTCACGATCAACGGCGCCTTCCTCGGCGGCGTCATCCTGCCGACGATCCTCCTCGGCCTCCTCCTCGTCTGGCCCTGGCTCGACCGGAGCCCGGCCGGCGCGGCCGGGGTCTGGTTCCACGCCTCGAGGAAGAGGCAGAACCTCGTCTTCCTCCTCCTCGTCCTCGTCGTCCTCGCGTTCACGATCGTCGGGACCTTCCTCCGGGGTCCCTACTGGAACTTCTATTGGCCGTGGGAAGCCTGGCCCGAGCTCCCGACGAGGATCTGACGATGGAGCAGCGCACGAGCTCGCCCTACCCCGGCAAGGACCGTCCCGTCCTCGCCGTCATCGGGGTCCTCCTCGTCGTCTCGACGGTCGTCTTCGCCGTCACCGACCACCGGAAGGACTGGCGCTGGTACCAGGCGGAGTTCCGGAAGATGGTCGCCGAGAAGTACGGCGCCGAGAAGGCCGCTTCCGTGCCGGCCGGGATGAAGCAGATCTGGGTGAAGGACCTCGGCCGCGCGGACCGGTGCATCACCTGCCACCAGGGGATCCTCTGGAAGGGCTTCGAGACGGCCGAGCACCCCTGGAAGACTCACCCCGCCGAGCCGCTGAAGATCCACCCCGTCGAGGACTACGGCTGCACCGCCTGTCACGGCGG
>JAKLER010000068.1 GCA_022711615.1 Acidobacteriota bacterium
GCAGCTGACGTAGTCGAGGTTCGTCCGGTGGCAGAACTCCACCGACGTCGGCTCGCCGCCGTGCTCGCCGCAGATGCCGATCTTCAGCTTCGGCCGCGTCGTCCGTCCGAGCTCCACGCCCATCTTCACGAGCTTCCCGACGCCGGCCTGGTCGATCCTCTCGAACGGGTCGGCGGGGAGGATCTCGCGGCGGACGTAGTCGGGCAGGAACTTGCCGGCGTCGTCGCGGCTGAGGCCGAACGTCGTCTGCGTCAGGTCGTTCGTGCCGTAGCTGAAGAACTCGGCCACCGTGGCGATCTCGTCGGCGGTCAGCGCCGCGCGCGGCAGCTCGATCATCGTCCCGACGAGGTAGTCCACCTTGATCCCGGCCTTCGCGAAGACGTCCTTCGCGACCTCGCGGACGAGCTTCTCCTGGTCCTTCAGCTCGTTCACGTGGCCGACGAGCGGGATCATGATCTCCGGCTTGACCTCGACCCCTTCCTTCTTCACGTTGCAGGCCGCCTCCAGGATGGCGCGCGCCTGCATCCGCGTGATCTCGGGGTAGACGATCCCGAGGCGGCAGCCGCGGTGCCCGAGCATCGGGTTCATCTCGTGCAGCTCGTTGACCTTCTGCGCCACGGCCGCCGGCGAGATGCCGAGCTGCCTGGCCACGTCCTTCTGCTCGTCGGCCTTGTGCGGCAGGAACTCGTGGAGCGGCGGGTCGATCGTCCGGATCGTCACCGGCCGCGGGCCCATCGCGCGGAACACCCCCTCGAAGTCGCCGCGCTGCATCGGGAGGAGCTTCGCGAGCGCCTTCTCACGGGCCTCGACCGTGTCGCCGAGGATCATCTCGCGCACCGCCGTGATCCGGTCGCCGCCGAAGAACATGTGCTCGGTGCGGCAGAGGCCGATCCCCTCGGCGCCGAACAGGACCGCGTTCGTCGCCTGGTCGGGCTGGTCGGCGTTCGCGCGGACGCGGAGCCTGCGGACCTTGTCGGCCCAGCCCATCATCGTCGCGTAGAGCGTGTAGACGGGGCTCTCCTCGGGCTTCAGCGTCTTCTCGAGGAGGACCTGAAGGACCTCGGAGGGCTTCGTCGCGATCCGCCCCTCGAGGACCTCTCCCGTCGAGCCGTCGATCGAGAGCCAGTCGCCTTCCATGACGACGCGGTTCTTCACGTCGCCCCGGACGGTCATGGAGCGCTGGGCGTAGTCGATCCGGAGCGACTCGCAGCCGACGATGCAGACCTTCCCCATCTGCCGCGCGACGAGCGCCGCGTGGGAGGTCATGCCGCCGCGGGCCGTCAGGATCCCCTCGGCCGCGTTCATCCCCTTGATGTCCTCGGGGCTCGTCTCCTCGCGGACGAGGAGGACCTTCTCCCCCTTCTTCGCCCACTCGAAGGCGTCCTGGGCGGAGAAGACCACGCGTCCCGTCGCGGCGCCGGGTCCGGCGTTCAGCCCCTTCGCGAGGAGCTGCCCCTCGGCGACGGCCGCCTTCTTCGCGTTCGGGTCGAAGACCGGACGGAGGAGCTGGTTCAGCGAGTCGGGGTTGACGCGGAGGATCGCCTCCTCGGGCGAGATGAGGTTCTCGCGCTCCATCTCGACGGCGATCCGCACCTCGGCGAAGCCGGTCCGCTTGCCGGTGCGCGTCTGCAGCATGAAGAGCCGGCCGCGCTCCACCGTGAACTCCACGTCCTGCATGTCGCGGTAGTGCTTCTCGAGCTTCGCGCGGATGCCCATGAGCTGGTCGTAGACCTTCGGCATCGCCTGCTGGAGCGTCGCGATCTTCTGGGGCGTCCGGATGCCGGCGACGACGTCCTCGCCCTGGGCGTTGATGAGGTACTCGCCGTAGAAGAGGTTCTCGCCCGTGGCGGGGTCGCGCGTGAAGGCGACGCCCGTGCCGCAGTCCTCGCCGAGGTTGCCGAAGACCATCGACTGGACGTTGACGGCCGTCCCCCAGCTCTCCGGGATCGAGTTGAGCTGGCGGTAGACGATCGCCCGCTCGTTCATCCAGGACGAGAAGACCGCTCCGACGGCGCCCCAGAGCTGCTTCATGGGGTCTTCGGGGAAGTCGTGGCCCGTCTTCTCCTTGATCGCCTTCTTGAACTCGCCGACGAGCTCCTTCAGCGCCTCGACGGTCAGCTCGGTGTCGAGGTGGACGCCGAACTTCTCCTTCTTCGCCTCGAGGATCAGCTCGAACGGATCGCGCTCGTGCTTGCCGACCGGCTTCAGGTCGAGGACGACGTCGCCGTACATCGCGACGAAGCGCCGGTAGCAGTCCCACGCGAATCGCGGGTTGCCCGAGGCCGTCGCGAGCCCCTCGACCGTCACGTCGTTCAGGCCGAGGTTCAGGATCGTGTCCATCATCCCCGGCATCGAGGCGCGCGCGCCCGAGCGGACGGAGACGAGGAGCGGGTTCTTCGGGTCGCCGAACTTCTTGCCGAGCTTCTTCTCGACGCCGGCGAGGTGCCGGGCGACCTCGGCTTCGAGCCCCTTCGGGTAGCTCCGGCCGTTCGCGTAGAAGTGCGTGCAGACCTCGGTCGTAATCGTGAACCCGGGGGGGACCGGAAGGCCGATCCGCGCCATCTCGGCGAGGTTCGCGCCCTTGCCGCCGAGGAGGTTCTTCTGGCTGCCGTCGCCCTCGGCGGACCCGCCGCCGAAGGAGTAGACGTACTTCGCCCCCCGCGCCGTCGGCGCGGACTTGCTGGTCATGGGGTTCCTCCTGAGTTTCGGATGCTCAATGTATGTGAACGTTCGTCTTCGAACGGGCAATTCTACCGCCTCGAGGAGATCGGCTCCCGACCGGCCCCTCGAGGGGTCCTCGGGGCGCCGGCCGCGGACGGCGTCTCGCCCCGAGGCGCTGGACGCACGCGGTCCGTCGGTAGAGCAGGGAGAGCAACGTGACGTTTCGCCACACCTCGCGGGTTTCCGCGGCGAAGCCGAATGACCGTCCGGTAAGATGCCCCGCGGTATGCATCTCCCCCACCGCGGGGCACGTATCCCACCGGTGCCCCTTCTCCTTCTTCTCCCCCTCCTCCTCTCGACATCGGTCCTCGCCGACGGCACGCCCCTCACCCTGGACGAGGCGATCCGTCTCGCGGTCACGCGAAACGAACGGGCCCTCGCCTCCGGAGAGCGGCTCGAGGCGGCCGAGGCGCGCGTCTCCAAGGCGCGGGCCTTCTTCTTCCCGGACGTCCAGGCTGCCGGGAACTACACCCGACGCCCCTTCGAGCGGACGAGCACCGTCGGAGGGCAGGAGGTCGTCCTCTCGAAGCGCGACGCCTTCTCCTCGAGCATCACGGCGAGGCAGGTCCTCTTCGACGCCCGCGCCCTGCCGCTCTGGCGGCAGGCCCGGAGCGACCGGGACGCCGCGAGCCTCGAGGCCGCCGAGGAGCGACGGCTCGTCGCGTTCGAGGCGGCGGCCGCGTTCCTCAGGACCCTCGGCGCCGACCAGGTCGCCGGCGCCGCCGAACGCCGCGTCGAGCTGGCCCGGAAGAACCTCGAGGACGCGCGTGCCCGGTTCGAGGCGGAGATCACGAGCAGCAACGACGTGACGCGCGCGGAGCTCGAGCTCGCGACGGCCGAGCGCGAGGCGACGCGCGCCCGGAACGACGAGGAGACCTCGCGCCTCTCCCTGGCGAACCTCCTCGTTTCGGACGTCCCCGAGGCGCTCGAGGTCCCGCAGTCCCTCCTCGCGACGGCCGACCGTGAGCGCCCGGCGGAAGAGGAGCTCGTCACCCGGGCCCGCGAGCGCCGGCTCGACGTCGCCGCAGGGCTGAAGCGCGCCGAGGCGCTCCACTTCTGGGCGAAGGAGCCGATGAACCGCTTCTTCCCTTCCCTCGTCGCTCGGGCCGACGGCCGGTGGACGAACGAGGGCGGCCTGAACGCCCGGAACACGACCTGGACCTACGGGCTCGACCTCTCCTGGTCGCTCTTCGACTCCGCGACCCGGTTCGCCGACCGGAGGGAGCGGAACGCGAACGCCCGCGCGGCCGACCTGAACGCCCGGGCCCGCGAGCGCGCCGTCGAGCTCGAGGTAAAGGCCGCCCTCGCCTCGCTCGACAACGCCCGCGCCGCGGTCCGGCAGGCCGCCGTCGCGCTCGAGGCCGCGCGGAAGAACGCCTCCGAGACGACGACGCTCTACCGCGAAGGGCTCGCGAACGCGCTCGCCGTCGCCGACGCGAACCAGAGCCTCTTCGAGGCCGACGTCGCGCTGACGAACGAGCGCTACGGCCTCGGCGCCGCCGTCCTCGACACCTGGGCCGCCCTCGGCCTCGACCCGGCAGGAAAGGAGCCCCTCCCGTGAAGCGCCCCACTCTCGCCCCCGTTCTCCTCCTGGTCGGAACCGCCGCGCTCGCCTTCTCCTGCTCCGGAGGCGGCGAGAAGAAGGGCGCCTCCGGCGGCAAGGGCGGCCCTCCGGCGTTCCCCGTCGAGACGTCGCCGGTGAGGAGCCGCCCCGTCGAGTACACGGTCACGGCCGTCGGCTCCGTCGAGGCGTTCGAAAAGGTCCAGGTCACGGCCCGCGTCGCCGGCGTCGTGGAGCAGGTGAAGTTCGTCGAGGGAGAGTCGGTCGAGACCGGGACGGCGCTCGTCGAGATCGAGCCGCGCCGCTACCAGCTCGCCGTCGAGGCCGCGCGCGCGAACGTCCAGAAGGCCGAGGCCGCGAAGGCCGACGCCGAGGCCGCCCTGGCGCGACGGCGAGCCGTCGTCGAGAAGAACCCCGGCCTCATCCCGGGCGAGGAGATCGACACGTTCGCCACGCGGGTCCAGACCGCCGCGGCCGACGTCGCCCAGGCGAAGTCGGCGCTCGACCAGGCCGAGCTGAACCTGCGCGACGCGTTCGTCCGCGCCCCCGTCGCCGGGCGCATCGAGACGCGGACGGTCACGACCGGCCAGTACGTGGCTCCCGGGGGCGTCCTCGCGACGCTCGTCCGGCGCGACCCGCTCCTCCTCCGATTCCATGTCCCGTCCGAAGAAGCCCGGAGCCTTCGCCCCGGGCTCGTCGCGCGCTTCCGCGTCCCCGGCGACGCGAAGGAGTTCACGGCACGGATCACGCACGTCGCCGGCGCCGCCGAGGCGGCCTCGCGGATGGTCGCCGTCACCGCCCAGGTCGACGACCCGCGGCGCGCCCAGCTCCGCCCGGGCGCGTTCGCCGACGTCTCCGTCCCCGTCGGCGGCATCGCCGACTCCCCCGTCATCCCGCAGACGGCGATCCGGCCGAGCGAGAAGGGGTTCCTCGCCTTCGTCGTAGAGGACGGGAAGGCTCGCGAGCGCGTCCTCACCCTGGGCCTCCGCACGACCGAAGGGCTCGTCGAGGTCCGCGGAGGGCTGAAGGCGGGCGAGGAGCTCGTCATCCGCGGCGCCGAGGCGCTCCGGGACGGCCTCCCCGTCAAAGTGAGCGCTCCTGGCGCCGAGCCGACCGCCCCGTCCAGGCCGGAGGCGCGCGGATGAACATCACGGAGGTCTGCATCCGGAGGCCCGTCCTCGCCTGGATGCTGATGGCCGCGACGATCGTCTTCGGCGGCGTCGCCCTCTCGCGCATCGGCATCAGCCAGTTCCCCGACGTCGACTCGCCGACGATCTCCGTCTCCGTGACCTGGGAAGGGGCCGCCCCGGAGGTCATGGAGCACGACGTCGTCGAGCCGCTCGAGGAGGCCGTGATGCAGGTGGAGGGGATCAAGTCCCTCACCTCCTCCTCGAGGCAGGGCTCGGCGAACGTGACGATCGAGCTGGACATCAGCCGGGACATCGACCTCGCGCTCCAGGACGTCCAGACGAAGGTCTCCCAGGCGCAGCGGTCGCTCCCCCGCGACATCGACCCTCCCGTCATCTCGAAGTCGAACCCCGAGGACAACCCGATCCTCTGGATCGGCCTGTCCGGCCCCTTTCCCCGTCAGGTCATCGCCGACTACGCCCGCTACCGCCTCAAGGAGCGATTCCAGACCGTCCCCGGCGTCGGCGAGGTGAACATGGGGGGCTACCTCGACCGGAACGTGAGGATCTGGGTCGACGCCGACAAGCTGAACTCCAAGGGAATGACGGTCACCGACGTCATCGCGGCGCTCCAGCGCGAGCACGTCGAGCTCCCGGCCGGCCGCCTCGAGACGGAAGGCCGCGAGATCAGCGTCCGGGTCATGGGCGAGGCGCTCGACCTCGCCACGCTCCGCAAGATATCGCTCCGCGACCTGAACGGTGCGCCGGTCTACCTCGAGGACGTCGCCCTCGTCGAGGACGGCTTCGAGGACGAGCGGCGCATCGCACGCGTCAACGGGGCCCCCGCGCAGGGCCTCGGAATCCGCAAGCAGCGCGGGTCGAACGCCGTCGCCGTCGCTCAGGGCGTCAAGCAGGCGATGGCCGAGATCCAGAAGACCCTCCCTCCGGGGATGGAGGTCGGGATCAACTTCGACTCGACGACGTTCATCGAGGACTCGGTGCACGAGATCCAGTTCGAGATCCTCCTCTCGGTCGTCCTGACGGGCCTGGTCTGCTGGATGTTCCTCGGCTCCCTCTCGTCGACCCTCAACGTCGTCCTCGCGATCCCGATGTCCCTCCTCGGGACGATCGCGTTCATCTACTTCGCCGGCTTCACGCTGAACACGTTCACGCTCCTCGCGCTCGGGCTCGCGGTCGGGATCGTCGTCGACGACGCGATCATGGTCATGGAGAACATCTTCCGGCACTTCGAGGAAGGGAAGGACCGGGTGACGGCCGCGCGCGAAGGGACCGGCGAGATCACGTTCGCGGCCCTCTCGGCGACGATCGCGATCATCGCGATCTTCATCCCGGTCGTCTTCATGAAGGGGGTCATCGGGAAGTTCTTCCTCCAGTTCGGGATCACGCTCTGCGTCGCGGTCGCCCTCTCCTACGTCGAGGCGATCACGCTCGCGCCCGCCCGGTGCGCGCAGATCCTGAAGGCGGGCGAGGTGAACCGGAGCGGTCTCGGCGGCCTCGTCGACCGCGCTTTCGACGCCCTCGCACGCGTCTACGCCCGCGTCCTCGCGAAGGGGCTGAAGCACCCCGTCGCGGTCCTCGTCTCGGCCACCCTTCTCCTCGGCGTCGCGTTCCTCGTCTTCCGCGCGCTCCCCTCGGAGTTCGTCCCGTCTCAGGACCAGGGGCGCCTCATGCTCCGCGTCCAGACGGCCGTCGGGTCCGACATCCGCGAGACGGACATGGCCTTCCGGAAGATCGAGAACTACGTCACGTCCCGTCCCGAGGTGACGCGCTGCTTCGGGGTCGTCGGCGGATTCGGCGGCGGCGTGAGCGGCGGCGTCGTCTTCGTCTCGATGGTCGACAAGAGCGACCGGAAGCTGTCGCAGGCCGAGTTCGCGGCGGAGATCCGGAAGGAGCTCAACTCGTACCCCGGCGTGAGGGTCGTCGTCCAGGACCTCTCGCAGTCGGGCTTCACGGCCCAGCGCGGGTTCCCGGTCGAGTTCTCGGTCCGCGGCCCCGACTGGGACGTCCTCGTCGAGAAGGCGCGGGGAATCTCGGAGAGGCTGAACGCGAGCGGACAGGTCGTCGACCTCGACATGGACTACCGGATCGGGATGCCCGAGCTCCGGATCGTTCCGAACCGCGCCCGTGCCGCCGACCTCGGCATCTCCGTCGAGAACGTCGCGACGGCCCTCAACGCGACGCTCGGCGGCCTGCGCATCGGGAAGTACTCGACGGAGGGGCGGCGAATCGACGTCCGCCTCCGCCTCCTCGCCGGCCAGCGGACCCGGCCGGAGGACCTCTCGCGCCTTCGCCTCCGGAGCTCGACCGGCGACCTGATCCCTCTCTCCTCTCTCGTGACGACGGAGGAGGTCCCCGCTCTGCAGGCGATCACGCGGCGCGACCGCGAGCGGGCGATCACGATCTACGCGAACGTGGCGCCGGGGATGTCGCAGGCGGACGTCCTCAAGTACGTCGAGGGGCTCGGTTCCGACATGCCGACCGGCTACCGCCTCGTCCTCGGCGGCGCGAGCGTCGCCTTCCGCGAGTCGATGGGCGACCTCCTCTTCGCCCTCGTCCTCGGGATCGGCGTCGCCTACATGGTCCTCGCCTCCCAGTTCAACTCGTTCCTCCACCCGGTCACGGTCCTCTCGATCCTCCCCCTCTCGGTCGCGGGGGCGGCGTTCGCCCTCCTCGCGACGGGCCGGAGCCTGAACATCTTCTCGATGATCGGGCTCCTCCTCCTGATGGGGATCGTGAAGAAGAACTCGATCATCCTCGTCGACTACACGAACCAGCTCCGGGAGCGCGGCCTCGACACGCTGAGCGCGCTGCTCAAGGCGGGGCCGGTTCGCCTCCGGCCGATTCTGATGACGTCGATCGCGACGATGATGGCGGCCGTCCCGCCCGCCGTCGGGATCGGCTCGGGCTCCGAGATCCGGGCGCCGATGGGGGTCGCCGTCATCGGCGGCCTCATCGTGGCGACGGTCCTCTCGCTCCTCGTCGTGCCGTCGTTCTACCTCGTCACGGACCGGATTCGGGACCGGGTGCAGGGCCGCCGCCGCGAGCCGGCCACCCCGTCGGAGCCGTCGGCGTCCGCACCCTGACGCCCTCTCGCAGGCGAGACGATCACGCGGCGGCGGCCTTCACGGCCGTCGCCGCGTGGCGGCGCGTCTCTGCTATGGTCCCCCGCCCATGATCGCCGTCTCGGATCTCGGCAAGGCCTTCGGGGCGCAGACCCTCTTCGAGGGGGTCTCGATCCAGTTCAACCCCGGCAACCGGTACGGGCTCGTCGGGGCGAACGGCTCCGGGAAGTCGACGCTCCTGCGCATCCTCTCGGGCGAGGAGTCCCCGTCGAGCGGCGTCGTCTCGATTCCCCGGAAGCTGACGCTCGGCGTCCTTTCCCAGGACCACTACCGCTACGAGGAGATGCCGATCCTCGACGTGGCGATGATGGGGAACCGGGAAGTCTGGGAGGCGATGGCGGAGAAGGAGCGGCTCCTCCACGCCGACTCCGAGTTCCACGGCGACCGGTACGCCGAGCTCGAGGACCTCATCCTGCGGAACCAGGGGTACTCGCTCGAGGCGCGGGCGGGCGAGATCCTGGAGGGCCTCGGGATCCCGACGGAGGTCCACCGGTCGCCGCTCTCGACGCTCTCCGGCGGGTTCAAGCTGCGCGTCCTCCTCGGGCAGGTCCTCGCGGCCGACCCGGGCGCGCTCCTCCTCGACGAGCCGACGAACCACCTCGACATCGTCTCGATCCGCTGGCTCGAGAAGTTCCTCGTCTCCTACAAGGGCCTCGCGATCGTCATCTCGCACGACCTCCGCTTCCTCGACAACGTCTGCACCCACATCGCCGACGTCGACTACGAGACGGTGACGCTCTATCCGGGGAACTACACCGCGTTCGAGGCCGCGAAGGAGGCGGAGCGGGAGCGGAAGGAAGCCGAGATCCAGAAGCGCGAGAAGCAGATCGCCGGGCACCAGGCCTTCGTCGACCGCTTCCGCGCGAAGGCGACGAAGGCGCGCCAGGCGCAAAGCAAGATCAAGCTCATCGAGAAGATCGTCATCGACAAGCTCCCGGAGAGCTCCCGGCGGCACCCGCGCTTCCGGTTCCGCCAGCGGCGGCCGAGCGGGCGGACCGCCCTCGAGATCGAATCCGTCGGCAAGGCCTACGGGGACAACGTCGTCCTGAAGGACGTCTCGCTCCGGGTCGAGCGGGGCGACCGCCTCGCGATCATCGGGCCGAACGGCATCGGCAAGTCGACGCTCCTGAAGATCGCCGTCGGCGAGCTCGCTCCCGACGCCGGCAAGGTGACGTGGGGCTACGAAGCGAGCCCCGGCTACTTCTCGCAGGACCACGCCGAGCTCGCCGGCGCGGGACGGCAGTCGATCGAGGCGTGGCTCTGGGAGGCGGCGCCGGGCGAGCCGATCGGCTTCGTGCGGGGGCACCTCGGCCACGTCCTCTTCACGGGCGACGACGCGGAGAAGCCCGTCCGGGCCCTGTCCGGGGGAGAGGCCGCGCGCCTCGTCTTCGCGCGCCTCTCGGTTCTCGGGCCGAACGTCCTCGTCCTCGACGAGCCGACGAACCACCTCGACATCGAGGCGATCGAGGCCCTCGTCACGGCGCTCCTCGACTACGACGGGACGCTCGTCTTCGTCTCCCACGACCGCTGGTTCGTCTCGCGCCTCGCGAACCGCATCCTCGAGATCTCGCCGAAGGGGCTCAACGACTTCCGCGGCACGTACGACGAGTACCTCGAGCGGTGCGGCGACGACCACCTCGACGCCGAAGCCGTCCTCCAGAGCCTCCGGAAGGCCCGGAAGAGCCAGGACGCGAGGAAGAAGGAGCCCGAGCCGAAGCGCCAGAACCGGGTGAAGGCGCTCGAGAGGAGGCGCGACGAGCTGACGAGCCTCATCGAGGCCGCCGAGTCTCGAGTCCACGCGATCAGCGAGCGGTTCCTCGACCCGGCCCTCTTCGGAAAGGGCGCCCAGGCCGAGACGCGAAAGCTCGAAGAGGAGCAGAAGCAGCTGAGGGCCCGGATCGAAGGGCTGATGTCCGAGTGGGAGCAGGCCGAGAGGGAGCTCGAGGCGGAGCGCCCGGGCGCGTAGGTCTCAGCTCCGGTAGTCCGCGTTCTCCGTCACGTACTCGTGCCCGAGGTCCGCCGCGAGGAGACGCGCCCGCGCCTTCCCGACGCCGAGATCCGCGACGAGGGGGACCCGCTCGCGGGCGAACGCCTTCGCCGCCGCCGCCTCGCGGTAGCCGGTCGGCGCGCCGTCCTCGACGACGGAGAGACGACCGATCCTCAGCGAGACGCGACGCGTCGAGACGCGCGCGCCGCTTCGGCCGATCGCGGCGAGGATGCGGCCCCAGTTCGCGTCGCCGCCGTAGAGGGCCGTCTTCACGAGCTGCGAGGTCGCCACCGCGTGCGCCGCGAGCTTCGCCTCGCGCTCGGTGGCGGCTCCCTCGATCGTGATCTCCATGACCCGCCGCGCCCCTTCCCCGTCGCGGACGATCCGCCAGGCGAGCTCGTCGCAGACCTTCGCGAGGGCGGCGCGGAACGCCCCAGCCCCGTCGATGGACCGGAGCTCCCGCCCGCCCGAGGCGCCCGAGGCGAGGAGGAGGACCGTGTCGTTCGTCGAGGTGTCGCCGTCGACCGAGATCGCGTTGAAGCTCCCGTCGACCGCCTCCTTCAGAGCCGCCTGAAGGAGCGCCGGCGAGGCCGGCGCGTCGGTCGTGACGAAGGCGAGCATCGTCGCCATGTTCGGGTGGATCATCCCGGCGCCCTTGGCGACGCCGAGGACGCGACAGGTCTTCCCGCCGTGACGGAACGTCGCCCGCGCGACCTTCGGGGCCGCGTCCGTCGTCAGGATCGCGCGGGAGACGGCCTCGATGCCGCCGGAGGAGAGCCGCGCGAACGCGTCGGGGAGGAACGTCGTGACCTTCGCGTCGGGGAGGACGACTCCGATCACTCCGGTCGAGGCGACGAAGACCTCCTCGCGGGGGCAGCCGACGAGGTCGGCCGCGCGCTCCTGGACCCGCCGGGCCGCCGCGAGCCCCTCCGCGCCCGTGACCGCGTTCGCGCAGCCGGCGTTCACCACCACGGCCTTCACGCGCCCGCGGCTCTTTCTCAGGGAGGCGCGCGAGAGGAGGACCGGCGCCGCCTGGAAGCGGTTCCTCGTGAAGACGGCGGCCGCGCTCGCACCTCCGGGGGCGACGAGGAGGGCCACGTCGAGGCCCGGCTTCTTCCGGAGTCCGGCTGCGACGGCCGATCCGAGGAAGCCCTTCGGCAGGTTCATCGGACGCTCCTTCCCGCTGCGGCCTTCTGCGCCGCCGCGATCCGCTTCGCGGCCCTTCTTGCCGCCTGCGCCACGCGCTTCGGCGCCGTTCCGCCCACCGCCCCGCGGCGTGCCAGGGCCCGTCCGAGGTCGACCGAGGCGAGGTCCGCCTCGGTGACTCCGTCCGAAGGTGTCCTCTCGAGGAGCCCCTGGCCCGATGCCTCCGCCGCCGCGAAGCGCCGGCCGGCGATCTCGTGGGCCTGCCGGAACGGGACGCCTCGTCGCGCGAGCGCGTCGGCGAGCTCCGTCGCCAGGAGCCGGTCGTCGGTCGCGGCGTTGCGCATCCGCTCGCGGCGGAGCTTCAGGCCGGCGACGAGCGCCGTCATCGCCGGGAGCGCCGCGTCGAGGACGCCGCGGACCCGGAAGAGCGGCTCCTTGTCGAGCTGCAGGTCCTTGTCGTAGGCGAGCGGGAGTCCCTTGAGGACGGCGAGGAGGCCGGTGAGCTCGCCGACCGCGCGCCCGGCGTGCCCGCGAGCGAGCTCGAGGAGGTCGGGGTTCTTCTTCTGCGGCATTCGCGAGGAGCCGGTGGCGAGGGCGTCCGGCAGCTCGGCGAAACCCGCCTCGTCCGACGTGAAGAAGATCAGGTCCTCGGCCATCCGGGAGAGGTGCGAAAGGTGGAGAGCGGCGACGAAGAGGTACTCGACGGCGGCGTCGCGGTCGGAGACGCCGTCGAGGGAGCTCGCCGTCGCGCGCTCGAAGCCGAGGCTCCGCGCGAGCCGCTCGCGGTCGATCGCGAGAGGCGTGCCGGAGAGGGCGCCCGAGCCGAGCGGGCATTCGTTCGCACGCTTCCGCGCCGCGCGCACGCGGTCCGCGTCGCGCAGGAGCATCTCCACGTAGGCGAGGCACCAGTGACCGAACGTCACCGGCTCGGCCCGCTTGCTGTGCGTGTACCCGGGCATCGGCGTGGCCGCCTCCTCCGAGGCCCGCGTGGCGAGGGCCGCGGCGAGGTCGAGGAGCGCGGCGTGGAGCGCGTCGAACGCGCTCCGCAGCCAGAGGCGGAGGTCGGTCGCGACCTGGTCGTTCCGCGAGCGGCCCGTGTGGAGCTTCCCGGCGAGGGGACCGATCCGCTTCCCCAGCTCCCCCTCGACGTACGAGTGGACGTCTTCGGCGTCGGAGTCGCGCCCCTCGCCCGCCTCCCAGGCCGCGAGCACGTCCCGGAGGCCCTTCACGATCTTCCGGGCCTCCGTCGCCGAGAGGACGCCGCAGCGCCCGAGCTCCTCGGCCCAGGCGATCGAGCCGGCGACGTCCTCGGCGATCAGCGCCCGATCGAACGACCACGAGTCGTTGAACCGGCGGAGGACCTCCGCCGGAGAGGCGGAGAAGCGCCCTCCCCAGAGGCTGTGCCGCGGGCTCATCCCCACGGCTCGAGGCGGAGCTTCTCGCCCGCCTTCACCGCGGCGTCCGTCGGCGGCACGAGCCGCTTGCGGCCCCGCGTCGGGAGCCCGAAGAGGCGAATGAAGCCCGTAGCGTCGTGGGCCGTATAGCCCGTCATGTTGAACGAGGCGAGGTTCGCCGAGTAGAGCGAGTGCTCGGAGCGGCGGCCGACGACGATCGCCGAGCCCTTGAAGAGCTTCAGCGTGACGTGCCCCGTGACGGTCTCGGTGACCTTCTCCATGAACGCCTCGAGCGCCTCGCGGATCGGGCTGAACCACTGCCCGTAGTAGACGAGCTCGGCGTAGCGGAGGGCAAGGCGCTCCTTCTCGTGCATCGCGTCGCGGTCGAGCGTGAGCGTCTCGAGGGCGCGGAGAGCCTGGACGAGGAGCGTCCCGCCCGGGGTCTCGTAGACGCCGCGCGACTTGATGCCGACGAGGCGGTTCTCGACCATGTCGATCCGCCCGACACCGTGCCGCGCCGCGATGGCGTTCAGCGTCACGAGGAGCTCGGCGGCCGGGAGGAGCTTCCCGTTCACCTCGACCGGATAGCCTCCCTCGAAGCCGATCGTCACCCGCTCCGGCTCGTCGGGAGCCTTCCGCGGGTCGACCGTCAGCTTGAACATCGACTCCTCGGGCTCGAAGGCCGGGTCCTCGAGCGGCCCCCCCTCGTGCGAGATGTGCCAGAGGTTCCGGTCGCGCGAGTAGGGCTCCTTCTTCGTCACCGGGACCGGGATGTTCCGCGCGGCGGCGTAGTCGATGGCGTCCTCGCGCGAGTTGATCGTCCACTCGCGCCAGGGCGCGACGATCGTCAGCTCCGGGGCGAGCGCCTGGTAGGCGAGCTCGAAGCGGACCTGGTCGTTCCCCTTCCCCGTGCAGCCGTGGGAGAGGGCGTCGCATCCGGTCGCGAGCGCGATCTCGACCTGCTTCTTCGCGATGATCGGGCGCGCCGTGGAGGTGCCGAGGAGGTACTCGTGCTCGTAGACCGCGCCGGCGCGGAGGACCGGCCAGAGGTACTCGGCCGCGAACTCCTCCCGCGCGTCGATCAGGTGGAAGTCGCATGCGCCGGTCGCGAGGGCCTTCTCCTTCAGCCCGGACGTCTCCTCGGCCTGGCCGACGTCGACCGCCACCGCCACGACCTCGCAGCCGTAGTTCTCCTTGAGCCAGGGGATGATGATTGACGTGTCGAGGCCCCCCGAGTAGGCGAGGGCGGCCTTCTTGATCTTCGTCGCGCTCATGCGGCACCTTCCTTGAGGATCTGTTCGAGTGTGGTCAGGAAGGCCGAGAGGGCGGCCTTCGGAACGACGTACGGCGGGAGGAGGCGGATCACGTTCTTCCGGGCCGTGCCGACGACGAAGCCCTTCGCGAGGAGCTTCTTCTGGACGGGGCCGGCTTCGCGGTCGAGCTCGATGCCCCGGATGAGGCCGTCGCCGCGGACGTCGAGGACGGCCGGGCAGCGCTTCGAGAGCTGAGCCAGCTTCTTCCCGAACCACTCGCCAATCTCCTCCACCTTCGCGACGAGCCCCCCCTCGACGAGCTCCTCGAGGACGGCGAGGCCGAGCCGGCAGGCGACGGGGTTGCCGCCGAACGTCGTCCCGTGGTGGCCCGGCTTCACGAGCGAGGCGACCCGCTCGTTCAGGAGGACGGCGCCGAGGGGCAGCCCGCCGCCGAGGGGCTTGGCGAGCGTGACGACGTCGGGGACGACGCCCGTCCGCTCGAACGCGAAGAGCTTCCCCGTCCGGCCGAGGCCGCACTGGATCTCGTCGAAGACGAGGACGGCGCCCGCCGCGTCGCAGAGCTCTCGCGCGGCGCGGAGGTACTCCGGCGTGAGCGGAACGATCCCCCCCTCGCCCTGAATCGGCTCGAGGAAAACGGCCGAGGTCGTCTCGTCCACCGCCGCGCGCAGGGCCTCGACATCGTTCGCCGGGAGGAACGTCACGCCGGGGAGGAGCGGCTCGAAGGGCTCGCGGTAGGGCGGGTTGCCAGTGAGCGAAACTGCCCCGACCGTCCGCCCGTGGAACGAGTTGTCGAGCGCGACGAGCTTCGAACGCCCCGGGTTCGCGAGCCGCGCGAACTTGATCGCGGCCTCGTTCGCCTCCGTCCCGCTGTTGCAGAAGAACGCGCGAGAGAGCCCCGAGAGCGTCACGAGCCGCTCGGCGAGCTCGCCCTGCGCCGGCTGGTAGAAGAGGTTCGAGACGTGGAGGAGGTCCGTCGCCTCGGCCTTCAGCGTCTTCACGAGGCGCCTGTGGCGGTAGCCGAGGGCGTTCACCGCGATGCCGGCGAGGAGGTCCCAGTAGACCTTCCCCTCGGCGTCGACGAGCTTCGCCCCGCGCCCGTCGCGCGGGTGGAACGGGGTCCAGGAGTAGGTGCCGAGAAGATACGCGGCCGCGCGGGCCTCCACGGCGGCGGGGCTTTCGTCAGGCCGGGACAAGGCAGGTCCCTCCCTTCCCTTCGAGGAGGGCCGCGCGGTGGAGCGACGGCCCCGCCACGAGGACCTCGGAGACGCCGGCGTCGAGTGCGTCGAGCGCGGCGCGGAGCTTCGGCTTCATGCCGCCCGTCACGGCGGGCGAGGCGAGGAGCGCGCGGCCGGCGCGCCCGTCGAGCCGCTCGATCACCTTCCCGTCGGCGTCGAGGACTCCCTCGACATCCGTCAGGAAGACGAGCCGCTTCGCGCCCAGCGCCCCGGCGAGGGCCGAGGCGGCGGAATCGGCGTTCACGTTCAGTAGGGTCCCCTCGCGCCCGAGCGCGACCGACGCCACGAGCGGGAGAAACGAGGCACTGAGGACGGCCGCCAGGAGCTTCGGGTCGCAGCGGACGACGCGGCCGACGAAGCCGAGGTCGACCCCCTCGACCGCCTCGTGGAACTCGGCCCAGAGCGTGTCGCCGTCGGCGCCCGAGATCCCCGAGGCGAGGATCCCCATCGAGCGGAGCTCGGCGACGAGCGTCTTGTTGACGAGCCCCGAGAGGATCGACACGACGACCTCGAGCGTCTCCGCGTCGGTGACGCGCAGCCCCCCCTGGACCTTCTTCGGGATGTCGAGGGCCTTGAGCATCGCGTCGATCCGCTTGCCCCCGCCGTGGACGACGATGGAGCGCTTTCCCGAGCTCCAGGCCGTCGCGACAGCCTCGAGGGCCGAGTGGCGCAGCGCCTTGTTCTCGAGGAGGCTCCCCCCCAGCTTGACGACGTCGATCAAAGAAGTCCCTCCGTTTCGGGCATTCCGAAGAGCCGGTTGAGGTTCTGGACCGCCTGGGAGGCAGCCCCCTTGAGGAGGTTGTCGATCGCCGAGACGACGACCGCGCG
>JAKLER010000069.1 GCA_022711615.1 Acidobacteriota bacterium
TAGCAGACGGAGCGAACCTTCGCCCGGTAGTAGTGCTCGCCCGTCCGCATCCAGCGCCGCACGAGACGGTCGCGGACGGCGTGGGCGACGGCGAGGTAACGGTCGTTCCGCGTCGCCATGGCCGGGAAGCGCCCGACGGCCGTGACGAGGCTGTCGTGGATCGCCCGCTTCCACGCCTCGACCCGTGCGCGGGGGACGCTCTCCGCCTCGTCGCCGGGTCCGGGGACCCTCTGCTCCGTCATGGCTCGCCCTCCGTCGCCCGGCCGCGCGCCGCGAAAGCGGCAGGCGGCCGGCGCAGCTCGATTCGGACGTATTGCCCGAATGCTAGCGCAGGAGACGAAGCGCCGGCACCCTACCGCTCGATTCCATACCTCTTCAGCTTGTCGTAGAGCGTCGAGCGGTCGATGCCGAGGACGGCGGCGGTCTCCTTCACGTTCCCCTCGTTCCGCTTCAGCGTCGCGGCGATGACGGCCTTCTCGACGTCCGAGAGGGGCAGGTGCGTCGGGACGCTCCAGCCGGGCGCGGCCTCGGAGACGGGACGGAGGAACGCGAAGTCGTCCTCGGTCAGGACGCGCCCCTTCGCAGTGACGAGCGCACGCTCGACGGCGTTCTCGAGCTCGCGGACGTTCCCCGGCCAGCGGTGGGCGAGGAGCGCCTTGAGCGCCCCCTCGGAGAGGTCCTCCGCCTCCTTGCCGAGCTCGTGCGAGAGGCGCTCGAGGAAGGAGCGGGCGAGGAGCGGGACGTCCTCGGGCCTCTCGCGGAGCGGCGGGAGGTGGATCGCGACGACGTTGAGGCGATAGAAGAGGTCGTCGCGGAAGCGCCCCTGCCGGACCTCCTCGGCGAGGTCGGCGTTCGTGGCGGCGACGACCCGTACGTCGACCGCCACCTCCGCGCTCCCGCCGACGCGGAAGAAGCGCCGCTCCTGGAGGGCGCGGAGCAGGTCGACCTGGACCTTCGCCGAGATGTCGCCGATCTCGTCGAGGAAGATCGTCCCCCCTTCGGCGAGCTCGAACTTCCCCTTCCGCCTCTCGACGGCGCCCGTGAAGGCCCCCTTTTCGTGGCCGAAGAGCTCCGACTCGAGGAGCGTCTCGGTGAGGGCGGCGCAGGAGACGCCGACGAAGGGGCCCTCGGCACGATCGCCCGAGAAGTGGAGGGCCCGCGCGACGAGCTCCTTGCCGGTGCCGCTCTCCCCCGTGATCAGGACGGTGCTGCGGAGGCTCGCGACCTCCTTCACGAGCCCGAAGATCTCCTGCATCCGGGGGTTCTTCGAGAGGAGGTCGTGGAAGCGCCAGCGCCCCGTGAGGCTCCGCCGGAGGATCTCGTTCTCCCGCTCGAGGTTCCTCACCTTGATGATGCGGGTGACGAGGAGCGAGATCTCCTGCGGGTTGCACGGCTTGACGATGTACTCGAGGGCTCCCTCCTTCATCGCCGTGATCGCGGTGTCGACCGTCGCGTAGGCCGTGATGATGACGATCGAGGCGTCGGGACGGAGCTTCTTGACCTCCATCATCGTCTCGATGCCATCGATGCCCCCCGGCATCTTCAGGTCGACGAAGTAGATCGCGTAGTCGGACTCCCGCGCCTTGTCGATCCCCTCGCGGCCCGAGGCCGCGGTGTCGACCTCGTACCCGTCCTCGCGGAGCCAGGCCGCGAGCGACTCGCGCATGACCGCCTCGTCGTCGATGACGAGGATCCGCCACGTCGCCTTCATCCCGTCCTCCCTTCCGGCGGCCCCGCCGCCGGGATCCGTTCCTTCACGAGCGCCGCGCACGAGGCGCAGAGCGATTCTCCCTTGCGATCGACCTGGACGACGCCGGTCGAGAGCGACATCGGGCAGGCCGGGTCCGGGCAGTGGACGAGGCCGAACGTGTGCCCGAGCTCGTGGACGGCCTCCTTGCGGGCCCGCGCGAGGAGGAGCGGCCGGTCCTCGGGGAGCCCGGAGAACGCCTGCGAGATCCGGGCGAGGGAGATGACGGCCGTCGGGCCGCCCATCTGCGCCTGACCGAAGACGAAGCTGAGGACCGGGACGAAGAGGTCCCGCCCGGTCACGCCCAGGACCCGATCGGCCTCCGGCGGCCGGGCCGCGAGGAGCGCCTTGAGCATCTCCGGAGCGCTCCACTGGCCCCGCGCGGCGTCGAATGCCCCGGCCGGCTCCGGGATCGGCGCGAGCCGCGCCGTCTCGCGCCCGAAGGCGGACGCGACGACGCCTTCGACGGCGGCCAGGACCTCTTCGTCGGAGGGGCCGATCGGGACCACGGCGAGGACGCTCACGCCTTCGCGGCCGCCGCCTCTCCGTGGACCGGGAGCGTGACGCGGAAGAGGGTCCCCTCCCCGGGCGCGCTCTCGACCTCGATGTCGCCGTCGTGGGCCCGGACGATGCCGTAGACGACGGCGAGCCCGAGCCCGACTCCCTTCCCCTCGTCCTTCGTCGTGAAGAACGGCTCGAAGATCCGCTCCTTCAGCTCGGGCGGCATCCCCTCGCCGTCGTCGCGCACCTCCAGGACGACCTCCTTCTTCAGCGCCGTCGCCCGCGTGGAGACGCGGACGTGGCCCGTCTCCCTCTTCCGGGTCGCCTCGCCCGCGTTCAGGACGAGGTTCATGACGACCTGCTGGAGCTGCGAAGAGTCGGCCTCGACGCGCGGGAGCGCGGCGTCGAGGGCGCATTCGACCTCGACGTTCATCAGCTTGAGCTTGTGGGAGACCAGCGAGAGGGTCCGGCCCACGATCGCGTTCAGGTCGGTCTCGGAGCGGACGGGCGTCCCCCGCCGGGAGAAGGCGAGGAGGTCGGAGACGATGCGCCCGGTCCGGGCCGTCTCGGCGACGACCTGCTCGAGGTACCGCCGGAACTCCGCCTCCCGCCCCTTCGGGATGCCGTCGTCCTTGAGGATCCGCTGCATCAGCATCGAGAGGTTCAGGACGCCGGAGAGCGGGTTGTTGATCTCGTGGGCGACGCTGGCCGAGAGCTGGCCGAGGGAGGCGAGCCGGTCGGCCTGCATCAGCTTCTGCTGGGCCACCTTCAGCTGCTCGGTCCTCTCGTCGACCTTCTCCTCGAGCCCCCGCGTGAGCTCGTTCAGCTCCGCCATCGCCACGGCGAGCCGGCGACGCATCTCGTTGAAGGAGCTCGCGAGCGCCTCCAGCTCCTCGCTCGAGGTGAGCGCGATCGGCCGGTCGAGCTTCATCTCCGCCACCTGCCGGGTCGCCTCCGAGAGCCGCGTGAGCGGCGTCGTGACGAACCGCCGCGTGAACGCCGCCGCGCAGAGGCCGACGAGGAGGACCGCGAGCGAGGTGAAGAGCGCGGTCCGGATCTCGATCCGGCGCACCTGCTGATCGACGAGCTTCATGTCGAGGCCGACGTCCAGGACGCCGAGGACGTTCTGGCTCTCCGGGTGGGCGTGGCAGGCGGCATTGCTGCACGCCGGCTCGTTGTAGATCGGGGTGACCATCGCGAGGGTCCGGCCGCCGTCCGTGCGCTTCACGACGCGGGCGCGGGTCGGCGTGTCGACCCTCACGAGCGGCTGCTCGGAGGCGTGACAGAGGAAGCAGGCCTCCGCCTTCTTGTCGACGACCTTCACCTCGGACCGCGGGGTCGAGAACATGACCCGCCCTTCCTTGTTGAAGATCCTCACGCTCCGGATCCCCTGCTTGGCGGCGATCGTCTGCATGACCTGGTAGGCCGACTCCCGGTTGTCGGCGAGCATGGCGTGCCAGGTGGAGCTCGCGATCGCCCCGGAGAGCTGCTCGACGCTCTGGAGCATCGTCGCCTGGAGCTGGGTGTCGGCCGATCGGACGGCGATGACGCCGTTCGCCACGACGACGAGCGAGACGACGACCGTCAGCGAGAGGATGAGCTGCTGGGAGAGCCGCCTCGGTCCGCGCATCGTCCGTCCGCCCCGGCCGTCACGCGCCCCGGGATCGGGATCGGACGGGGCCACAGGTCATCGTACACCGCGGGGACGCCGGAACCGCTCCGGCGTCCCCGCGCGGGCCTCGCCCGGCCTCCCGGCCGGGTCAGCGGCCCCGGCCGAGCTCGGCGAGCGCCTCCGCCGCCGCTTCGACGAGCGCCTCGGCGCCGACGGGCGCCCCGACCGCCCCCTGCATCCAGAGGTCCGGCGAGATCCGCCCCTGCCGCGTCATCCGCTCCACCTCCGGGCCGACGGCGCCGGCCTTCTCCACGTGCCGCTCGATCTGGAACGCGATCAGGTGGCCGACGGGATAGTCGGGGAGGTAGAGGAAGGAGTCGATCATGTGGGAATAGACGGCGAGGATCGGCGAGTCCTTCACGCCGAAGACCGGAGCGTAAAAGCGGTTCCAGGTCTCCTTCGCGATCGAGAGGGCCGCTTCCTTCAGCTGGGCCGGCGTCGCCTCGGGGTGCTCGTACATCCACCGCCAGACGGCCATGTCGACGAGGGCGACCCCGGCGATCTCCGCCGTTCCCCAGAACGTGTTGAGCGTCGCGAGGGCCCGGCCCTTCGCGTCCCCCTTCGGGAGGCCGAGGAGCGGCAGGTCGCGCTCCTGGAAGACGAAGGCGATCGCCTCGGTGAACGCCGTGTTCGGGACGCCGGAGAGGAGCGTGTGGTCGACGAGGTGGAGGGAGATCGTCTGCTCGACGTTGTGGCCGAGCTCGTGGACGGCGATGTTGTAGCCCTTGTAGTCCATCCCGTCCCGGCCCACGCGGGTCCGCAGGTGGGCCTTGTCGCCCCGGCGGCCCGCGCCCCAGGCGTGGCCGGAGCCGCGCGCCGGATCGACGACGACGTTCGACGCGATCCACCGGGCCCGCTCCTCGGGGAAGCCGAGGGCGGCGAGGATCCGCGGGATGTCCTTCTCGAACGCCTCCGGCGTCGGGTACTTCTTCCGCGTGATCTCGTCGAGCTGAGCCTCGGTGTAGGGGCCCCGCTCACGGAAACCGGGGTACCAGACGTCGAACGGCTGGAGGGGCCGCCCGAGCCGCTTCGCGACGAGCTTCCCGGTCTCGGCGAACGCGGGCGAGGAGAGGACCGACTCGAGCATCGCCTTCACGCGCGCCTCGGGAAGCTGCCGGTCCTCGGCGAAGCGGCGGTCGATCAGCGTCGGGGCGGCCGGCGAGTACGGGTCGACGAGACGCGAGGCCCGGAAGGTGGCGAGGAGCTTCGCGTAGCGCGCGTCGGGCTCGGGGGCGGCCGCCGGGGCGAAGCCCGCCGGGAGGGGCGGCGCGCCCGGCTCGAGGGAGGTCGTCGCCTTCACCTCGTTCGTGAAGGGGTTCCAGTCGACGTGAGGGGAGTCGATCGCCGCGGCCGGAATCGTCTGCGTGGCGATCCGCTCCATCGCCCTCGCGATCGCCCGCTGCTTCGCGAGGCCGTCCTTCCCGTCGCCGTAGAGCGCCTTGATCTCGTCCCGCAGGTTCCAGTGGGAGAGGAGGCGCTTGCCCTGCGGGAAGAGGCGGCGTCCCTTCTCGTCGAGGAGGTGGTGGACCCGGAGGTTGTACTCGGAGATGTACCGCGAGGCGTCGGCCGAGGCGGTCGCGACGGCCTGGTTCACCTCGGCCGGCACCCGCTTGCCGAACCCCTCGGCGAGGCGCGCCTCGGCCCACTCCCGCCGGCTCCACGCCGGCCCCTTCTCGAGCCGCTCCGGGAGCGTGGTCAGCGGGAAGTTGAGGAGGACCGCGAAGGCGAGGCGGTTCGAGAAGAGGTCGTCGGCGACGTGCGCCGACGGGTCCCACGCCGCCATCACGTCGTCGAACGGGAGGATCTCCCCACGGTCGAGGTCGGAGTGCTCGCGAAGGTCGCGGACGACCTCGAGCATGTGCCCGCCGACCGACTCGAGGACGCGCTCCATCCGCGAGAAGAGGGCGTCGAGCTTCGCGGGGTCGGAGAGGAAGTGGGTCCGCGCCACCTCGGCGAAGGCGGCGGCGTCGCCGTCGGAGGCGCGCCAGAGCGCGGCCGCCTGCACGAGCCCGCGCGCGACGCGGGGCCGGGAGGCCTCGCCGTGGCGTTCGACGAGCTCCGCCTCGAGGGACTTCAGCGCGTCGGGGGAGACGGAAGGGGCGACGGCGGCGCTCACGGCTCCGCCGAGCGAGAAGGAAGCCGCGAGGACGGTCGCGGCGAGGACGATGCGCATCGAGAGACCTCCAACCGGCGAAGTCTAGCCCTCCGCGCGTCCCGGGGCCGGCTCAGCGCGCGAGGAGGACGCCGATCCCGAGCGGCCCGGCGAAGCTCGGCGGCTCCGCGACGCCCCAGCGCTCGGCGCGCTCGAGGAGCCTGCGGGCGGACGCGCCGTCGCCGAGGCCGTCCGGGAACGGAGGCCAGAGCGTCGCGAGCGAGGTCCAGGCGCTCGGGGCGCCACGTCCGACCGCCGGGGTCGCGAGGAGGAGGGCGTCGCCGCGCGCGAGCGAAACGGCGGGCGCGGCCTCCGCGCGGGTGAGCCCGCCGGCGCCGAGCGTCCCCGGCGCGAGGAAGGAGGGCTCGGGGAGCTGCCGCGCGAACGGGACCGGTGAGGGCGCCCCCCCTCTGCGAGCCTGGACCGTGCCCGGCCCGAGCCGGACGACCGTCGCCTCGACGCGGCCGCCCGCGGCGGTCGCGACGGCGCCGACGAGGCCGCAGGCGAGCGCGGGCGGGACGCGGCGGAGCGCCGGGTCGGGAGCGCGCGTGTGGGCGAGGACCCGCCGCGCGCTGCCGGGAGCCATCGAGCCGCGCACCCGGGTCAGGGCGTCGGAGGAGTCGCCCGCCGTCAGCAGAGCGGCGAGGAGCATCTCGAGGTGTCCCTGCGCCGTGCGCACCGCCGCGAGCGGGTCGGAGGGGCTGGCGGCCGCGGCGCGACAGAAGGTGCGGGCGGCGACGACCGCCGCAAGCCGGGCCCCGAGAGACGACTCCGCGCCGGTCGCAACCGCGAGCGCGATCCCGCCGGGGAAGGCGACGGCGAACGACGCGGCGAGCCCCGGCCCCTCGGCCTGCGGACCCGCGGCCGACGCGAACCAGGCCGAGACGCCCGCGACGTCGACCCGCTCGCCCGCCTCGTCGATCCGCAGGTCGTAGGAGGAGAGGTCGGGCCCCGGGTCTTCCCGCGGCGCCGGAGGCGGGGCCGGCCGGGGCGCCGGCGGCGCGGCTTCGGGAGGCGGGCCGGCGGGAGCGGCTTCGCGCGGGGCCTGCCGGGCGCCCCCCTTCGCCGTCGCGCGCGGGGCGTGCCTCAGCGAGATCACCGTCGGCGGCGCCGCGCGGCGCGCCTCCTCCGCGGCGAGCCTCGTCACCCAGTCGACGAGCCGGAGCAGCTCGACGACGCGCGCGTGGAGCCCGAACGCCGCGAACGACGAGAGCTCCCGCAGGCTTCGCTCCGTCACCGCGTTCCGCTCGTCCTCGAGCTGCGCCGCGAGCCGCTGCGGCAGCGTCCGTCGAAGGCCCGGGCCGAGCGCCTCGAACGCGACCCCCGGCTCGGGGTCCGGGACCGGCTCGGCTCGGAGCGCGAAGAGCCCCTCGAGAAGGTGCCTCGCGAAGAGGAGCCGCTCCCGCAGCTCCTCGATCTCCTGCCGGGACGCCGGGCTCCTCCGCGCGATGCTGAGGGCGCCGACGCGTTCGGCGACCTCCCCGAGGATCTCGAGGAGCTCCGGCAGGTCGGGCGCGTCGCGTCGATCGTCGTCCCTCACGTCTCCCCCGCCCGGATGGTATGAGGAGCCGGCGGCCGAGTCCACGGCGCCGGGCTATCCTCGCCCGTGCGAGGCGACCGCATGAGCCGAGGCCCCTCCCTTCCGGAATCGCTCGACCGATGGGAGCGCACGCCCTCCCCGGAGCGCGCCGCGGAGCTCCTCGAGTCCGCCCGGACCGCGCTCTCCGCGGGGAACGCGCCCCCGTCCCTCTGGCACCGCTGGCTCGACGCGACGCGACGGAGCGAGCACCTCCTCGCCCTCGGCGACCGCGAGGCTCGGCACCGCTGGGCGGACGCCGCGATCGGAGCCATCCACGCGTCCGGCTATGACCTCGCGCGGCTGCTCGCGCAGCGCGTCGCGGCGCATCCGGAGCGGGCCCTCCTCGTCGACGGGCCGGCGCCGGGAGCGCCGCGCTGGAGCTACGCGCACGTGGCTCGCCGCGCCGACGCCATCGCGGCGGCCCTCCTCGCGCTGGAGGCCGAGCCGCGCGTCGCGGTCGTCGCCGAGAACGGCGTCGACTCGGCCTGCCTCGACCTCGGATGTCTCCTGCACGGCCTCCTCGTTGCGCCCCTCTCGCCGCACCTGACCGCCGGCGAGCTGGTCGCCGCGTTCGACGCGCTCGGCGTGAACCTCGCAGTCGTCGCCTCCGAGGAGAGCCTCCGGCGGGTCCGAGAGGCGGCGCGCCGGACCGTTCGCCCGCTCCGGGTCGTCCTCCTCGACGAGGCGGCCGAGCTCGCCTCGGAGGGGGACGTCGTCCTCGGCGAGGCGCTCGCGGCGCAGGCCGAGGCCGCCGTCCCGACGCTCCTCGCGCGCGCCCCGCGGCGGGCGCTCCACGAGACGTGCACCGTCCTCTTCACGTCCGGGTCGACGGGCGGCCAGAAGGGGGTCGCCTTCTCGATGGCGAACCTCGTGACGAAGCGCTTCGCGCGGGCCGCCGCGCTCCCCTTCGTCGGCGAGGAGGAGACCCTCCTCTGCTTCCTCCCGCTCTACCACACGTTCGGGCGCTACCTGGAGCTCCTCGGGATGCTCTTCTGGGGCGGGACCTACGTCTTCGCGGGGAACCCGTCGCTCGACGGCCTCGCCGCCGGCCTCCGCACGGTCGAGCCGACCGGACTGATCTCGATCCCGATCCGCTGGGCGCAGCTGGAGTCCCGCGCGCGCGAGGCGGCGGGCGAGGCACCCTCCCCCGAGACCGCGCGCGCCGCGCTTCGTTCGGTCGTCGGAGGGCGCCTTCGGTGGGGCCTCTCCGCCGCCGGCTACCTCGCCCCGCAGGTCTTCCGATACTTCCAGGCGCACGGCGTCGAGCTCTGCTCCGGGTTCGGGATGACGGAGGCCACGGGCGGGATCACGATGACGCCTCCGGGCGAGTACGAGGAGGGAAGCGTCGGGCTGCCGCTGCCGGGCATCCGCGTCCGCCTGGCCGAACACGACGAGCTCCAGATCGAAGGCGCCTACGTGGCGCGCTACCTCGACGAGCCGGAGACGGCGCCGGGCGGGGAGCGCTGGCTCCCGACGGGCGACGTCTTCCGCGTCCGGCCGAGCGGGCACCTCGAGATCGTCGACCGCGTCAAGGACATCTACAAGAACAGTCGCGGCCGGACGATCGCCCCGCGCCGCGTCGAGTCGCGCTTCGAGGGGGTCCCGGGCGTCCGCCGCGTCTTCCTCGCCGGGGACGGGCGGGACGACAACGTCCTCCTCGTCGTCCCCGACGCGGACGACCCGGTCCTCGCGGGCGACCCGCAGGGGGAATCGGCCCGCGACTACCTGCGGCGGATCGTCGCCGCCGCGAACGCCGACCTCGCGCCGTACGAGAGGGTCGTCGACTTCGCCGTCCTCGCGCGGGATTTCTCGCTCGAGGAAGGGGAGCTGACGCCGAAGGGCTCGTACCGGAGGAAGGCGATCGAGAAGTCGTTCGCCCCGGTGATCGAGGGGCTCTACCGGAGTCGCGTCGTGCGGCTCGCCGGCGACGGGGTCGAGGTCCGAGCTCCGCGCTGGCTGCTCCGCGACCTCGGCCTCCTCGAGGGCGACCTCGTCGTCGAAGGGGGCCGCCTCGTCGATCGCCGGCACGGCCGCTCCGCCGCCCTCGCCGCCCGAGGCGACGGTGACGAGGTCCGGGTCGGGAACCTCTCTTACCGCTGCGCCGGGCGGTCGGTCGACCTCGGCCTCCTCGCCCGCCAGCCGCTCCTCTGGCTGGGGAACCCCGAGCTCGCCGCGCTCCTGCCGGTGAAGGACGGCTGGGACACCCCGCTGACCGGCAGCTGCCCGGAGGTCCTTCTCCCGCCGCGGGTGGAGGTGCCGGATGGGACCGACGTCCCGCTCCCGGCCCCGCTCCCCTCGCCCCAGCTCACCGCGCTCCACAAGCTCTCGGTCGCGCTCCTCTTCGGCCCGCCCGAGTCGGCGCTCGAGGCGGTCGCGCGCGCCGAGGCGCTCCTCCGCCAGGGGGACCGGCGAACGGCCGAGCTCCTCCGCCGGAGGCTCCAGGCGCTCGCGCGGCACCCCGACGTCCGGGTCCGCTGCGAGGCGTACCGGGTCCTCCTGCTCGACGACCCGCTCGTCGACTCCGGAGAGATCCTCCCCGCATTCCTCCGCTCGGGCCTCCCGTTCCTCTCCGAGGAGAGCGTCGCGGCGATCGCGCGGGCCGACCTCGGCGAAGAGCGGCTCACGGCCCTCCGCCGGCGCCTTCACTCCTACCGCGAGGCGATGACGGGGCCGCTGCCCGAGACGACCCGCACGACGCTGGGGGACGTCCTCGAGCTCCTGGGCGATTTCGCGCGGCACCACCCGGAGGACCACGCGGCGGTCCGCGCGGAGCTCGCTTCCTGGGCGATCCAGGAGCGCGACCCCGAGCTCGCCCGCCGCGCCGACGCGCTCTTCGACTCCCTCGGCGTCTGGCACGAGGAGACGGCCGCCGCCGCGGCGCTCCTTCCGCCCGTCTCCGAGGGACGGAAGAAGCTCTCCTTCCGCGACGGGATGCCGGAGGAGGAGGTCCGCACTCTCGAGGGGCTCCTCCTCGGGACCTCGTTCCTCCGCGAGTCGATCGAGCTCGCCTTCGAGACCGACCCGCCCGAGCTCGCCGACATCCCCGAGGAAGGGATCTGGGTGACGCCGGTCCAGGCGCTCCAGCGCCACCGCCTCTACCGTCTCTCCGTGCGGACCGCCACGGGGAAGCACCACGACCTCCTCCTGACGGTCCGGGGCGACCTCGACTCGGCCGCGGTTCGCGCGACGACGCTCCGGATGATCGCGCTCGCCGGCCACCCGTGGGGGCCGCCGGTCGTCCCCCGCGTCGGCTCCTGCCGTCCCGACCTCGGCGCGCTGTCTCTCGCCTGGGTCGACGAGCTCACGCTCGCCGAGCGTCTTCGCGACGCCGCGGTCCCCGGACGCGCGCGCCCCGGCGAGGGTCACTCGGTGAAGAGCCTCGTCGTCCGCGCGCTCGCCGCGTTCTTCACGGCCTGGGAGCGGAGCGGCCGGCTCCTCGTCCCCGGCCTCGTCACACCTTCGAACGTCGCCGTCCCGGCGGAGGACTACCGCGACGGGGCGCGCCTCCTCTCGATCTCCGGCGCCCGTACCTACACCGGGCCGCTCGACCTCGTCGCGCCGATGCTCCGCAACGCGTTCCGGGAGCCGGCCGCGCTGTCGCCGCGCCTCGCCGCGGTCCTCTCGCCCGCCTGGATCGTCGACGCCGTCTTCGAGGCGCTCGGAGAGGAGGGCGCCCGCGCGTTCCTCGCCGAGCTGAGGGAGGCGGCCGGCGCCCCGTCCTCCGAGGCGTGGGGCCGCCTCCTCGCCGCGGTCGACGCGGCGCTCGCGGCCGCCCCCGGAGAGCGGACGCCGCTCGCCCTCGAGACCGCCGTCGCCCGCTACGAGGCGTGGGAGGCCGAGCGCCCCGGCGTCTCGCTCGCCGAGCGCGAGCGGACGGCCGAGTCGCTCCTCCGCCTCTACCGCGTCGACACGCTCGGAGAGGAGGCGCGCTACCGGCTCTTCCGGAAGACCGTCTTCGCCCGCAGCGCGCCGCCGGTCCTCGGGGCGTTCGACGCGCTGCTCGCCGCGCTCCGCGCGCGGCCCGGGTCGCGCCCGACGCACCTCGTCGAGCTGCAGGGCCTCCACGCGGCGCTCTCGACGGACGCCGAGAGGCACGCGTTCACGCGGCTCGTCTTTCCCGCCGGCCGCTCCACCCGCCCCGTGGAGGTGAGCGTCGTCGGCGACGCCGTCAAGCACGTCGTCGTCGCGACGGAGCTCGTCGACCGGATGGACGGCGCCTGGCTCGTCCGCGAGCCGGTCGACGCGGCCGAGGTGGGCCGTCTCTACCGTCTCTTCGTGAGGGCCGGCCTCCCCCGCGCGTTCTCCCCGGACCGCCGCTACCTCGTCGTCCTCGACGCGTCGGAGCGGATCGTCGGCGGCGTCTCGTGGTCGCAGCTCTCCCCCGACGCGGCGCAGCTCGACGGCCTCGTCGTCGCGCCGAGCGTCCGGGGCCGCGGCCTCTCGAGCGCGCTCCTCGACGACCTCTCGGCGCGCCTCGCCTCGCTCGGCGTCCGCTCGCTCCTCGCCCACTTCGCGTTCCGCAACATCCCGCTTCCCGGCTTCCGGCTGGACCGCCGTCACGGCGGCCTCGTCCGCGACCTTTCGGCCGGCCTCGAGGTGGAGGCGGGGCTGGCGTAGAGTCGCTCGCGTGAAGCAGCTGCAGGAGCGGCTCGAGCTCCCCACGCCCGGGCGCGGCCTCCACGAGGTGACCGAGGCCGTCGCCGCCGTCGTCGCGCGCTCCGGCGTCGCGACCGGCCTCTGCGTCGTCTTCTGCCCGCACACCTCGGCGAGACTCCTCCTGCAGGAGAACGCCGATCCGACGGCGCGCGCCGACCTCCTCTCCTGGCTCTCCCGGCTCGCTCCCGACGGCGACCCGCGCTACGCGCACGACGCGGAGGGGGACGACGACATGGCCGCCCACCTGCGAAGCGCCGTGACCCGTTCGAGCGAGACGATCCCCGTCTCCGGCGGACGCCTCGCCCTCGGGACGTGGCAGGGGCTCTTCCTCGCCGAGCACCGGACGACGCCGCACCGCCGGCGGATCGTCGTCCACGTCTTCGGAGAGTGACGTGAGGGGCGCCTGCCCGGCACGCGCGCTTCGCGCCGTGCTCGCGGCCCTCGCGCTCCTCGCTCTCCCGGCCGGCGCGGTCTCCTCCGTCCCGGACCCGCCGAGCGCCGCCTCGTCGGCGCTCGCGGTCGCCCCTGGCTTCGTCGTCCCGGCCTCGTACCGCTCGCCCGCCGACGGCGTCGAGCGCGGCTACGCGCTCCGCGTCCCCCGGACCTGGGACGGGACGAGCCTCCTCCCCGCGATCCTCCTCCTCCACGGAAGGGGCGGAACCGTCCGCCAGTTCCAGAGGACCCCATACTTCGACGCCGCAGACGCACGCGGCGTCGTCCTCGTCTTCTGGGAAGGGCGGATCGCGCCCGGCGGGGCCGGGGTCCCCTCGACGCACTACGTCGACGGTGCGGACGGCGTCCCCGACGAGACGGACGTCCTCGCCTGCCTCGACGACGCCCTCGCGCGCGCGCCGATCGACGCCGACCGCGTCGCGCTCGCCGGCTTCTCGCAGGGCGGGCGCGGCGCGCTCGGGATTGGTCTCCTCAACCCGTCCCGCTTCGCCGCCCTCGTCGACGCCGCCGGCCCGACCGACGCGTTCCAGGGACAGCTCTGGTCGCCGGCATTCCCCGACTACTTCTCCGCCGCGGGCGGCCCGCCGTCGTCGGGCGGCGAGGTCCTCGCGCGCTGGCACGAGCTCTCGCCGCGCTTCCTCCTCCCGAACGCGCGGAACCTCTTCGTGGCGGTCCTCCACGGACAGGCCGACGACGTGGTGCCCGACTCCGCAGCGTACTTCCCTTACCGCAACTCCCACCACGTCACCGTCACGCCGGGCTTCTCCGACGCCCGCGGCCGGACGCCGACGCTCGCCGAGCTGCACGCCGACGACCCCGCCGGCTACGCCTTCTCGACCGGCTTTCCCGACGACGTCGGACACGACCAGGCCCGTCTCCTCACCGCGACCGCGCTCTTCGAAGCGGCGCTCGGGAAGACGCGCCCCGCGCGCCCCGCGCGCGTCGTCGGCGTCGCTTTCGGCGCGCGGGAGCGGACGTTCCACTGGGCGCGCCTCGGGAGGAGGGCTCCGGCGGACGGCACCCGCGTTCTCGTCGACGCGCGCTCCGACTTCCCGGCGAATCGCGTCGACCTCCGTGTCGAAGGGCCCGCCCGCGTCCGCCTCGAGCTCCCCGGCGCCGGCCTCGACGCCTCGCGGGCTCTCCTTGTCCGCGTCGAGACGGCGGGCGCGTTCGACCTCGCGCTCGCCGGACCGTTCCCTCCCGCCGTCGCGGCGACGCTCGACGGCCTGCCGATTCCGCTCGTGCGGACGGCCGAGGGGGTCGTCTTCCCCGGCCTCGCGTCCGCGACGCCGGGTTCCCTCCTCGTCGTCGCGCCCTCTCCGGCCGGACCGATCGCGGAAGGGGACCTGCTCGTCCCGGCGCTCGTCCGGACGGAAGGCGCCAACGGCGCCCGCTACGACACCGTCCTCGCGCTCGCGAACCTCTCGGACGCGCCGCTTTCGCTCGAGGCGCTCCTCCTCGACGGAACGTCGGCCCCCGTCCCCGTCCTCCTTCCTCCCGAGTCGAGCCGCGCCGTTCCCGCCGAAGCGCTCCGCACCGCGCCGGGCTCGTTCGCCGCTCCGCTCCGGCTGCGCGTCGTCGCGGGCGAGAGCGCCGCGCTGGCCTCCTCCGCCCGCGTCTTCAGCCGGGCGGACACAGGGACGTACGGGCTCTCCTTCCCCGTCCTTCCGGCCGGGGAGAGCGTCCTCGCGGCCGGCGAGACCGGGCTCCTCTTCGGCCCGCGCGATCCGGCGGCCGAGCGGCTGAACGTCTCGCTCTTCGCCCCGTTCGGGGCGTCGACGGCCGAGGTCACCGTCTTCGACGGGCGGGGCCTCGCCCTCCGGCCCCGGCCCGTCGCGCTCGCCGCTCTCGCGCGCGTGCAGCTCGACGACCTCCTGCGCGGCGAGGCGCCCGGCGCCCACGTCCGGGTCGCGGTCCTCTCGGGACGCCTCCAGGTCTACGGCACCGCCGTCTCGAACGACCGGACGAACGATCCCTGGCGCGTCCCCGCGCTTCGCCTCGCCGGCGCGGCGAGGTCCTGGACCGTCCCCGCCGTCGCGTCGGCCGGAGGGCGGAACGGCGCGTACTTCCGGAGCGACCTCTTCCTCCTCGCGGCCGAGGAAGCGTCCCTCGACGCGATGCTTCTCCCGCGCGACGGCAGCCCGCCGGAAACTGCCCGCCTCGCCGTTCCCGGCGGCGCGCCGCACGTCGTCGAGGACCTCCTCGCCGTGCTCTTCCCGTCGAAGGCACCCGGCGCCGGAGCGCTCCTCCTCTCCTCGACCTTGCCGTTCCTTCCTCTCGCCGTCACCCGGAGCGAACCGCCGACCGGCCCCTCTTCGCAGGACCTCCCCTGCGTCCCGGAGGGGGGCGAGGTGGTCCCCGGCCGTCCCGTCGCCTTCGCCGGGGTCGACGAATCGTCCTCGGCCCGCTCGAACCTCGTCCTCGTCGCGCCCGCTGCCGCCGCGCGCGTGAGGCTCCGCCTCTTCGTTCCGTCGGGACCTCTCGGCGAGCGCGTCGTCGACCTCCCCGCGGGCCGCGTCGTCCAGCTCGACTCCGTCGCCGCGCGATTCACCGACGACCCCGTCGAGGGAGGGACGCTCCTCGTCTCGTGCGAGAGCGGTGCCGTCGTCGCGTCGGTCGCCCGGATCGACGCCGCGACGAACGATCCGGCCGGCCTCGCGCCGCTGCCGGTCGTCGTCCGCTGAAGGTCAGGCTCTCTCGAGCTTCGCGCGTTCCGTCGCTTCCAGCAGGAAACCGGCCCGGAGGAGGTAGTACCAGGCGTGGAGGAGCGCGACGGCCACTCCGGCGCGTCCGTCGAGGAACCCGCGCTTGAGGACGTACGACCGGAGGAACTCGAGCGGGGGCCGGAGGACGAGGAGGAGGACGCTCCCTCGGCCGCCGCGCTCGAAGCGCTCGAGGGCCGAGAGGCGCGCGTAGAGGACGATCTTCCGGACCGCGTCGGCGAGGTCGCGGTACGGGTGGTGGAGGAGGGGCCTGGAGAGGTCGCGGACCTTGCCGTCGACCTCGATCCACTCGTGGACGTGCCCGCCCTCAGCCCGAAAGCCGCGAGATCGCCGCCCGAGGCGCAGCTTCCGGTCGGGCCACCAGACCCCGTGGCGGATCGGCCGGCTGCCGAGGTGCGAGAGGCGTGACATCCGGAATCCGTCCGCGCCGTCCGGTCCGGCGACGGCTTCGCGGATCTCCGCCGCGAGCTCCGCGGTCACGGTCTCGTCCGCGTCCAGGACGAGCACCCAGTCGTTCGCCGCGAGGGAGATCGCCCGATTCCGCGTGGCGACGTAGCCCTCCCACGGAATCGTCTCGACGCGTGCGCCGGCCTCGCGGGCCAGCTCCTGCGTCCCGTCGGTCGAGCCGGTGTCGGCGACGAGGACCTCGTCGGCCCAGGAGACGGAGGCGAGGGAGGGGGCGAGCCGGTCGGCCTCGTCCTTCACGATGAAGACGACGGAGACGGCGGCGCGCATCCCTCGATTATCCTCGACGGCGTGAGGCTCCTCCTCCGCGCGACGAACTGGGTCGGCGACGTCGTCATCTCCCTCCCGGCCCTTCGTGCCCTGCGCGCGCACCACCGCGGCGACCACCTCGCCGTCCTCGCCCGACCCTGGGTGGCCGACCTCTACCGCCTCCTGCCGGAAGT
>JAKLER010000007.1 GCA_022711615.1 Acidobacteriota bacterium
GGCCTGCCGGGCAAGGGCGCCGCGGCCAGCCTGGACGACGAGAGCTGGCAGGCCTTCACCCGAGAGTTCGTCAGCGCCCCGGCCGAGAAGCCGAAGGCCTGACCCTCCGCCCCTCCCTGCCTCCCGGGCCCCGGACGCCTCGCGGCGCCGGGGCCCTTCGGCTTTCGGGAGGCAACCCGGCCCTACGCGCTCCCGAGCGCCGCCGCCACGAGCGCCCGCGCCGGCGTGCGGGTGACCGTCGTCACTCCGGGCACCGAATCCGCACGGAAACGTCGATTTCGATCGCGCCGTCGACTATCCTCCGCACGATTCCGGGAACAACGCGAGGGAGGACCTGTATGCCCAAGAAGGACTGGATGACTGCCCTGCTCCTGTCGATCTTCCTCGGGGGCCTCGGTGTGGACCGCTTCTACCTCGGATACACCGGGCTCGGGATCCTGAAGCTCCTCACCTGCGGAGGGCTCGGCATCTGGGGAATCATCGACATCATCATGATCGCCACGGGGAAGATGAAGGACGCTCAGGGGAACGAGCTGCAGAAGAAGTAGTGCCCCCGTCGAACCTCGCCGTCCGGCTCCGGGGGCGGCGCGCGCACGCGCTCCTCGCCCTCGGAGCCTTCTTCCTCGTCCTCGCCGTCCTCGTCTTCGTCGACCCGAGGACCGCGCGATTCGCGCCCGTCTGCCCCCTCCACTACACGACGGGCCTCCACTGTCCCGGCTGCGGCACCGGCCGCGCGCTCCACGCGCTCGTCCACGGCGACCTCGCCCGCGCCGTCCGGCTGAACGTCCTCGCGGTGGCAACGATCCCGGTCTTCCTCGCGGTCTCGATTCGCGCCGTGCTCCGCCCCGCCGAACGGCTGCCGATCCCGCCACCCTGGCTCCGGATCGCCGTGTACGTCCTCCTCGCCGGCTACTTCGTCGCGCGGAACCTGCCGTTCGAGCCCTTCGCGAGCCTGGCGCCGAGGTAGGTCGCCGCGTCCCGGCGGCGACCGGCGACAGCGTCGCCGCTCAGGAGCAGCGAGCGGGCCGGCCGGTCGCGGGGAGCAGCCTTCGCAGGCGCACGAGAGCTTCGGCGAGCGACCCGCGGTCGGTCGCGGCACCGAGCGAGACGCGGACCCCGTCCCCGGCGGGGGACCGCCCCGCGGCAAAGACGCTCGCCGGGACGACGACGACGCCGGCCGACAGCGCCCGCTTCGCGAAGGCGTCTCCGGAGCCTCTCTCCAGCGGAACCCAGACGTGCGGTCCGTGCCGCGCTCCACGCCAATCGATGCCCGAGAGCGCGCGGGCACAGACGCGGTGTCGAGCGGCGAGCTCCTTTCTCTGCGCGACGAGCCGGCGCCACGCCGTGCCGTCCGTCAGCCAGCGCGCCGCGAGGGCGGACGAGAGCGGCGAGACGTACCAGCTCGTGTGGTGGGACGCCCCCTGCCATCGCTCCCTCAGGTCACCCGGAACGGCGAGGTAGCCGAGGCGCAGGCCGGGCGCGACCGTCTTCGAGAGGCCCGTCACGTAGAGCACCCGCTCCGGGGCGAGCGCCGCGAGCGGCGGCGGCGCCCCCTCCGGCAGGAGGCCGTAGACGTCCTCCTCGACGAGGAGGACGTCGAAACGGCGGGCCGTCTCGACGATCCTCCGGCGCCGCTCGGCCCCCATCGTCGCCGACGTCGGGTTGTGCAGCGTCGGCGAAAGCACCGCGAGCCGGACTCCGGCGCGGCACGCCGCCTCGAACGCGCCGGGAAGGACTCCCTCGCGATCCATCTCCATCGCGTGGAGCCTCCGGCGGAGGCGGCGGGCGACCGCCTTCAGTCCCGGGTAGACGAGCGCCTCGCAGGCGACCTCCTCGATCTCCGGGAACGCCCCGACCGCCGTGTCCATCGCGTGCTGGGCTCCGGCGCAGACGACGATCCTCTCCGGCTCCGCTTCGACGCCGCGGCGCCCGAGCCAGGCCGAGGCGGCCCGGGCGTGGACGAGCGTGTCGGCCGCCGTCGGGTAGTGGAGAAGGTGCGCCGCCTCGGCGTCGTCGAGCGCGCCGAGCGCGCGGGAGAGATCGGGGTCGCGGGCGAGCGGAGGCGGGGTATTCGGAGAGAGGTCGAGAACGCCCCCCTCCGGCCGCTGCTCGAGCGCGAAGAGAGCCGCCTCGGAGGCCACGCCGAGGACGTACGTCCCTCGGCCCACCTCGCCGCCAAGAAGACGCCGTCGCGCCGCCTCGCGGTAGGCGCGCGTGACCGTGCTGACGTTGACGCCGAGGAGGTCCGCGAGGAGACGGTGCGTCGGGAGGCGGTCTCCGGGCCGCAGCTCCCCCCGGCGAACAGCCGCGCCGATGGCGTCTGCAACCGCGAGGTAGGTCGGGCCCTTCGATCCGCTGAGCTCCGGAATCCAGCTTGTCATGCACACAATCCCTGTTTCAATGCACACATCATAGCGGCCGTCGGGCCCGGCGAGAGCAGGGGCCGGCACGGAGGAGCGATGGCGAGCATCGAATTCAACGGCAAGACCGTCGAGCTGAACCCCGAGGGATTCCTCGCCGACCCGTCGATCTGGACCGAGGAGCTCGCACTGCTCCTCGCCCGGCAGGAGGAGGGGCTGGAGAGCCTCGGCGACCAGCACTGGACGGTCATCCGCTTCATCCGCGAGCACTGGCTCGAGCACGACTCGGCCCCGATGGTCCGCTCGATCTGCAAGACCGCAGGAATACCGCTGAAGACGGTCTACGAGCTCTTCCCGAGCGGCCCGGCCAAGGGCGCCTGCAAGCTCGCGGGCCTCCCGAAGCCCGACGGCTGCGTGTAGGTCATGCCCGCGCCCGGGCCCCTGGAGCTCGCCCTCTGCGCCGCCGCGGCGTGGGCGCTCCTCGCCCTCGTGGCCCTCGCGTTCCGGACCCGCGCGTGGGGCCGGCGCGCGCTCCACGCGCCGCCGGCCGGCGACGCCGCCGCCGGCGCCGGCGCCCGCTACGCGTTCACGAAAGGGATGCTCCCGCAGGCGAAGGAGAGCGTGAGGACGCACCTCCCGTCGTACGCGGCCGGCCTCGTCTTCCACGGCGGGGTCTTCGCCTCTTTCGGCCTCCTCGCGGCGAGCCTCGCCGGATTCGAGCCCGGCTCCGCCCTCCTCCGCCTCGGCGGCGCCGCGGCGGGGGTCGGGGCCCTCGCCGGCCTCGGCCTCCTCGGAAAGCGGATCGCGAGCCCGGTCCTGCGCGGGCTCTCGGCCCCCGACGACTACGTCGCGAACGTCCTGACGTCGGTCTTCGCAGCCCTCGCCTCCCTCGCCGCGTTCGCTCCGGACGCGCGCGCGGCCTCGCTCGTCGCCGGCGCCGCGCTCCTCCTCTACGTGCCGGTCGGCAAGATCCGGCACTGCCTCCTCTTCTTCCCGGCCCGATACGAGATGGGCCGCTTCTTCGGCCGGCGCGGGACGTTCCCGCCGGCCTCGCGGAGGGCGGCATGACCGGGCCTACTCCCACCTCCCTCGAGAGCCGGATCGCGGCCCTCTCCGACGCCGACCTCGCCCGCGGCTTCGAGGCGTTCCGCTCGAAGCTGAGCGCGGCCGAGGCGGCGTACCTCGGCGCGTGCGTCCACTGCGGCCTCTGCGCGGAGAGCTGCCACTACTTCAAAGCCTCGCCCGAGCTCGAGAACGTCCCGGCCCGCAAGCTCGACCATGTCGCCGCGGCGTTCCGCCGGCACGCCACCGCGGCCGGCCGCCTCCTCCCCGGACTCGTCGGAGCCCGGAATTTCGATCGGGATCTGGTCCGGGCCTGGGTCGACGCCGTCTTCGGCCGCTGCTCGCTCTGCGGGCGCTGCTCGCTGAACTGCACGGTCGGCATCGCGCTGCCGCGGGTCTTCCGCGCCGCGCGCGCCGCCCTCGCGTCGATGGGCCTCGTCCCCGACGACCTCCAGGCGACGGTCGACAACAGCCTCGTCCACGGCAACAACATGGCGATCGCGAGGACGGACTGGGTCGAGACGGTGCAGTGGCTCGAGGAAGAGCTTCAGGCCGAGACGGGCGACCCCCAGGCCCGGATCCCCCTCGACAAGAAGGGCGCGAAGGTCCTCTTCACGGTGAACCCCCGCGAGCCGAAGTTCTTCCCGCTGAGCCTGCAGGCGAGCGCGAAGGTCTTCTGGGCCGCGAAGGAGGACTGGACGCTCTCGAGCGACCCCGGCTGGGACCTGACGAACTACGGCCTCTTCAGCTGCGACGACGAGAAGGCCGGCCGGATCACGCAGAACCTCGTCGACGCGATGGAACGCCTCGGGTGCGAGACCCTCGTGATCGGCGAGTGCGGGCACGGCTACGGGGCCGCCCGGTGGGAGGGGCCCGAGTGGCTCCGGGGAGCCTTCCCGTTTCCCGTCCGGAGCGTCCTCGAGCTGATGGACGAGTACCTCGCGACCGGCCGCATCGCCGTCGACCCGTCGTGCAACCCGAAACCCGTCACGCTCCACGACCCGTGCAACCTCGTCCGCCACGGGGGCGTGACGGAGCCGCAGCGCCGGGTCCTGCGGCGCGCCGCGCGCTCCTTCGTCGAGATGAGCCCCAGCCGCGAGGAGAGCTACTGCTGCAGCGGCGGGGGCGGCCAGCTCTCGATGTCGGCCTACAAGGAGAGGCGGATCGCCTCCGGCGAGCCGAAGGCGCGGCAGATCCGCGAGACCGGAGCCTCCGTCGTCGTCGCGCCGTGCCACAACTGCATCGACCAGCTCATGGAGCTGAACAAGGAATACAAGCTGGGAGTCCAGATCCGGACCGTCGCGGAGGTCCTCGCCGACGCGATCGTCCCTGGTCCGCGAGAGGAAGGTGGAGCATGTCCGCGACCGTGATGGAGAAGCCCGTGACCGAAACGCCCGAGGTCTCGAAGCAGAAGCTGATCTACCTCGACAACGGCGCGACTTCCTTCCCGAAGCCGGAGGAGACCTACGTCGCGATGGACCGGTTCTACCGCGCCTACGGCGTCAACCCGGGGCGGAGCGGCTTCGACCTCTGCCTCGAGGCCGGCTCCCTCGTCGACCGGACCCGCAAGCTCCTCTGCTCCTTCTTCGGCGGGACCGACCCGAACCGGCTCGTCTTCGGCTACAACTCCACCGACGCGCTGAACCTCGCGATCTTCGGCCTGATCGCGCCCGGCGACCACGTCGTCACGACGCACCTCGAGCACAACGCCACGCTCCGCCCGCTCTGGATGCTCGAGCACGAGCAGGGCGTGAAGGTCGACTGGGTCGACTTCGAGGCCGACGGCTGGGTCGACCCGCAGAAGGTGATCGACCGGATCACCCCCGGCACGAAGGCCGTCGTGATGAACCACGGCTCGAACGTGATCGGCACGCTCCAGGACCTCGCCCCGATCGGGAAGGTCTGCCGCGAGCGGGGCGTCCACCTCATCGTCGACGTCTCGCAGTCCGGCGGCGCCGTCCCCGTCAAGCTCGACGAGATGGGCGCCGACGTCATCTGCTTCACCGGCCACAAGAGCCTGATGGGGCCGATGGGGATCGGCGGCATGTACGTCCGCGAGGGGGTCGAGATCCGCCACACCCGCGCGGGCGGCACCGGCGTCAAGAGCGCGCAGCGCCACCACCTCGACGAGTACCCCTACCGGATGGAGTACGGCACGCCGAACCTGCCCGGGATCGCGGGCCTGAACGCCGGAGTCACCTGGGTCCTCGGCCAGGGGATCGAGGCGATCCACGCGCGTGAGATGGCGCTCTGGAAGAAGCTCCGCGACGGCCTCCGCGCGATCGACGGCGTCGTCCTCTACTGCGCCGACGACGTCCCCGGCAAGCAGCGGATCAGCGTCCTCTCCTTCAACGTCGAGGGTCTCGAGGCGGCCGACACCGGGACGATGCTCGACGTCGACCACGACATCGCCTGCCGCACGGGCCTCCACTGCACCCCGATGGTCCACGAGCACCTCGGGACGGACAGGATCCACGGCGCCGTCCGCTTCGGGATCGGCCCGTTCAACACGGAGGCGCACGTCGACGCGGCGATCGCCGCCGTCCGGGACATCGCGTCGCTGAGGGCCCGGAAGAAGTAGGAGTCCGGAGCGGCCGCGGCCCGGCGGCGCGCCGCCGGGCCGTGCCGTCAGCTCGCGCCCGGGCCGGCCCCGCAGGAGGGGCAGTGGCGGACGACCGCCGCCATCCCCGTCACCTCGACCTCGCGCGCCATCGAGCCCTCCTTGAGGGGCTCTTCCCGCGTGAGGTCCGTCGAGAGGTACTTCTTGTTGCTGTCGCTGAAGACGGTGACGACGACGGCGTCCGCTCCGAGCGATTCCTGGACCTTCAGCGCCGCGAGGAGGTTCGCGCCGCTGCTGATCCCGACACCGAGGCCGTGGCGCGCGAGCCGCTGCGCCAGGACGATCGCGTCGCCGTCGTCCACGCTGACGATCTCGTCGAGCTCGTCGAGCTTCACGATCGCCGGGATGAACTCGTCGGAGATCCCCTGGATCCGGTGCTTGCCGACCTTGTGGCCCGTGTGGAGCGTCGGCGAGTTCGCGGGCTCCACCGGGTGGACCCGCACCGACGGGTCCTGCTCCCTGAGGTAGCGCCCCGTCCCCATCACCGTCCCGCCGGTGCCGACCCCCGCGACGAACGCGTGGGGCTTGAGCCCCAGCACCGCGAGCTGGGCCCGGATCTCCGGCCCCGTCGTCGTCGCGTGCGCCTCGACGTTCGCCTCGTTCGCGAACTGGCACGGGAGGAAGGCTCCGGGCGTGCGGGCCGCCCACTCCTCGCTCAGGCGGATGGAGCCGAGGAACCCGCCCTCCGCGGCGCTCACGAGGCGGACCTCGGCGCCGAAGGAGCGGATCAGGTCCTTGCGCTCCTGGCTCATCCAGTCCGGCATGAAGATCGTCACCGGGTGGCCGAGGGCGGTCCCGAGCGCCGAGAAGGAGATGCCGGTGTTCCCGCTCGTCGCCTCCCCGATCGGCGCCCCGGGCGAGAGCGCCCCGCTCTCGCGCGCGCGCCGGAGGATGTGGAGCGCCATCCGGTCCTTGATGCTCCCGGTCAGGTTGAACTGCTCGGCCTTCGCGTAGACGCGGCGCGGATTCCCGCGGTAAGTGACGTCGACCGCGACGAGCGGCGTGTGTCCGACGAGGCGGCCGAGCGCCTCGAGCCTCTCCCTAATTCCCGACATCCCACCGTCCCCCCCGCGCGCCGCGCTCGACGCGGACGCGTTCCGCCGCCGTGCGGTCCGACCGTCGCGCCGCCGGCCCTACTTCCGCCTCTTCGTCTTCTTCCCGGCCTTCTTCGCCGCTTTCTCCACGGCCTTCTCCGCCTCGCGCAGGACGTCCTCGATCCAGGAGGTCCCCATCATCGCGTGCGGGAGGCCGAGCGTCGTCAGCGCGAGGAGCGCGACGCCGCGCACCTCGGACGCCGCGGCGCCCGCCTCGAGCGCGCGGCGGGCGTGCGAGTGGACCGCCCCCTCGAGGCGCGAGCCCATCGCGAGCGCGAGCTTGAGGAGCTCGGCGTCCTTCTCCGGGAAGCCGGCCGCCTCGCGGCTCGCGGCCGCCAGAGCCTCGTAGGTCATCCCGCACTCCGGGTAGGTCTCGACGAACTTCCGGAACGGACCGGGCACCTTCTTCATCGGATCCTCCACCCTGCATTGTAGGAGCGCGGCCCGGAGCCGCGCCGCGGGTGAACGCCGGCGTCGAGTCCGGGCTTACGGCCAGAGCCGCTCCCGACCGTCGTGCCACTCCCGCGTCACGTCGAGCCAGAACGCCAGGCCCGCGAAGCGCCCGAACGGGGCGTAGAAGCGGGCGACGCGCGCGTCCTTCACCGGCCGGCCCCCGAACCTCAGCTCCGCGACCTTCTTCCGGGACCAGGAGTCGAGGCCGAGGTGGCCGTGGTGCCCGAGGAGCCTCAGGAGCGTCTCGGCCGCGTACGGGCCGAACCCCTTCTCCGCGCGGACGAGCTCGGCCACCTCCGTATCGGAGCGGGCAGGGTCCTCCCACGCCGCCAGGTCGAGGGCGCCGGAGGCGACGCGCAGGGCGAACGCGCGGAGAAACGGCGCTCGGTACCCGAGCTTCAGCTCCTCGCGGAGCCGCCGCTCCGGTAGGGACGCGAGGAACGCCGCGTCGGGGAACGCCCCGCCCCGGGCGAAAGCGCCGACCATCCGCGTCACCATCGAGCGCGTCAGGGACCAGGAGCAGTTCGTCGTGCAGAGGACCTTCACGGCGTCCTCGAAGAGCGTCGGCGCTCGCAGGACGCGGCCCGCGCGCCGCTCGGCGATCCATCCGAACCCCTCGTCCCGCCGCTCGGCGCAGAGCGCGTGGAACGGCCCGAGCTCCGAGCCGAGGTCGAGGACCCGGGCGACGACGGGGCGGGCGAGGCGGACCGACGCGGTCGCGACGACCCGGACGCCGCCGTTCCGCGCCGAGAGGACGACCCGCTCGGGGGCCCCGCCGGCAAGGAAGACGAAGGAAAGGGTCCGACGGGCCTCGTCCCACGTGAACGGCGCGAGGTCGTACCAGCCGTGGCTCCGCGCGACGAGGTCGAGGTCGACGCCCGGGACGTCGAACCGCGCCCGGGTCACGGCGGATCGCCGGCCGAGGGCCCAGCCGTGTCTCCGCCGCCGAACGGCCAGCCGCCGGACGCGTGCACCGTGCAGCGCTCGGTCGGCTCCGTTCCGGCGACGAAGAGCTCGTTCACGGACGTGGGGCACTCCTCGGTCACGAGCATCCCGGTCGTCGGGTCGACGGAGGCGCTCACGGTCCCCGGGACCTGCGGGAACGGCTCCTCGAAGTAGTGGGCGGGCAGGCGGCGGACGAAGCCGGAGTAGATCGGGACCGCCGCCGTCGAGCCGGAGAGGTTCAGCCCGCGGTTGTCGTCGAAGCCGACCCAGACGGCGACGAGGAGCCGCGGCGAGAAGCCGATGAACCAGGCGTCGCGGCCGTCGTTCGTCGTCCCGGTCTTGCCGGCGAAGATCCCCTGCGCCCCGCGCCCGCGCGCGGAGGCCCCCGTGCCCCGGTTCACGACGCCTTCCAGGATCGAGTCGAGGACGGCGACGGCCGCCGGATCGGCGGCCCGGGAGAGAGGAGCGTCCTTTCGTTCGATGCGGCGTCCTTCCGGCCCCACGAGGCCGAGAAGCGCGTTCGGCTTCACGAGGATCCCTCCGTTCGCGAAGACGGAGTAGGCCGCGGCGATCTCCATCGGCGTGCACTCGAACGACCCGAGCGCGAGCGACGGATAAGCCTTCATCCGCGACGTGATCCCCGCCTTTCGCGCGGCCTCGATCACGTCCGGCAGCAGCGTCTTCCCCGCTCCCGTCTCCCAGACGGCGAGCCGGACCGTCGGGATGTTGCGAGACTGCTCGAGCGCCTTGCGGACCGTGACGGGGCCGAGGAACTCCCCGTCGTAGTTGCGCGGGGACCAGGTCTCCTCCTCCGTCTTCCCGAAGACGAGGGCGATCGGGGAGTCCTGGAGGATCGTCACCGGAGTGACGGGCGGCGAAAGGTCGCGCCTCTCGAACGCGGCCAGGTAGACGAACGGCTTGAAGAGGGAGCCCGGCTGTCGCTTTGCCTGCACGACACGGTTGAACTGGCTCGTCTGGTAGTCGCGCCCGCCGACGAGCGCCCGGATGGAGCCGGTCTGAGGGTCGAGCGCGATGAGCGCCGCCTGGAGCTTCTGGTCCCCCTCGGCCGTCCGCAGGCGCTTGAACCGCTTCTCGAGCTCCTCGAGGCCCTCCTGGACGGCCGCGTGCGCCGCCTCCTGCATGTCCGGGTCGAGCGTCGTGTAGATCGAGAGGCCCGCTCCCGAAAGGTCGCTCCGGGACTCGGACACCTGGGTCAGGACGAAGTCGACGAAGTGCGGCGCCTCGATGCCGGTCATCGGCTTCGAGACACGGGTCAGGGGCGCGGTGAGGGCGGCATCGTGGGCGGCCTTGTCGATCTTTCGCTCCTCGAGCATCCACTTCAGGACGAGCGCCCGCCGGGCCTTCGCCCGCTCGGGGTGCCGGAAGGGGGAGTAACGCCCCGGCGAGGAGATGAGGCCGGCGAGCATCGCGGACTCGGGGAGGTCGAGCTGCGAGACCGGCTTGCCGAAGTAGAAGCGGGCCGCTTCCTCGACGCCCGTCACCGACACCGCGCCCCGCTGCCCGAGGTAGATCTCGTTGAGGTACGTCTCGAGGATCTCCTCCTTGCCGTACTTCGCGTCGAGGATGACGGCCAGGAGCGCCTCCACGGCTTTCCGCCGCAGGGTCCGCTCGGGCGTGAGGAACAGGTTCTTGACGAGCTGCTGGGTGAGAGTGCTCGTCCCGCGGACCTTGCGCCCGCGCGCGATCCCCTGCAGGAGGGCGCCGGCGAGCCGGGTCGGGTCGAGCCCCGCGTGCGTGAAGAAGTCCCGGTCCTCCGTCGTGAGGATCGCGTCGACGACGACCTTCGGGACTCTCTCGAGCCGGACGAGCGTCCGGTCCTCCATCTTCCGGTCGAAGACGGAGCCGACGACCTCCGGCTCGAAGACGACGTAGGGGATCGGCGCCTCGTCCGGCTCCCGCCGGAGGGCCGAGATCCTGCGGCCGGAGAAGTCGATCCGTGCCGCGAGACCCGGAGAGCGCCCGTAGGCCGTCTCACGCGGGTTGACGCCGACGAAGATCCGGCTGCGGGTGCGGAGGTACCGGCCGCCGGAGACGGGGAGCTCGGCCACCGGCGCGTACCGGAGCCGAGCGAGCCGCCTCTCGACGTCGTCCGGGCCGAGCGCGTCGCCGGGGCGGAGGACCCACGCGTCGGAGTAGAGCCGTGTCGGAAGGTTCCAGCGCCTCCCGTCCATCGTCCGCGAGACGACGCGCGCGTAGTAGGCGACGACGAACGCCGAGGCGACGGCGAAAAGGAGGACGAGACCGGCCGCGCCCCAGAGCGCCCAACGGGGAATCGCCTTCCAGATCCGGCGGGCTCGGGCGAGGACTCGGGACCTCACCCGGGGAGTGTAGCGAACGCCCTTTCCGGTCCCCCTCGGCATCTCGACGGCGGGCCCAGAGCCCGGCGGCGAGGGCCGCGCTAGGCGCTCCTCCAGACCTCGATCGCCTCGATGAGCCCTTCGTCTCCCAGGAAGGAGACGCGGTCCCCGACCTTCCTGCCGAGGAGGCCACGGGAGGCGTCGGCGAGGTAGGAGTAGACGTCGGCTTCGGGCTTCGAGTCCCACGGGCCGAGGAGCGTCACCTCCCGGGGCCCGCCGAGGAGCCGGAGCGTCACCCGCGTGCCGGGCCTCACCTCCGTCGTGTCGACCGTCGACGGGTCGAGGACGCGGGCCTTGCGGAGCTCCTCCTGGAGGCGCGCCACGCGGACTCCGAGGTCCTGCTGTCGCTGCTTGCGGGCCTGGTACTCGAAGTTCTCCGAGAGGTCCCCTTCGGCCCGGGCGATCGCGAGCCCCTTCGTGTTCTCCGGGATGTCGACCTCCACGAGCCTCTCGAGCTCGCGCTTCTTCCCCTCCAGCGCCTCCGCCGTGACGAAGAAGCTGTCGTCCCCTCCCTTCCGGAGATCCGGGAATCGCATCTCGGCCGCCGCGAAGAGCGCGGCGCGGCGGTGCGGCTCGAGCTCGTTGTGACGGTCGAGCGCCTGGAGGAACTGCTGGGCCTCCTCGAGCGTCGCCTGCTTGACGAGCCAGGCCGCCGCGACCCCGGTCCGGTCGAAGAGCTCGCGGAGCTTCGCGCGTCCGCCCCCGAGGTCCTCCCACGACGCGGCGTCGAGGAGCCGTCCGAGCACCGTCGGGGTGAGGCGGGCCCGGAACGTGTCGTCCTGGGCGGCCCGCAGGCCGAACCAGAGGAACGCTTTCGGCCCGCTCCGGGGCGACTTGAGGAGCTTCTCGAGCGTCGCCTCGCGCGTCGAGGGCTCGACCTCGGCGAGCCGCCGGTCGATCAGGTCGAGCGTCCGGGCGTCCTCCTCGCGGAAGAACCAGTCCGCCACGAGGCGGGCGCCGTCCTCCGGCCTCGAGGCGAGGAGACCTTCGAGGAAGCGCTCCCGCGCGAGGCGGTCCCCGATACGGCCGAGCATCGGGAGCGGCGCCTCGGGAACCAGGTCCTCGGGCGCGAATCCGAGGGCGGCCCCCTCCACCTTCTCGATCGCGACCGCGATCTCGTACGCGAGCGGCGGGTTCGCGTCGCGCAGCGCCCGGGCGTCCTCGGCGAGCCTCGCCCCCATCTTCGCCGCGAGCGCCGCGTCGCGCTTCGCGTTCTTCCGGAAGAAGTCGAGGCGGGACTCGGGCGTGTGCGCCTTCCCGAACTTCGCGAGGATCGCGGCGTCGGCCGCCTGCGAGGTCCGCGTCCACTCGACGGAGGCGTTCTTGCCCGAGCCGTGGAGGACGACGTGCGGACTCTTGCGCGCCGCGGTCCACCACGAGGTCCACCGCTCCTCGGGGACGAGGCCGGCCATCGCCTCCTTCACCTCGGAGACCGGGAGCGCCGTCCCGAACGAGTCGAGGAGCCTCCGAAGCCCTTCCGACGGGTCGGCGAGGACGCTCTCGGCCAGCGCCTCGCGGGCGGTCAGCTTCTCGTGGAGGAAGTGCCCCTCGGGGAGGGGCGTGAGGCTCTTGGCCGCGACGCCGATCGGAATGGAGACTCCGGCCGACTTCTCGAAGTCGACCCGGACGGCGTCGAGGGCGAAGTTCGTCTCGACGACCTTCCCGGCGCCCCGCACCGCCATGAAGAAGCAGCGCCCGACCTCGAAGGGGAGCCACTTCTCGGCGCGCTCGACGCGCGCGAGGCCGTCCGCCGGCTCCTTCGACTCGAGGAACCGGAATCGCCCGAGCAACGTCGTCAGGGACGCCGACTCGGGGTACGCCGCACGGATCGCCTCCTCGAACAGCTTGTGGAAGCCCTCCGGCGAGGACGGCGTGGCGCCGGCCCGGACAGCCTCCTTCAGGAGGCCCCAGCGCAGGCGGGCGGCCGCGGGAGACGTGCCCGGGCCGCGCAGCGTCGCGTCGGCGAGCGTGGAGAGGCCCTGGAGGCGCCCCTTCTGGCCGGACGCGCGGGCGAGGCCGCGGAACGCCGCCGCGAGGAGCTCCGCGTTCTCCTCGGCGTCGAGGAGGGCGTCCTTGACGGCGTTCTCGACGACGTCGAATTTCTTCTCGGAGAGGAGCGACGAGAGCTCGTTGAGGTTCATGACGGGGCGGGAGTGTACCCGCCCCGCTCCGATTCGACTCCGCGGGACCTTCAGCGCCCGAGCATTCCGCTCCGGAGGTCCTCCGACGGCGGCTTCGGCCCGAGCCAGAGCGAGAAGAGGACCTCGGCGAACTCCTTCCCCTCGATCGTCGCGACGTCCTTACCGTCCCGGTTGACGACGGTCCCGGCGCCGGGCGCGTAGACGTACGTCGTCACCGATCCGTCCTTCACGTCCGTCACGGTCGCGAGGAGCTTCTCGATCCCCGCCTTCTGGGCCTGGGCCTTCGCGCCGGCGTTCGCCGCGAAGCCCTCCCGGAACGTCTCCACGAGCTTCCCGCGGTCGACGCTCCGGAGGAAGTGCATCCGGACCGCCTTCGGCGCGTCGGCGGCGAGGATCGCGGCGGCGTCCGAGGAGGGAGCCTCGAGGTAGAGCCCGCCGACGTAGACCTTGAACACGGCCTTCTTGCGGAGCCCCATTCCGTTCAGCTTCAGCGTCTTCCCGGCCACCGAGAGGGTGTCGGGCATCGAGGCCCCCGCCAGCTCCCTGGCCTCCACCGGAGCGGCGGAGAGCACGAACGCGAATGCGGCAGACAGGGCGACGGCTCGCCGGGTGGTTCTCATGGCTTCTTCTCCTTCGGGCCGGGAGGATACTGCGATCGCGCGCAGCGGCCGCACGGACGACCTCGGCCGGCTCCGCCGCTTCCCGGAAGGGAGGCGGCGGAGCCGGGGGCCGGGACCCTACTCCTGGATCTCGCTCAGCCGCGCGACGCGGAAGAACTGGTCGCGCATCGCGGCGAGGAGCGAGAGGCGGTTGCGCCGCACGGCTTCGTCCTCCACCAGGACCATGACGTCGACGAAGAACCGGTCGAGCACCGGCCCGAGGGAGGCCATGACCGAGAGCGCCTCGTCGTACCGGCGCGCGCCGATCAGCTCGTCGAGGATCCCGCGGGCCTGGAAGAAGTCGCTCGCGAGCTGCCTCTCCGCGTCGTCGCTCATGAGCGACGGGTCGATCTCGCCGCCCGACGTCACGCCCGCCTGGGCGAGGATGTTCTGCACGCGCTTGAACGAGGCGGCGAGAGCGCCGAAGTCGGGCTGGCGCCTCACGCGCGAGACGGCGGCGACGCGCTCGGCCGCGTCGGTCACGTCGGGGCAGGGAGTCGCGAGGACGGCCTCGATCTCGTCGTGCCGGTGGCCGCGGCGCTCGAGCAGGAAGCGGAGGCGCTCGAGGAGGAAGGGGTGGAGAGTCGAGACGACCTCCTCCTCCGAGGCGCCCGACACCTCGTGCAGGCGCCGGGCGGCGGCGATCGCGGACGGGAGCTCCAGCCGGTGCCCTCCTTCGAGGAGTATCCGGACGACGGCGAGCGCCGCCCGCCGGAGGGCGTACGGGTCGCGCGAGCCCGTCGGGACGAGGCCGAGCGCGAAGAAGCCGGCGAGCGTGTCGAGCCGGTCGGCGAGCGCGACGACGCGGCCGACGGGCTCCGCCGGAAGGGCGTCGTCGACGCCGGCCGGGCGGTAGTGGTCGTAGACGGCCCGGCAGACCGCCTCACCCTCGCCGTCCCTCCGGGCGTAGAGCCCTCCGACGACCCCCTGGAGGTCGGGGAACTCGCGCACCATGTCGGTGACGAGGTCGGCCCGGGCCAGGCGGGCCGCCCGGGCGGCCTCGCCGGCGGACTCCCCGAGGCCGAGGTCGCCGGCGAGGCGCGAGGCGAGAGCCTCGACCCGCTCGGCCTTCCGGAGCGTGTCGCCGAGCTTCTCCTGGAAGGAAAGGCGCGCGAGGCGGGGGACGCGGTCCTCGAGGCGGACCCGGCCGTCCTCGTCCCAGAAGAAGCGGGCGTCGGCGAACCGGGCGTTCAGGACCCACTCGTTTCCGCGGACGATGTGCCCCATCGGGTCGCCGACGTGGTCGGCGACGGCGAGGAAATGCGGCGCGAGCGCGCCCGAAGCGTCGCGCGTCGGAAGGACCTTCTGGTGCTCGCGCATCGCCGTGACGAGGATCTCCTCGGGGAGCTCGAGGTATCCGGCCTCGAACGAGCCGCGGACGAGGCCGGGCCACTCCACGAGGTGGGCGAGGCTGTCGAGGAGCGCGCTGTCCTCCACCGGCGTGCAGCCGGCCTCGGAGGCGAGGGCCTCGGCCTTCTCGAGGAGCGTCCGGCGCCTTACGCCGTAGTCCGGCTCGACGTGAGCGGCGCGGAGCTTCGCGAGGTAGTCGTCGACGCCGACGACGACGATCCGGCCCGGCGCGAGCGTCCGGTGGCCGAACGTCGTCCGTCCCGACTCGATCCCGAAGAGCGTCACCGGGACGACGAGCCCGTCGAGAAGGCAGACGACGGAGTGGACGGGCCGGATCCAGGTGTCGCGTCCGTCGCCCCACCTCATCATCCGGGGGAACGACATCTTCGCGACGACCGTCGGGACGACCTCGCCGAGGATCTCCGAGGTGAATCGCCCCTCGACGACCTTCCGGACCGAGACGTACTCCCCCTTCGGCGTCGCGACGACGCGAAGAGCCTCTACCGCGACGCCCTGCCCGCGGGCGAAGCCCTCGGCGGCGCGCGTCGGACGCCCCTCCGCGTCGAAGGCGACCTTGACGGACGGCCCGATGGCCTCCACCTCGTGGTCCTCCTGGACCTCGGGGAGGTCGCGAGAGAAGAGGACGAGGCGGCGCGACGTGGAGTGGGCGAAGAACGTCCCGTCGATCCGCTCGGCGGCGAGGGCGTCGGCGAGACCCCGGAGGAGGTCGTTGCGCGCCTGCGACAGGACGCCCGCGGGGATCTCCTCGGCGAGGATCTCGAGCAGGAATTCTGACATCTCAGGCCTCCCCGTTCCCGGCTTCGGCCGCTTCGGGCCTCGGCGTCTCCTTCGGGAGGAGCGGGTGCCCGAGGCTCTCGCGCGCCGCGACCCACGCCTTCGCGCAGCCGACCGCGAGGTCCCTCACGCGCTTGATGACGCCGACGCGTTCGGTCGCCGAGACGGCCCCGCGCGCGTCGAGGAGGTTGAACGCGTGCGAGCACTTCAGGGCGGTCTCGTAGGCGGGGACGACGAGCCCGGCCGCGAGGCAGCGCCCCGACTCCGCTTCGAGCCTCTCGAAGAGGTGCCGGAGGAGATCGGTGTCGGCGACCTCGAAGCCGTACTTCGAGACCTCGAACTCGTCCTGCCTCCGCACCTCTCCGTACGGCACGCCCGGCGCCCATTCGATGTCCATCACGTTCCGGGTCCGCGTCAGGAACATCGTCAGCCGCTCGAGCCCGTAGGTAATCTCCGCGGTGATCGGAGCGAGGTCGATGCCGCCGGCCTGCTGAAAGTAGGTGAACTGGGTGATCTCCATCCCGTCCAGGAGGACCTGCCAGCCGACGCCCCAGGCGCCGAGCGTCGGCGACTCCCAGTTGTCCTCCTCGAAGCGCAGGTCGTGCTCGGCCGGCTCGATGCCGATGGCCCGGAGGCTGTCGACGTAGAGATCCTGGATGTCGGCCGGCGACGGCTTGATCACGACCTGGAACTGGTAGTGCTTCACGAGGCGGAACGGGTTCTCGCCGTAGCGCCCGTCGGCCGGCCGGCGGGACGGCTGCACGTAGGCGCACCGCCACGGCTCGGGGCCGAGGACCCGGAGGAACGTCGCCGGGTGCATGGTCCCCGCGCCCACCTCCGTGTCGTAGGGCTGCTCGAGGATGCACCCGCGGGAGGCCCAGTATTCGGACAGCTTCAGGATCAGCGTCTGGAAGTCCATGCTCGCTCCGGTCTGAGGCGCGCGAAATTGCGGCAGCAGCGGAGGTTAGCAGGGCCGGACGCCCGCGTCACGGGCCGCCCGAGAGGCTGTCGAGGAAGCGGTGGCTCTTCAGCTCGTGGCCGAGGAACCGACGGCGCACCTCGCGCAGCAGGGCGTCGAGCGCGCGGAGCGACTCGGGATCTCCGGCCCCTCGCCGCGCGAGGTCGTCCAGCCGCGACCGGCGGACGTCGGCGAGGAGGCGCAGCGCCGCGCCGGAGACGGGGACCGTTCCGGGGGGGGCGCACTCGTCGCCGACGAGGCCGGGCAGCTCGGGGTCGAAGCGGGCGCCTCCGCTCGCGAGGCTCCGACCGCAGGAGGCGCACTCCGTCCCGCCCGGCAGGAGACCGGCGAGGCGGAGGAGCCAGGTCTCGAAATAGCGGGCGGCGAGCGTCGGCGGGGCGCCCTCCTCGAGGGCGTCGAGGACGTGGCGCGCGAGCCGGTACGCCTCGGGCGCCGCCTCGGCCTCCGGGAGGAACGTCGAGAGGCTCTCCGCGACGTACGGCAGGAGCATCGCGGTCTCGGGCCTCGAAGCGAGGCCGAACGCGCTCTTGACGAGCTCGAGCCCGTCCCCGCGGACGAGCTCGGCCCCCTCCCTCCGGAAGAGCGTGACGGAGACCTCCGTCAGGAGCTCGAGGAGCGCTCCCCGGCGGAAGCGGCGGCGCGCCCCCCGGAACGCGGCGCGGAGGACCCCCGCATCCCGGGTCAGGAGCGTCGCCGCCACGTCCTTCTCGGAGAGGGCGTCCACACGCAGAATGAAGGCCGTCGTGGAGAGCAGCACCGGCACGCATTCTCCCTCCCGCCTCCCGAGGACGGTCGTCGCCCTCGGCGCGGTGTCGTTCCTGACCGACGCCTCGTCCGAGATGATCTTTCCGCTCCTGCCTCTCCTCCTCGCCTCCCTCCCGGGCGCTCCCGCCGCGGCCCTCGGCGTGATCGAGGGGATCGCCGAGGCGACAGCCGCGGCCGTGAAGGTCGTCTCCGGCCGGCTCTCGGACCGCGCCGTGCGGCGCAAGCCGCTCGTCGTCGCCGGGTACTCGCTCTCCTCGGCCGTCCGCCCCCTCGTCGCCCTCGCCTCGATCTGGCCGCACGTCCTCCTCGTCCGCTTCCTCGACCGGATCGGCAAGGGAGTCCGCTCGGCCCCGCGCGACGCCCTCATCGCCGAGGTGACGCCGCCAGACCGCCGAGGGGCCGCCTACGGCCTCCACCGTGCCATGGACAACGCCGGCGCGGTCGCCGGGCCGCTCCTCGCCGCGGCGCTCCTCGGCCTCCTCGCGCTCCCTCTCCGGACGGTCCTCGCGCTCTCCGCCGTCCCGGCCGCGCTCGCCCTCCTCGTCCTCGTCCTGGGCGTCCGGGAGACCTCGCGCCCCGCGGCAGCCGCCGCGGTCGTCCGCACGCCCGCCGCCCCGCTCCCGCCCGCCTTTCGCCGCGCCGTCGCTGCAGTCGCCCTGTTCACGCTCTCGGCCTCGTCGGACACGTTCCTCCTCCTGAAGGCGCGCGAGGTCGGCATCTCCGCGGCCGGACTCCCTCTCGTCTGGGCCTTCTCGAACGCGATCCGGGCCGCCCTCGGCACATGGGGCGGCGGCCTCTCGGACCGGCACGGGAGGAAGAGGGTCCTCCTCGCCGCCTGGACGCTCTACGCCGCCTGCTACGCGCTCTTCGGCATCGTGAAGACTCCGCCCGCCCTGCTCGTCGTCCTCGCCGTCTACTCGGTCCACGCCGCGCTCTCGGAGGGGGCCGAGCGGGCGCTCGTCGCCGACGTCGTCCCTCCCGAGAGCCGCGGGCGCGCCTTCGGATGGTTCCACGGGGCCGTGGGGCTGGCGGCGCTCCCGGCAAGCGCCGGCTTCGGCCTCCTCTGGACCTGGTTCGGGTCCCGAACGGCGTTCCTCGCCGGGGCGGGAGTCGCCCTGCTCGCGGCGGGGCTCCTCCTGGTCGCCGTGCCGGAGCGGACCCGCCCGCCCGTCCGGTAGACTCCGCGCCATGTCCGGACCCGTCTGGAAGCTCCTCAGGATGACCGGCTCCTGCGACTCGTGCGGCGAAGGCGCCGACGAGCTCCTCGCCGTCGGGACGGTCGTCGACTACGCCTTCCGCCCCGACTACCGCTTCTGCCGAGCCTGCTACGACCGCTACGAGGGTCGGCACGACGAGCTCCACCCGAAGGCGGTGGCCGAGCAGCAGCTGCCGCCGCTGATCTCGCGCCCCGACTCGGTGGAGGACGTCCCCGAGTGACGCCCTCCGGCGCCGGCGCGCCGGCGGAGCCCTTTGCAGCCGCGCCGCCGGCCGAGCCGCCCGAACGGCTCCTCGGGCGGCTCGCGGACCCGGCGCTCCGCCGCGTGGCCGAGCGTTCGCTCGCCGGCGAGAGGCTCTCGTTCGAGGACGGCCTCGTCCTCTTCCGCTCGCCGGACCTCCTCGGCGTCGGCGCCCTCGCGAACCACGAGCGCGAGCGGCGCCACGGGAACCGCGGCTACTACAACGTCAACCGCTACCTGAACCCGACGAACCTCTGCTGGGTCGACTGCGGCCTCTGCGCCTGGGCGCGCAAGCCGGGCGTTGCCGGCGGCTACACGATGGCGATCGAGGAGGCCGTCCGCGAGGCGGCGGCAGGCTGGCACGACGGGATCACCGAGCTCCACGTCGTCGGTGGGCTCCACCCCTCGCTCCCGTACGAGTACTACCCCGGGCTTCTCCGCGCGCTCCGCGCCCGCTTCCCGGGCGTCCATATCAAGGCGTGGACGATGGTCGAGCTCGATTGGTTCGCGCGTGTCGGGAAGAAGGACCTCGTCGAGACGATCCGCGAGCTGAAGGGCTCCGGGATGGACTCCTGCCCCGGCGGCGGCGCGGAGATCTTCGCGAAACGGGTCCGCGACGTCATCTGCACGAACAAGATCGACGGCGAGCGGTGGCTCGAGATCGCCCGCCTCTGCCACCTCGAGGGCGTGAAGACGAACGTGACGATGCTCTACGGGTCGATCGAGACCGATGAAGAGCGCGTCGACCACCTCCTCCGGATCCGCGGCCTCCAGGACGAGACGAAGGGGTTCCTCGGCTTCGTCCCGCTCGCGTTCCACCCCGACGGGACGCCGTTCGCGCACCTCCCGGCGACGAGCGGGACCCTCGACCTGCGCGTCATCGCCGCCGCCCGGCTCCTCCTCGACAACGTCGAGCACGTAAAGGCCTACTGGGTCCAGATCGGCGAGAAGTTCGCGCCGGTCGCGCTCCGCTTCGGAGCCGACGACCTCGTCGGGACGGTAACGGAGGAGACGATCACGCACGCGGCGGGGGCGACGACCGAGGCAGGTCTCTCGCGCCTCGAGATGGAGCGCCTCATCCGCTCCGCCGGCCGCGAGCCCTTCGAGCGGGACGCTTACTACGAGAGGGTCGTGCGCGACGAGGGCGGTCGCGTCGTCCGGGCGAACCGGCACGACTTCGTCCCGGTCTCCTCCGCGACCCCGGCCCCGGCCGCGCCGCACTCGCCCGCGCCGCTCGACCCGGCTCTCGCGTCTTCGTAGCGCGGCCCGAGCCCCTTCAGGGCGCGGAGGGCTCGGCCGGCGGAGGCGCCAGCTCCTCGACGCGGAGGATCGTGCCGTCGTGGACCGTCAGCCTCACAGTCGCCCGGCTCCGGATCGGCCCGCCCCGCACCGAGCTCCGGTTCAGCCCGGGCGTCTTCGTCTGCCCGTCCTCGATCCGGAAGAGCCGGTCGCCGATCCGGAACGTCTCGATCCCCTTCTGGTCGGACGTCGCCGGCGAGAGCTGGTCGACCTTTCCTTCGACGACCTCGACGGATCGGCTCTCGAGCCAGCCGCGCGCGTCCCGATGCCGGGACGAGATCCCATACACGGTGAAGGCCGAGAGCGCGCCCCAGCCGAGGATCCAGAGGAACGCGAACGTTCGCGCGGCGCGCTGCCTGTGACGCCAGACGACGGCGAGGAGGACGACTCCGACGAGAACCCCGCCCAGGCCGCTCACGATCGTCCCGCCGACGGGCGCCGGCTCCGTCCGGATGTCGTAGAGCACCTTCGTCTCGGCGTTCACCGCCCCGGATGATGCCTCGAAACCCGCGTCGGCGTTCCGCCGGAGACGCGAACGCCCCGCGCCGGACGGCGCGGGGCGTTCGGACCGGCCCCCGGACGGGGCTGCGGCTCAGTCCTTGAGGCGGACCGCGACGACGAAGTTCGCCGGCCGCGGCCCGGGGCGATGGACGTAGAAGCGCGCGAACCGCGCGTCCCCGGCCTTCTTCAGCTCGGCCCGGAAGGTGACGACCGTCCCGACGGGCCGGCCGTTCACCTCCTGAATGACGTCGCCTTCGCGCAAGCCTGCGTCCGCGGCGGCCGAGACGTTCTTCACGTGGGTCAGGACGACCCCCTCGATCTCGCTGCCGATCGAGTAGCTCCTCCGGGACGCCGGCGTCAGCTCCTCGACCGTAATCCCGATCTTCTCGCGGTGCTCGTCCTCGGCCGGCTCCGGCTCGGCCGTCTCGCCCTCCTCCGCGCGCGTCCCGAGCGTGGCGACGGCGGTCATCTCCTTGCCTCCCCGCAGGAAGGTCAGGGTCACCTTCGTCCCGGGGCGCTTGCTCGAGACGTAGTCGATCAGGTCGCGGTTGTTCCGCACCGGCGTCTGGTCGACGCGGACGATGACGTCCTCGTGCCGAAGCCCCGCCTTGTCGGCCGGCATTCCCTTCTCGACCGACTGGACGAGCGCTCCGTCGCGGCTCGGGAGGCCCATCGCGGCCTGGAGGTCGGCGTCGATGGGGCCGATCGAGACTCCGAGGTAGCCGCGGACGACCTTTCCTTCCTTCAGCTGCGGGATGAGGCGGCGCGCGACGTTGATCGGAACGGCGAAGCCGATGTTCTGGGCGAAACGGGAGATCGCGGTGTTGATGCCGATCACCTCGCCCGCGGCGTTGACGAGCGGGCCGCCGGAGTTCCCGAAGTTGATCGCCGCGTCGGTCTGGATCAGGTTCTCGAAGGAACGGGTCGCTTCCGAGAGGCGCGGGGCGCGCCCCTTCCCGGACACGACGCCGACCGTGACCGTCTTCTCGAACTGGAGCGGGTCGCCGATCGCCATGACCCACTCGCCGACGCGGATCCGGTCGGAGTCGCCGAGCGGGAGCGTCGGGAAGGGGCGGTCTCCTTCGATCTTCAGGAGCGCGAGGTCGGTGGCGGGGTCGCGACCGACGATCTTCGCCTTGAAGATCTCGGTCTCCCCGACCGTCACCTCGACCTTCTCGGCCCCGTCGATGACGTGGTTGTTCGTCAGGACGAAGCCGTCGGCCTCGATGAGGAACCCGGTCCCGCCCGACTGCTGCTGCTCCTCCTCGGGCTCGCCGGAGCCCTGGCGGCGGTCCGGAAGGAACGGGTGGAACGGCGTGTCGCCAAAGAAGCGCTCGATGCCCCGGCGGTTCTGGTCCGGCCTGATGATGTCGGTGGATCGGATCGAGACGACGGCGGGCATCGCGCGGTCGGCGATGTCCGCGAAGGACGGGAGGCTGGCGGAGGCGATGTGCGCCGGCGCGCTCGCCGCGGCGGGCGCAGTCGTCGGAGCCGCAGAGTCGGCCGATGCGGTGCGGGTGAAATCGAGGCTTCCCGCGAGGATCATCCCGAAGACGACCGCCGCGAGGCCGAGCGCGGTGAACGAGAGGACCTTGGTCCGGGTCTGCATGGTCTCTTTCTCCATCGAAGGCCTTCAAAGCAAGGCCCATGCCCGGCAAAGCAGCGTCGTTCAGGCCGGGGTCGAACTCGAGATTGTCGCCCGCCGGAAGCTATCTGGGAAGGAGGGGGCGTGGCGGCTCCGCCGGCGCACCAGGCTTCCCCTCGTCTTCCGGGCGGATGTTGTACAGGAACGTGATCGTCACCCCCTCCCGGGGATTCGGGAAGTCGGCGGGAAGAGGCCGGAACGGGTTCGAGCTCCGGATCGCCTGCATGGAGGCGTTGTCGAACGGGGGAACTCCGGACGACACGAGGAGGCGCAGCCCTTCGACCCGCCCGTCCCGCAGCAGGTAGAAACGGACCACGAGCCGCCCCTTCATTCCGTAGTGCGCGAGCTTCGGAATCTCCCAGTTCCGCTTGATCCTGCGGATCATCTCCGCCGCGTACGCTCCCCAGTCGTAACCCTTCGTGTCGAAGGAGAGGGGTCCGGGGTCGACGAAGCCCCCTTCCGACTCCCAGCCGCCTCCCTCGTCTCCGCCTCCGCCCGGCGAGCCCTGCCGCGCGGGCGCGGCTCCGGAGCGCGCGGCCTGATCCGGCCCGATCTGCCGGAGAGGGCTCGCCGAGAGTCCCGCGAGCCCCTTCGCGGCGGGCGCTCCCTTCCCGTCCTCGGAGACGTTCGGCGCCCCGCCTCCCGCCCCCCGCTCCACCGCGGTCGCCGCGGCCGCGAGGCGGGCGGCCTCGGCGGCCGCGCGCGCCTCGTCTTCCGGCCCTCGTCCTTGCCCGCGCCGGCCCGGAGCGAGATCGCGGATTCCGGGACCGGCGACCGCCTTCGGCGTATCCGCTTTCGGGAGGCGCGGATCGCCCCCACCCGCCTTCCGATCGAGGTCGGAAAGCCGCGGGTTCGGCCCCGGCTCCGAAGCCTTCGGCCCGGGCGCCGGGTAGAAATGGACGGGGATCGGCGGGTTCTGAGGGGGCGCGGCCCAGAGCTTGTTGAGCCCCAGAAGATCCGGCGGCAGCTCGTCGGGGTCCGCGGGCCGCTCGGCGGGCGGGACCAGGAGGACGAACAGGCCGAACAGCGCGTGCAGGAGAACGGAAAGGAAGACCGCCCTGTCGCGGGTAAAGCTCCAGCGAGACGGAGCCGCCTCCGCCGCGACGGCTTCCTCGAGGTCGAGCGCCAGCAGCGGTACGGGGGCCTCGTCCTCCTCGGCCGCCGGGCGGGCAAAGGGATCGTGAACCGGATCGAGCCCGCCCGGCGGCGGCCAGGGAACGGGCGTCTGGTCCCCGGGTCGGGACGGATCGAGGCCGAGCAGGCCTGGAAAGGAGGTCTTCAATTCTCGTTCAGGCGACACGAAAGCGCGCTCGGCCCGGCGTATGGGAACTCCGTGCCACGCCCGGCGGCTCTCCGGTGCTCCATCTTACCCGGCACCGGCTTGCCCGGAAGGCGGCGCAGTGGTATGAATCACCTTCTGGGAGCTGACTTTCAAGGGCTTGAGGGTGGGCTTCGACGCCCGCCCTTTTCATTGGTGACGACGCTGACACGACCCGAACTTCCGATTCGCGCCGAGACCCTCGGGCGCATACGAGAGGCCCTCGCCGAGAAGGGCCTCGAGCTTTGTCACGTCGCATGGGTCCCGGGCGCCCGGAAGGGGCGCCTCACCCTGACCATCGACCGCCCCGAAGGCGTCACGCTCGACGACTGCGAAACCGCCTCGCGCCTCTCGGACCCGATCCTCGAGGGCGACGAGACGATCCCGGGCTCCTGGCTCCTCGAGGTCGAGTCTCCGGGCCTCGATCGGCCGCTCTGGACGCTCGACGACTGCCGGCGATTCGCCGGCCGCCGCGTTCGCGTCTCGACCGAGGTGCCGGTCGACGGCGCGAAGCGGATGAAGGGGCCTCTCGAAGCCGTCGAAGGCGAGTCGCTCGTCGTCATGGACGAAGACCGAAAGCGCCGTTACACTGTTCGGTTCGGCGACGTCAAGGTCGTCCGCCTGATCCCAGAGTTCTGAACCCGAGACCGACCGGACACCGCCGCGCATGGAGAAACCCGACACGATGAGCTCGACCGAGGCCCCGACAACCGCCTCCCGGCCCAGGACGGCCCGCTCCGCGAAGGCCGCCAAGGCGGCCAAGGCCCCGCCCCCGACAAAGGCGATCGAGATGCTCGACGCCCTCAAGGCCGCCTCGCGCGACAAGGAGATCGAGCTCGACCGGCTCGTCTCCGCTCTCGAGGAGGCGGTCGCGACGGCGGCGCGGAAGGTCTACAAAGTCCGTGAGATCACCGCGCGATTCGACCCGGCGACGGGCGAGCTGACGGCCTGGACCCCCTACCGGATCGTCGAGCAGAAGACGAAGCCGGAGGTCCCGGCCCCCCCTGCGATCGACCCGGAGGACCTCCCGATCGGGATGGTCGCTCCTCCCCCGGCGCCGGTCGCGACGGACGCCGACAAGGAGGTCCGGCTCCCCTGGATCGAGCTCCTCCCTGAGGAGGTCCCCGCGCTCCTCGCCGGCGAGCTCTCCGGCCAGAGCTGGCAGATCGTGCACGACCCCGACGGCGCCGCCTCGCCGGTCGGCCCCGAGGCCGCCGCGATCGGGGACGAGATACGGCTCTTCCGGTCGACGGAGGGGCTCGGGCGCATCGCGGCCCAGAGCGCCAAGCAGGTCCTCTACCAGAAGGTCCGCGAGGCGGAGCGCGACAACATCTACAACGAATACGCTCCGAAGCTCGGCGACCTGATCACCGGGACGGTGAAGCGCTTCGAGCGCGGAGACATGATCGTCGACCTCGGACGCACCGAGGCCGTGATCCCGAGGGAGCACCAGTCCCGCGCCGAGCGCTACACGCAGGGCGAGCGAGTCCGGGGCGTCCTCGTCGACGTCCACCGGAACCCGAAGGGCGCCCAGGTCGTCCTTTCGCGGACCGCTCCCGAGCTCCTCATGAAGCTCATGGAGATGGAGGTCCCCGAGATCTACGACGGGACCGTCGTGATCCGGGGCTGCGTCCGCCAGCCGGGTGACCGGGCCAAGGTCGCCGTCTCCTCCCGCGAGAGGGATGTCGACCCGGTCGGCGCCTGCGTCGGCATGCGCGGCGCGCGCGTCCAGGCGATCACCCGCGAGCTGCGCGGAGAGCGGATCGACATCATCCAGTTCTCGGAAGACATCATCGCGTACGCCCAGAACGCCCTCTCCCCCGCCAAGATCACGCGCGTCTCGCTGATGGCCGCGGAAGAGGAGACGGTCGAGGAGGGCGAGGAGACGCTTCCGACCCTCGAGTGCATCGTCGAGGAGGACCAGCTCTCGCTCGCCATCGGCAAGCGCGGGCAGAACGTCCGGCTCGCCTCCGCGCTCGTCGGCGCCCGGATCGACATCAAGAGCGAGCAGGCCGTGAAGGAGCAGGTCGCCCAGGCCCTCCAGCGGATGCTCCTCGCCTCCCAGCGGCGCGGGACCGCGCTCTCGGACGTCGCGGGCCTTGAGCCGGCGGCGCTCGAGGCGCTCGCGGCCGGTGGATTCGAGACGGTGGGCGAGGTCCTCGACGCCGACACCGGCGAGGACGAGGAGGCCATGGGCCGCCTCGACGCCGCGATCGCGGACGAAGATTCGCGCGAGGAGGCCCTCGAGGCCCTTCGCGCCTTCGAATCGGCTCCGGCCGAGGAGACCGAGGAGGACGAGGACGACTTCCTCGCCTCCGACGACGAGGAATCGGAAGAAGAGACGGGCGAAGACGACGAGGGCTCCTCCGAGCCCGACGTCGAGGACGGTCCCGCGGACGAGTCGGAAGAGACGGCGAGCGAGGAGCCCGGAAACGCCGGGCCGGATACGGAGAACCCCGAGAAGTGAAGACGATGTCCGCGAAGTTCACCGTAACCGAGCTCGCCCGGATGATGGGAAAGCCCGCGAAGGAGGTCCTCTTCCTTCTGCAGGGGATCGGCGTCGACGTCAAGTCCGCCGACTCGGTGCTCGACCCCGGGACCGCCCAGGCGATTCTGACGGGCAAGACCCAGGCTCCCAAGACGCTCATCGTCCGGCAGACGCCGGTCGCCCCCCCTCCCTCCGCGGGAGCCGCGGGGACGCCGAAGCCGAAGGCCGAACGCGCCGCCCTGAAGCGGATCAAGATCGTCGAGAAGGCGCCGGACACCGAGTCGGCGCCCGAAGCGGAGGCCGTGGCAGCACCCGCGGAGCCCGTCGCGGTCCCGGCGGTCGTGGCGGAGCAGTCTCCGACCGTTCCCGAGCCGGCCGCGCCGGAGCCCCCCGCTCCGGTCGAGGCGCCGCCCACCCCCCGGAAGCCGGCCCCGGCGAAGACCGCGCCTCTCGCCCGGCCGGAGCCCGCTGCCGAGCCGCCCGCCGCCAAGGCGACGGCCGAGGCCGCCGTCGTCGAGAAGGCCGCGGAGCCGAAGCCGGAGCCCCCTCAGGCCGAGGTGACACCTCCGGTCGCGGCCGAGCCGGCGCCGGCCCCGGAGGCACCCCGGGCCGTCCCGCCGGAACCCGTCTCAGCGCCCCCCACGGCGCCGGCCGCGCACCCGGCGAGGCACGCCCCGAGCCGGTCCGCGGCCACGACTCGCACGGCACCGCCCGCGCCTGCGGCGACCACGGCCCCTTCCGCGTCCGCCGCCGCAGCAGCGGCCGGCGCGACCGCTCCGGGTGCGGGAGCCGCGGGATCCGCCAGCGGCGCCATCCGGCGCCCCACCGGCGGAATCCAGACGGCGTCTGCCGCGAGCCTGCGTGCCGCCGCCCAGAAGCCGGCGACGCCCGGAGCCCGGCCTCCGGCCCCGTCCGGCGCACTGGGGCGAATCCTCAAGCGAGCGTCCGAGCCGACCGCGCCGAGGGCGACGGCCCCTTCGAGCCAGCCTGTCTCCGCTCCGCTCTCGTCCGCGGCCTCCTCCGCCCCGCCGGTCGCGCAGCGGCCCGCTCCCCAGACCCCCGCCGCCCCGGCCGCCAGGTCCGGCGTCTCCGGCCGCGCCGTCATCGCGCCGCCGAGCGCCGCGACGATCCGCGCGGTGGCCCGCCCCACCCCTGGAGCGCCCGTCGCGCGCCCCGCGACGCCCGTCGCGGCTCCCGGTCCTCACATGCGGCCCGGGATGGCCCCGCGCCCCGGCTTCGCCCCGCGCCCCGGCTTCGCTCCCCGGCCCGGTGGACTCGGTCGCGGACCGATGGCTCCGGCCATGCCGCCGCCCGTCCCCGGCACCCCGGACCGTCGCCGCAAGGACGCGGTCAAGGGCGGCAGCGCCGTCCCGCCCAAGAAGGACGACAAGAAGACCGCTTCCAAGAAGCTTCGGACGAAGGAGGCTTCCGCCCTCGCCACGAACGTCCGTGACTTCCTCGGCACCTACCAGGAGGACACGTACGAGGACGTCCCGGGCGCCATCCCCGGCGAAGGGGAGGAAGTCGATCCGAACCGCCCGATCTCCAAGTCGGCCCAGCGCCGCGCCGGGAAGCGGACGATGATGACCGAGACCGGCGACGTCGTGGAGGTCAAGAAGGACCAGAGCGGCCCGGTCTTCCTCTCCGAGGGCGTCACCGTCAAGGAGCTCTCCGAGAAGACCGGCATCCTCGCGAAGGACCTCGTCAAGGCCTTCCTCGGACGCGGGATCCTCGCCGCGATCAACCACCCCGTGAACCCGACTCTCGCCGTCGAGGTCGCCCGCGACTTCGGCATCGAGGCCGCGGTCGTCTCGTTCGAGGAGGACCTCGAGCTCTCCCGCCAGCAGGCCCAGACGGAAGCCGACGCGGAGAGCGCCGCCTCCACGGCCGACAAGAAGCCCCGCGCCCCGGTCGTCACGGTCATGGGCCACGTCGACCACGGCAAGACGTCCCTCCTCGACTCCATCCGCAAGGCGAAAGTCGCCGAGGGCGAGGCGGGCGGCATCACGCAGCACATCGGCGCCTACCGCGTCCAGGCCAAGGGCCGCGCGATCGTCTTCCTCGACACGCCGGGCCACGAGGCCTTCACGATGATGCGCGCCCGCGGCGCGCGGGCGACCGACATCGTCGTCCTCGTCGTCGCGGCCGACGACGGCGTCATGCCGCAGACGGTCGAGGCGATCGACCACGCCCGCGCGGCGAAGGTCCCTGTCGTCGTCGCCATCAACAAGATCGACAAGCCCGAGGCGAACGTCATGAGGGTCAAGCAGGCCCTCGCCGACAAGGGCGTCCTCGTCGAGGAGTACGGCGGCGAGATCGTCGCCTGCGAGATCTCCGCGAAGAAGCAGATCGGCATCGACGCCCTCCTCGAGATGATCCTCCTGCAGGCCGACCTCCTCGAGCTCAAGGCCGCCGTCGACGGGCCCGCCCGCGGCGTCGTCCTCGAGGCGCGGCGCGAGGTGGGCCGCGGCACCCTCGCCACCGTCCTCGTCCAGCAGGGCACCCTCAAGGTCGGCGACATCTTCTTCGCCGGATCGGCCGTCGGCCGCGTCCGCGCGATGCTCGACGACCGCGGGAACCGGGTCTCCGAGGCGGGCCCCGCGACCCCCGTCGAGGTCATGGGCTTCGAGGACATCCCGAACTCGGGCGACTCCCTGCAGGTCGTCGACGACGAGTCGAAGGCCAGGCAGGTCACGGGCTTCCGCCAGCAGAAGGAGCGGGAGGAGGCCCTGGCCAAGTCCTCGCGCCTCTCGCTCGACTCGCTCTTCAGCCGGATGGCCAAGGGCGAGGTCAAGGAGCTCCCGATCATCCTCAAGGCCGACGTCCACGGCTCCGAGGAGGTCATCACCCAGTCGCTCAACAAGCTGTCGACGGCCAAGGTGAAGGTGAACGTCCTCCACTCCGGCGTCGGCGCGATCTCCGTGAACGACGTCCTGCTCGCCTCGGCCTCCGAGGCCATCGTCATCGGCTTCAACGTGAGGCCGGAGCGCAAGGCCCAGGAGCTCGCCGAGAAGGAAGGCGTCGACATCCGCCTCTACTCGGTCATCTACAACCTCACCGACGAGATCAAGAAGGCGATGGCCGGCCTCCTGGACAGCGTCCAGAAGGAGGTCGCGAAGGGCCGCGCCGAGGTGCGCGAGACTTTCCGCATCCCGAAGATCGGCCTCATCTGCGGGTGCATGGTCGTCGAAGGGGTCATCCCGCGCGGCGCGAACGCCCGGCTCCTCCGCGACAACCGCGTGATCTACGAGGGGAAGATCGGCTCCCTGCGCCGCTTCAAGGACGACGCCTCCGAGGTCAAGAGCGGCTTCGAGTGCGGCATCGGAATCGCCGGCTACCAGGACGTCAAAGTCGGCGACGTCATCGAGGCCTTCGTGACCGAGGAGGTCGCCGCCTCGCTGACGTAGGGCCGGAAGTCCTCCCCGGGGCTCGCGCCCCGGGGAGGACTCCCCGGAGCCTCGTCGTCCCGGAGAACCGATGGTCGTCGCCCTCGCCGTCTTCGACTTCCACCTCCCGACCTGCCGCGGGCTCAAGGAGAAGCGGGCCTTCCTCCGGCCGCTCAAGGCGCGCCTGCGCGGCGGCTTCGAGATCTCGGCCGCCGAGGTCGCCCACCACGACCTCCTCCAGCGCGCCGCCGTCGGCGTCGCCGCGGTCGGCCCGGACCGCTCCGGGCTCGAGCCGCTCCTCGGGAAGGTCGTCGAGTTCGTCGAGGCGTGGGCCGAGGAGTCCGGAGTCGAGCTCACCTCGCTGCGCAGCGAGTTTCTCGAATACGGGGACGTCGGCGCCGTCGGCTCCTCGTTCGGAGCCGAACAGGAGGCCTCGTGAAGGAACGCCGCCGTCCCCGCCAGGTCGCCGACGTCGTCCGAGAGGAGCTCGCCCGGCTCCTCAGGACCGAAGTCTCCGACCCCGCCGTCGGCTTCGCGACGATCACCGACGTCGTCCTCTCCCCCGACCTCCGCTCCGCCCGGGTCTTCGTCTCGGTCCTCGGGGGCGAAGGGGCGTTCGAGAAGAGCGTCGCCGCGCTGAACCGCGCTGCCCCGATGCTTCGCGGCATGGTCGGACGCAACTGCCGACTGCGCCACTCCCCCGAGCTCCGCTTCGAGGAGGACCACAGCCTCGAGCGCGGCGCGCGCATCGAGGAGCTCCTTCGGCACCTGCCGCATCCCGAGGGCGAGGGCGGAGACGACGACGGAGAGAAGAAGGGGTGAGCGTGACGGACTTCGAGGCCGTCACCGCGCTCCTCTCCTCGGGCCGCCGGTTCCTCCTGACGGGCCACCGGAACCCGGACGGCGATTCGCTCGGCTCGGCGCTGGCTCTCGCTCAGGCGCTCGTCGCGCGCGGGAAGCAAGCGCACGTCGTGATGCGCGACCGCTGGTCGAGCTCCTACGACGGGATGCCAGGTGTCGCGGACGTCGCGGTCTCCGAGGCCCTTCCGCCCGACTGGCCGGCCGCCTGGGACGCCGCGATCGTCATGGAATGCCCCGAGGCCGAGCGGCCGGGCTTTCCGGAGCTCCTCTCCGGGACGACCGTCAACGTCGACCACCACCCGGGCAACACGAGATGGGCCACCCACAACCTCGTCATCGAGCCGGCCGCCGCCGTCGGCGAGGTCGTCGCCGACCTCCTCGACCGCCTCGAGTGGCCGATGACGCCCGCGATCGCCACGAACCTCTGGGTCTCCCTCGTCTCCGACACGGGCTCCTTCCGCTACGGCAACACGACGCCCCGCGCCCTCGCGCTCGGCGCCCGGCTCGTGACGGAGGGCGTCCGGCCCGACGTCGTCAACGAGTTCCTCTTCGAGGCGAAGCCGCTCTCGACCGTGAAGCTCGAGTCGCTCGTCCTCGGCACGCTCGAGCTCCACGACGAGGGGCGCGTCGCGCTCGTCTCCCTGCCGAAGCGCTTCCTCGCCGAGTCGGGCGCCGACGCGGCGGACGGCGAAGGGCTCGTGAACCGGGCCCGCGGGATCGACGGCGTGAAGGCCGCGGCCCTCGTGAGGGAGAGCGACGAGACGGGCGTCTTCCGCTGCTCGCTCCGCTCCAAGGGCTCCGTGGACGTTCGCTCCGTCGCCGCCGAGCGGAGCGGAGGCGGCCACCGGAACGCCGCTGGCTGCCGCGTGAACGGGACATGGGAGTCCGTAAAGGCCGACATCTCCCGCGCGCTCGCCGCCGCGGTCGCCGCGGAGCCGCGATGAGCGTTCCTTCGGCCGACGGGCCGTCCGGCCTCCTCCTCGTCGACAAGCCGGAAGCGATGACCTCGCACGACGTCGTGGACGCCGTCCGCCGCCTCCTCGGAACGCGGCGCGTCGGGCACACCGGGACCCTCGACCCCGCCGCGACGGGGCTTCTCGTTCTGTGCGTCGGCCGAGCCGGCCGCCTCCAGTCGTTCCTCACCTGCTACGACAAGAGCTACGAAGGGACGATGAGGTTCGGCGTGGAGACCGACACCTACGACCGGGAAGGGACCCCCGTCGGAACGCCACACCCCGACCCCCGGCCCGACGAGGAGCGGCTGCGGGCCGCCTGCTCCCGCTGGGTCGGCGAGTTCGAGCAGGCCCCTCCGCCGTTCTCGGCGAAGAAGATCGGCGGGAAGAAGTTCTACGAGCTCGCCCGTCGCGGCGAGGCGGTTCCCCATCTGCCGAAGAAGATCCGGATCACGCGCTTCGACGCCGTCGAGGTCTCGGGCGACGTGGCGCGATTCCACGTCGACTGCTCCTCCGGCACCTACATCCGGTCTCTCGCTCACGACGTCGGGAAGGAGCTCGGCCTCGGAGCGCACCTCGCGTCCCTTCGCCGGACGCGCATCGGCCCGTTCTCGCTCGATCGGGCCCGGACGCTCCCCGCGCTCGAGGCGCTCGCCCCCGCCGAGAGGACCGCGCCCCCCTGGTGGATGCCTCTCGCGGAGGTCCCGCTCCCCTTTCCGTCCCTCGCCCTCCTTCCCGGCGAGGCGGCAAAGGTGCGGCGAGGGCACGCCGTGCCGGTTCGCGTCCCGACGGACGCGACCGGTGCACCCTGGGTCCGGCTCCTCGCCGAGGGCGACCTCGTCGCCCTCGGTCACCTCGAGCCGCTCGGCCGCGGCGCGCTCGCCCTCGCGAAGCCGAAGATCGTGCTACAAGACTGAAATGTTCCCGGGGGAACCGGGGCCTGTCGGCCCGGCTCCGGCTCCCTTTCCAGACACGCGGACCGACAACGGGCCAGACGGCATCTTCTCACCGGACAGAGACTTGGCCCCGAAATTGACCCGATCGACGGCGGACCTTATCCTCTGCCGTTCGAGATTGAGAAGAGAAGGATAGAGAACCGTGGCCCAGACCATCACTCCCAAGACGGAAACGATCAAGGCCTTCGAGAGGCACGAGGGCGACACCGGCTCCCCCGAGGTGCAGGTGGCGCTCCTCTCGCAGCGGATCACGGCCCTGACCGAGCACTTCAAGACGCACGCGAAGGACCACCACTCCCGCCGCGGACTGCTCCAGATGGTCGGCCAGCGGCGCCGCCTGCTCGATTACCTGAAGAAGCGCGACGTGACGCGCTACAAGGCCCTGATCGAGCGCCTCGGGCTCCGCAAGTAGGAGCTGCGCCGGCGCGGGGCCGCGCCCCGGCCTCCCCGGCCGAAAGAAGGAAACGATGAAGGAATCCGTCACCGCCCTGGTGGGAGGCCGTGCCCTCACGATCGAGAACGGAAAGGTGGCCAAGCAGGCCGACGGCTCGGCTGTCGTCCGTCTCGGCGACACCATGGTCCTCGTCACCGCGTGCTACGCGCGCGACCCGAAGGACGTCGATTTCGTCCCGCTCACGGTCGAGTACAAGGAATACCAGTACGCCGCCGGGCGCATCCCCGGAGGCTTCTTCAAGCGCGAGGGACGCCCCACCGAGAAGGAGATCCTGACCTGCCGGATGATCGACCGGCCGATCCGGCCGCTCTTCCCGGCCGGATACGCCTTCGAGACGCAGGTCGTCGCCCTCGTCCTCTCGGCCGACGGCGAGAACGACCCCGACGTCCTCGCGATCAACGGCACGGCCGCGGCGCTCGCCGTGAACCCGATCCCGTTCACGGAAATCCTCGGCGCGGTCCGCGTCGGGCGCATCGGCGACCGCTTCGTCTTCAACCCGACGAAGAAGGAGCGCGAGGAGTCCGTGATGGACCTCGTCGTCGTCGGCACCCGCAAGGCCGTCTCGATGGTCGAGGCGGGGGCCAAGGAGTGCTCCGAGGAGCTGATGCTCGAGGCGATCCTCGAAGGGCACCGCGAGCTCCAGAAGGTCATCGACGCGATCGAGGAGCTCCAGCGCCGCCAGGGCGTCGTCAAGCAGGCCTTCACGCCTCCCGCGCCGGTCCCGGCCGAGGTCATGGCCGAGGTCCGCCGCAACTGGGACGGCCCGATGATGGAGGCCCTCACCTGGAAGGGGAAGATCGAGTCGTACGCGAAGATCAAGGAGGTCAAGAAGGCCGCCGTCTCCGTCGTGCCGGACGACCAGCCGGAGAAGAAGGCCCAGGTCAAGCGGGCGGTCTCCGAGCTCGTCGAGGTGATGACGCGCGAGACGATCCTCCGCGACCGCAAGCGCCTCGACGGCCGCGCGTTCGACGAGGTCCGCCCCATCGAGGTCGAGATCGGCGTCCTCCCCCGCACCCACGGCTCCGCGCTCTTCACGCGCGGCGAGACGCAGGCGCTCGTCACGGTCACGCTCGGGACCTCGGACGACACCCAGCTCATCGAGGACCTCGAGGGCGAGTTCGAGAAGAAGTTCCTCCTCCACTACAACTTCCCGCCGTTCTCCGTCGGCGAGGTGAAGCGTTTCGGGTCCCCCGGCCGGCGCGAGATCGGCCACGGCCGCCTCGCCTGGCGCTCCATCGACGCCGTCCTGCCGAAGGAGTTCCCCTACACGATCCGGGTCGTCTCCGACATCCTCGAGTCGAACGGCTCCTCCTCGATGGCGACGATCTGCGGCGGCTCCCTCGCCCTCATGGACGCCGGCGTCCCGATGGAGTCGGCCGTCGCGGGGGTCGCGATGGGCCTCGTCGCGGAAGGCGATCAGTGGGCCGTCCTGACCGACATCGCCGGCCAGGAAGACCACTACGGCGACATGGACTTCAAGGTCGCCGGGACGCGCAAAGGGGTCACCGCCCTCCAGATGGACATCAAGGTCTCCGGCATCAGCCGCGAGGTCTTCGAGAAGGCGCTCGCTCAGGCGAAGGCCGGCCGGATGCACATCCTCGACATCATGGAGAAGGCGATCCCGACGGCCCGCCCCGAGATCTCCGCCTACGCGCCGCGCCTCCTGACGATCCACGTCCCCGAGGAGAAGATCCGCGACGTCATCGGCTCCGGCGGCAAGACGATCCGGGCGCTCCAGAAGGAGTTCTCGGTCAAGATCGACGTCCAGGACGACGGCTCGGTCACCGTGGCCTCCGTCGACATGGCCTCGGCCGAGAAGTGCATCGAGGCGATCAAGGCCCTCACGACCGTCCCCGAGATCGGCACCGAGTACGAGGGGACCGTCAAGCGGGTCGAGCCGTACGGCGCCTTCGTCGAGATCCTCCCCGGCCTCGACGGCCTCGTCCACATCTCCGAGCTCGCCCCCGGCCGCGTCCGCGAGACGACCGACGTCGTGAAGCTCGGCGACAAGGCGAAGGTGAAGATCATCGCGATCGACCCGGTCAACGGGAAGATCAAGCTTTCGCGCCGCCAGGCGCTCACCCCCGAGGAGGCGGCCGCCGAGGTCGAGCGCCTCGGGCTGAACGCCACCCCGCCCGAGGGCGAGGGGGGCGGAGACGACCGCCCGCCGTTCCGCCGCGAGGGCGGCTTCGGCGACCGGGGCCGCGGCCCGCGGCCGGGCTTCGGCGGCCCGCGCGGCCCGCGCCGCGACGGCCCGGGCGGCCACGGCGGCCCGCGCCACTGAGCACCGTCACGAGAGAGCAAGCACCAGGGCCGGGCGGAAACGCCCGGCCTTTTCCTTTCGGGCCTCCTCAGGGACCCGGGGAGACGTACCTGCTCCCGGCGGGCGCGACCCCGGCGGGCTCGACGAGGGTCCAGTCCCGCCTTCCGGCAAGCCATCGCGCCATCGCGCGACGGCCATTCGCGGCGTCCATGTCATCCCCCGGGTCCGCGAGGTACCGCCGGACTTCGGAAGCGCCCGCCTCGGGCGAGACGCGCGCCTCCGCGAGCGTGGCCGCCACGATCGTGTCCGCCCACCGCACATGCCGGACCGGCACGGCGGGAGGGAGCAACGCCGCGGCGGTGACGAGCGCGGCCGCGCCGATCGGGACGACCGCGCCGGAGAGCCGCCTCTCGCGGACCGCCTCGAGGACGAGAGCGGCCAAGAGCGCCGTCCCGAGCGCCAGGGGCGCTGCGGCGCCGCACCGGTAGCGGGTCGTCGTCGAGACGAGGACGCACGCCCCGAGGGGGACGAGGACCGCCGCCGCGACGAGGAGCCCCTCCCCTCTCCGGAAGAGGCTGCGGCGCGCCGAGAGGACGAGCCCGACGGCGCCGGGACCGAGGAGGAGCGTGAAGAGGGGGAGGCGCGCGAGAACCGGCAGCCGGGCCCGGAAGAACTCGAAGCTCGCGTTGTCGGCGATCTCCGCCCGCTGGAACGCGCTCGCGAGCTTTCGGGCGAGGAGCGCGGGGAGTCCGAGCGGTTCGCCCCTCCACGTCCGGAGCGTGCCGACCGACGCAGCGAGGGTCGAGCCGCGAGCCTCCCGGAGCACCTCAAAAATGAGGGGCGAGGTCGAGCCCGAGCCGTCGGCGCCCCGCGCGTTCGCCCACGGGATCCCGACGAGGGGGCGGGTGTCGAACGCGAACGGAGGGGCCCCGGCCAGGACGTTCCGGGCCACGAGCGGCGCGAGCGCGAGGAGGAGACCGGCGGCGAACGCCGCGACGGTCCCGCTGCGCCGCGTGCCTCGGTCCGCGCGGACGGCGAGGGCCGCGCCCGCGAGGAGGCCGAGGGGCAGGACAGTCTGCTTCAGCAGGGCCGCAGCGCCCGCGAGGAGGCCGAGGCCCGCCCCGCGGACCGGTCCCGACGGCCGCTCTCCGAGGAGCGGGAGCGCGAGGAGGAGCGCCGAGAGGTGCGCGACAGGGCCGTCGCGGTAGAGGAAGCCGTCCAGGAAGACGAGGGGGCCGAGGAGACCGTGCATCGCCCCGGCGGCGGCGCCGGCGCAGGCCGCCAGGACGGGGCCGCGCCCCGACCGGACGAGGATCGCCGCGCACGCCGCCCCGAGCGCCCCGGAGGCGACGACGGCGAGGAGGAGCTGGGCGAGGCGGACGAGCGGGACGGCCCCGGGGCGAGGCACGCCCGCGAGCGCGAGCAGGTAGGGGTAGCCGGGGCCCTGGTAGAAGACGTTCGGCGGCATCGCCGCGTCCCACTCCGCCTCCGTCCCGAAGCGCTTCTGCCACGAGAAGAAGGGGCGGAAAGCGGGGACGTCGAGGACGTTCCCCGAGGCGATCCTCTTCGCGGACTGCACCGCTGCCCACTCGTCGGTCTCGGTCCAGAGGTGCCACCCGGACAGGGGGGATTCCTCGCGTTCCGCGAACGCCGCGAGGCGCACGCCGAGGACGAGCATCCCGGCGACGAGCGCCGCGAGGAGCACGGGCCTGCGCAGCGTCACGTGAGGTCCGTCAGTACGGCATCTCGTCGTCCTCGAGCCCGAAGTAGTGGCCGAGCTCGTGGCGGACGGTGTCCTGGATCTCGTGGACCGCCTCGCGGTTCGAGGCGCAGCAGCGGAGGATCGGACCGCGGAAGACGACGACCTGCGGCGGAAGCCCCGGCAGCCCGTCGAAGGCGACCTCTGTTCGCATCGGACCGCGGTAGATCCCGAAGAGCTCCTCGCCGTCCGGCG
>JAKLER010000070.1 GCA_022711615.1 Acidobacteriota bacterium
AGGGGCTCGCGAACGAGCTCGTCTTCCGCGCCGAGCGCGGCCCCGACGGGAGCCTCTGGGTCTGGTCGGAGGGCGGACTGCAGCGCCGGCGGACGGGCGAGGAGCGGCTCGGGCCGGTCGACGAATACGGCTCCGCGATCAGCGCCGACGTCTGGGGACTCGTCTTCGACGAGGTCGGACGGCTCTGGGTCGGCAGCCGCCGGGCGGCAGGCGGCCTCGCGGTCCTTCGCCCGGACGGCGCCTGGCGCGTCTTCGACCGCCTCCCGGACGGCTCGCGGATCGACGTGGCGCACGCCCTGGCGCGGCGCCGCGCGGGCGGCGTCTGGGCGGCGTTCGGGAATCGTCTCGCCGCCTGCGACGGCGAGACGATCGCCCCGCTCCCCGACCCGCCCGCGGCGATGAGCAGCCCCTACGTGAACAAGCTCTTCGAGGACTCGAAAGGGCGCCTCTGGGCGGCGAGCGGCAGCGGCCTCGCGCGGCTCGAGACCGACGGGACGTGGACGCTCCTGACGGAACGGCTCGGGAGCCCGTACGTCTACTTCGTCGGCGAGGACCGGACGGGGACGGTCTGGGTCGGGACGACGCGGGGCGTCTATCGGCTCGGCGCAGGCGACGCCGTGACGCCGTTCACGCCCGACGACGGCCTCGCCGGGTGGGAGACGAACATCAACGCGTTCCACACCGACCGCGACGGGGTCGTCTGGATCGGCACGGTCGACGGCCTCTCGCGCTACGACCCGGCCTCGCACCGTCCGAACGCCCACCCGCCGCGCGTCGTCGTCGAGTCGGTCCGGCTCCCGGGGCGGACGGTCGCGTTCCCCGACCGCCTCGAGCTCGCCTGGTCGGAGCGGTCGGCCGCCTTCCGCGTCGCGGTCCTTTCGTTCCGCGCCCGGGGCCGGACGGCCTATCGCGCCCGCCTCGAAGGGCTCGAGGAAAGCTGGCTTCCGCTTCGCCGCGAGCCGGAGCTCCGCTACACGAACCTCCCCGCCGGAGACCTGACGCTCCACGTCCAGGGGATCAACGAGTCGGGGCTCTGGGGCGAGGTCGTCGACCTTCCGATCCGCGTCCGTCCTCCGTTCTGGATGGCGACGTGGTTCCGCGCCGCCGTACTCCTCGCGCTCGTCGCCGCGGTGGCCGCCACGTTCCGCGGGAGGACGCTCGTCCTTCGCCGGAGGAACGAGGAGCTCGAGCGCGTCGTCGCGGAGCGGACGGCCGACCTCGCCACCGCGAACGGCCACCTCCGGAACGCCCAGGGCGAGATCGCGCGGCTCCTCGAGGCGAGCCCGGCGCCGTCCGAGAACGTGGCGAGCTGGTCCCAGGCGCTCGGCGCCGACGTCGCGAGCGCGATCGGCGCGGAGCGGATCGGCATCTGGGAAGTGCGGGACGACGCCGTCGTCCCCCTCTCCGACGCCGGCCTCGCCCCTCCGCGAATCGACGACCTCCGCGGCGGGGCGCCGGGCGCCCCGCGCCCGCTCCCGTCGGAGGAAGGGTCGGTCGTCGTTCCCGTCTCCGGGATGAGCTCCGAGCTCCGCGGCGCGCTCCTCGTCCAGGGCCCGGCGGTCGTCTGGGGCGAGACCGAACGGCGGCTCGTGGGCGGGTTCGCGCACCAGCTCGGCGCCGCGCTCGACATGGCCCACATGCGCCGGCAGCTCTCCTCGCTCCGCGAGAAGCGGGAGGCGACGCTGCGGGAGATGCACGAGCAGGGGATCGCGACGCTCCAGGTCTGCCCTCTCTGCGGACGCTGCTACGACCAGGCGGCCGAGGAGTGCGCCGTCGACGGCTCCCCGCTCGACACGCCCCGGCCGCTCCCCTACGAGCTCCTCGGCCGCTACCGGTTCGAGCGCGTCCTCGGGCAGGGCGGGATGGCGACGGTCTTCTCGGCCCGCGACACGCGCCTCTCGCGCGACGTCGCGATCAAGCTGATCCGGCCGGAGCACTTCGGCGACTCCGAGCTCAAGGCCCGTTTCGAGCACGAGGCGCGGACGATCGCCCGGATCTCGCACCCCGGCGTCATCGGCCTCTTCGACTCCGGCGAGCTTCCGGACGGCACCGCGTTCCTCGTGATGGAGATGCTCCGCGGGCACGACCTGGCGCACGTCCTCCTCGAGTGCGGCACCGGCACCCCGCGCCAGGTCGCCCAGCTCGCGCGCGAGGCCGGCGCGGCGCTCGCCGCGGCCCACGCGGCAGGCGTCGTCCACCGCGACGTCAAGCCCGGGAACCTCTTCCTTGCCGACGACCCGGCGGGCTTCCGCGTGAAGGTGCTCGACTTCGGCCTCGCCAAGGAGCTGGCGCACGAGAAGGGGCTGACGCGCACCGGGATGGTCGTCGGAACGCCGGAGTACATGTCCCCCGAGCAGGTGCACGGCTGGAACGTCGACGCGCGCACCGACGTCTACTCCCTCGGCGCCGTCTGCTACGAGGCGCTCCTCGGCCGCCGGGCGATCCGGGGCGAGGACCTGGGACGGATCATGGCGAACGTCATCGACGAGGTCCCGCCCCCCGCCTCGTCGGTCCTTCCGGGCGTTCCGGAGGCGGCCTCCGCCGCGCTGGCGGCGGCCCTCTCGAAGGACGTCTTCGAGAGGCCCCTCGACGTCGCCGCCTGGTCGGAATCCCTCGCGGCCGCCCTCGAGAAGATGCCGGACGGCCTGGCCCCGGGATGGACGCTCGGGCGCTGAAAGCGCCTACTTGAGGACCTTCAGCGACACCATCGTCTCGTGGCGGGGCGCGACCCCGTCCTCGAACGCCACGGCCTGGCCCAGCGAGAGCGTCAGCTCGAGGCGGGTGAGGGCGTTGATCCGGAAGTCGACCTGCGCCCCGACGTTTCCGACGACGTGCCGCCCGGAGACCTGGTCGAGGTTCGTGGCGAGAAGCGTCGCGAAGACGGCCGGCCGCGCCCAGCTGACGTAGAGGTCCGCCGTCCCTGCCGAGCGGAACCGCACGGGCGGGAGGTTCCACTCCAGCATCGACCTCGCGAAGTTGCTCCCCGGGACCTCGTCCAGGTCGACGCCCGGGAAGGAGAGGATCTCCCGGTACCGCTTCTCGTCCCGATAGTCGACCCAGTTGTTCCCGAACGCGCCGAAGTAGAAGCTCGCGAACGGCTGGCCCTCTTCCCGCGGCGTGTAGCCCGCAGCGCTCCGGAGCCAGAGCGACGAGTGCCGGAGCGGCAGCGCGACGCCCCAGTCGAAGCCGCCCCAAACCTTCGGGTAGAGCTTCCCGTTGACGAGGTCGTTCGACAGGCCCACCTCCCAGGCGTGCCCCTTCTCCTGGTCCACGTGCCCGAGCGAGTGCCGCTCGTTCTCGTAGCGCAGCCTCGCCTTCACCGCCAGGAGGCGGTCGAACGAGGTCGCGACCTCCTGAAAATCCGGAAGGCGGTCGAGACCGCCGTAGTAGGTCGCGCCCACCTTGAGCCGGAGCTCGCGCGGCTGGTCCCAGATCAGCGCCTTCTGCCAGGTCGTCCCGAGGGACCAGCCCTTCAGGCTCGTCTTCGTCGGGCCGAAGAGGTCGTAGAAGTCCCCCGCGTTCCAGCGGAAGCGTGCGCTCCAGTCGTATCGCTCGTACCGGGCGTCGACGTGGAGCCGCTCGTCCCCCGGGACCGCGCCGTCCGGCGAATAGGAGGCGGTGAGGGACGCCTTGTGGAGCTGGACCGGGTCGGAGAAGTTCAGCCGGACGCCGACCGCCGCCGAGTCCTTGTAGCCCTGCAAGACCGGGTAGAGAGACTCGAGCCCGACGCTCCGGAAGGCCCGGTACGGCCCGCGGGAGGTGACGAGAGGCTCGAGGTCGACCGAGGAGGGGGGCGGGACCTTCCACTCCCCGAGCACCGGGTGCTTCTCGAAGACCTCGTTTCCGAAGAAGGTGATCGGCTGGACGTCCTCCGTGACGCGCGCCTCCACCTTCGCCGGGACGAAGCCCTCCCCCGTGAAGCGGAAGGCCACGAGCGACCCGTCGGGCATCGGCAGCGGGCGGAAGAAGCCGGTCTCGGTGTTGCTGAGGGCCACCTTCTCGCCTGTCGCGAGGTCGAAGCGGAAGAGGTTCGCGACGCCCGTGTAGAACGAGCTCCCGTAGAGGCTCTTCCCGTCGGGCGCGAATACGAAGTTCATCGGGATGGCCGCTTCGAAGTCGGTGACGGCGACCGGGGTCGCGTCTCCCTCGAGGAGGGCCGCGGTCTTCATCACACGCAGGGTGTGCTGGCCGTCGACCTGCGACACCGAGGCGGAGAGGAGGCTGCCGTCGGGCGAGAGGTCGAGGTCGTACGGGACCTCCCCGTACGGCCAGGATCGGACGAGCTTCCACTCGTCGTAGGGCGGCGGGATCCTCACGAGCGACGTGATGCCGTTCAGGACGCGGACTCCCCAGAGCGAGCGGTCGGCCCGGTTGAAGACGAGCTCGCCGATCCGCGCCTCCCGAAGCAGGACCTTCGAGCGGCCGGTGCGCGGGTCGAGCGAGCAGACGTCGCGGTACTCGTGGTTGTCCGTCGTGTAGAAGAGCGTCTTCGAATCCGGGTCGAAGGCGAGCGACGTGACGAAGTACCCCAGCGGGTCCTTGACCTCGGCGATCCTCTCGATCGAGCCGTCGTCCACCGAGATCGCCCCGAGGTGGGCCACCACGCCGGGGTAGTTGAAGGCGGCGTAGATCTTCCTCGCGTCCGGGTCGTAGTACCCCCGCGACACGCCGCCCAGCGCCTGGGAGCGCGGCGACAGGTCGCGGTACGGCGTGATCGGGTAGGTGCGGATCGCCTCCAGGTTCTTCGCCTGGAACTCCTTCTCGAAGGCGATCCACTCGCTCCACGCCTCCGGGATCGACGTCCCGAAGACCTCGCGGAACCGCTCCGCGTAGAAGGCCGCCGAGCCCTCCGTCCGGGCCACCCAGCGAACGAGGTGCTCCGGGGAGTAGCGGTACCCGAGGAACGAGAAGAACCTCCCGCCGTACATGTACGAGTTCGCCTCGAGCTGGAAGTCGACCTTCGTCCCCTCGGAGACGAGGCCGAGCGGGTCGTAGAAGCGGCTGCCGTCCTTCGCCATCGCGCGGAAGACCATCTCGTCCCAGGCGCTCTGGGCGCGTCCGCGCCCGCCGGCCATCCACGTCTCGACGAACGTCGCGATCCCCTCGTGGTACCACCTCGGGGAGAAGGCCCGCGGCGCCGTCAGCCAGGTGTAGAGGACCGTCTCGGGCTGCTCGGCGACCGTCGACACCTTGCCCTGGAAGAGCCGGCGGAACGCCCGGTCCTTCTTCGTCTCCTGGTCGTACGCCGCCACGTGGACGAGCTCGTGGTTCATCGTCCAGTTGACCTGCTCGTTCGAAGGCAGCGCCTCGTAGTGGAAGCTCGACGGCGCGATCTGGAACATCATCCCGTTCCGCGGGATGACGCTCACGCCGGCGTTCCCGAAGTCGGCGAAGTCGTTCAGGAAGACCGTGACCTTCCCGGACGGCTCGTAGCCGAAGAGCTTCCGCTGGAAGCGCAGCGAGTTCTCGAACGAGCGCGCCACGTGCGGGACGATGTACGCCTGCCCGATCCCGAGGGAGACGAGGCGCAGGTCCCGCGTCTCGAGGACCTCCAGCTGGGCCGCCGCGGGAGCCGAAGAGAGCAGGAGCGCCGCCGAAAGGGCGGCGAGAAGGACCGATCGAGCCATCGAGCACCTCCGCGAGAACGAAAACGGCCGGGGGCGCGCCTGGCGCGCCTCCGGCCGGCCGGGAGCCGGGGCCTACCGCGGGGCGAATCCGGACGAGCCGCCCATCAGTGCACCGCCTGGGCGTCGCTCTTCATCAGCTGGGCGTCGTTCTTCAGCGCCTCCCGGAACGCGTCGCTCTTCAGCGCCGCCTGGAACGCATCGCTCTTCAGCGCCCCCAGGAAGGCGTCGCTCTTCAGCGCCGACTGGAACGCGTCGTTCTTCAGCGCCGAGAGGAAGGCGTCGTTCTTCAGCGCCGACTGGAACGCGTCGTTCTTCAGGGCCGACTGGAACGCGTCGTTCTTCAGCGCCGCCTGGAAGGCGTCGCTCTTCAGCACCGTCTGGAACGCGTCGCTCTTCAGCGCCTGCATGAAGGCGTCGCTCTTCAGGGCCGACTGGAACGCGTCGCTCTTCAGAGCCGAGAGGAACGCGTCGCTCTTGGAGAAGCCGGCGAAAGCGTCGCTCTTCAGCGCCGCCTTGAAGGCGTCGCTCTTGTTGATCCACTCGGAAAGCGACGCCGCGTCGCTCTTCAGCGCCGCCTGGAACGCGTCGCTCTTCAGAGCCGACTGGAACGCGTCGTTCTTCAGGGCTTCCTTGAAGGCGTCGTTCTTCAGGACGACGTAGAACGCGTCGCTCTTCAGCGCCTGCTGAAACGCGTCGCTCTTGAAGATCTCGATCCCGAAGGCGTCGCTCTTCATCGCCGACTGGAACGCGTCGCTCCTGAGAACGGACTGGGAAGCGTCGCTCTTCAGGAACGCGAAGGCGTCGCTCTTCAGGAAGGCCTGGAAGGCGTCGCTCTTCATCGCCTCCACGAACTTCGGGTCCTTGACCATCTTGTCGTAGACGTCGGACTGCATGAACTGCTGGACTCCCGCGTCCTCGATGACGACGTCGGACTTCCCGATCTGCTGCGACTGGTGGCGCCGGGCCGCCCCGACCGTCCCCTCGGCCCCCTCCTCGGACGGGGGAAGCCCCTTCAGGGCGAACCATGCGATCGCTCCGATGGCCACGATCGCGACGCACGTCAGGACCACGCTCTTCTTCATCGTCCCTCTCCTCCGGAGCCGCTCCTCTCGGGCTCGCCTCCGTGTCGTTCCGAATCGAATGGAAGTACCGCCCTCGGCGAAAAAGGTTGGAGGAGTCCCGCCGGCTCCCTGCGGATCATCGCCCCATTCTCCCGAACGGGAGCGCGCCGCTCTCGCGGTCGCCGAGGAACAGGCGGACGGCCCCCGCCGAGCGGGGCCCGACCTCGAGGCCGATCCGGTAGCGCCCCGCGCCGCCCGGGTGCGCGATGCGGACCTCGCCGCGTCCCATCACGACGTCCGCCTCTCCCGAACCGACCCTTTCGAAAGAGCGCGGCCGGACCTCCGCACCGTCCAGGACGAGCCGGACCTCGAGCGGCCGCCGCGCGTCGAGGCGCACCTCCACGACGAGGAGCTCCCCCGCCCGCCGCGCCGTGGCCTCTCCCGAAACCTCCCACGTCCGGAACGCGACCGAGCGCGCGTCCGCGGACTCGCCGAGGCGCCCGTGCGGCAGAGCTGTCCCCGAAAGAGACTCCCTCTCGGCGGGCGATGCGCCGAAGCCGGCCGGGAGGAGAACGCCCAGGACGACGCCGACAAGGAGCGCGGCCGCGCACGCCGCGAGGGGGACCGGGGCGAGGAGCCCGCGGAGAGCCTCGAGCCAGCCCGGCCGGACGGCCTCCGCGCGCGAGCGCTCCCGGACGGCGGCCATCACTCCTTCGAGGAGCTCGGGCGGGGGCTCGAGCCGCTCGGCCCGCTCCAGCTCCCCGGAAGCGCGGCGGAGGGCCTCGAGCCGGGCCGCCAGCTCGGGCTCCTCCTCGAGGAGCGAGCGCAGGCGGGCCGAGTCGGCGGCCGAGGCGGTCCCGTCCAGCTCCGCATGGAGCAGCTCCTCGCGGCCAGGCTCGCTCAACGGCTCACCTCCCCCCCGAGGCTCCCGGCCAGGCGCTGGCGGGCGGTGAAGAGGCGGGACTTCACGGTCTTCTCCGGGATCGCCAGCACCTCGCTCATCTCGGCGTAGGAAAGGTCCGCGAAGTACCGGAGGACGATCACCTGCCGGGAATCGGGCGCGAGCTCCCGGAGAGCCGCCTGAATCCGGCGCTCCCGCTCGCGCCTCTCCAGCTCCTCGTGCGGTCCGCCCGGAGCGCCGGCGTCCCGCTCCGCCTCCAGGGGCGCCGTCGGTCTCCTCTTCTCCAGGAAGCTCAGCGCGTCGTTCACGAGGATCCGGTAGAGCCAGCTGAAGAACGGCCGCTCCGGGTCGAAGCTCCCGAGCTTTCGGTAGGCCTTCACGAGGGCTCCCTGCGCGAGGTCCCGAGCGTCCTCGCGGTCGTGGACCATCCGGTAAGCGACGTTGTAGAGCACCTTCTGGTACCGCTCGACGAGCGGCCGGAAGGCCTCCGGGTCGCCCCCGACGCATCGTCGCGCGAGCTCGGCGTCGCTCTCATCCCGGCTCAAGTACCGCCGCCCCCCCGGAAAGGTTGGCACCCCGCCGGCTCGTCACGCCCTCCCCCGACGGCCCGTGCCGCTTCCCGTCTCGAGCATCCAGATCTGCCAGAGGTGCCGCGAGGAGACCCGGAGCATCGGCTGGAGGGCGAGGAGCCCCGTCGGCCCGATCGACCGCTCGAGGTACCGGAGCTCGGTCAGCTTCGCCCGGACCGTGTCGTCGACCTCCATCGAGAATCCGGCCTCCCGCGCCATCAGCATCGCCTTCGCCCGGATCGACAGCTCGAGGTGGAGCCGGAGGAGACACATCATGTCGGCGACGACGGCCCCCTCGAAGCGCGACCTCAGGGAGAGGAGGTACTTCCCCACGCGGTTCTCGGCCACGTCCCGGCCGAGCGTCGTCCGGAGCGTCTCGAGCTCCGAGTCGAAGTCGGGTCCGAGCCACGCGCGCGTCGCCTCCTCGCTCCTCACGAAGACGGCGACGAAGAGGACCGGGAGCGTGACGAAGAGGGCGAGCGTCGCGACGATCGGCGGCAGGAGGAAGTGGTTGAAGAGAGAGTGGACGGCGATGGCCAGGGCCAGGCCGGGCAGGACGACCGCGAGGCCGGCCCGGGGCCGCCGCTCCTCGAGGGCTCGGGCGAGGACGGCGAGGATCGACGTCGTCCCGCCGTGGAGGACGGCGGTCCCGAAGCCCCTCACGATCCAGAGGAAGACGCTGCTCTCCCCGAGCGCCCGCAGGTACTCGACGTTCTCGACGAGGGCGAAGCCCGTCCCGACGGCGAAGCCGAGGATCGCCGCGTCGACGAGGAAGCCGATCCGCTTCCGGGCGAGCATCCAGACGACGGGGAGAGCCTTGAGGACCTCCTCCGTCAGCGGCGCGACGTAGCGGGACAGGACCGAAGCCGGGATCCGGCCGCCGTCGAGGAGCCCGCCATGCAGCCTCATCGCGACGAAGGCCGCGGCCATCCCGGCGAGGATCAGGAGAACGACGCCGCGCAGCGGGACGAGCTTGAAGCTGTCCATCAGCACCAGCACGGCCAGAAAGAGGACGACCGGCACGAGCGCGAGAAGAGCGTCGACCACCAGCGAGCGGATGATAGCCGCCGATCGCCGGCCCGGCCGGTTCCCCAGGCCCTCAATCGGGCATATGCTTGCGAGCAGTCGACCGGGGCGGCGTCCGCGTTCGACCCCGCCCGAAGCGAGGAGGCGAAGGATCGGCATGAGACGAGTCCGCCTGCTCCCCGTCGTCGCCCTCGCCTTCGCGGCGATCGCCTCCGCCCTCCCCGCCGCGGCGCAGGAGGAGCACCGCGCGACGGACGCCCAGCGGCTCCGGCGCTACAAGGGCGCGATCGCGAAGTATGAGAGGGCGCTGAAGCTCCTCGAGAAGAACGACCGCGACCGGGCGCTCGACGCCCTCGCCGTCAGCATCGAGGAGATGCCCGACTTCCCGGATTCGCACTTCCTCCGCGCGCGGCTCCTCTACGGCGGGAAGGAGTACTCCCGCGCGCTCGAGGAGGTCGTCGCCGCACGGGCCGCCTACGAGAGGACCGCCGACCTGCGCGCGGAGATGCAGGCCGACCGCCGGAAGGCGCTGACGGAGAGGCTGCGCGCGAAGGACGCCGCGATCTCGGAGCAGTCCGGACGCCTCGCGAAGGCCTCCGCCGACCAGAGACAGCAGATCGAGAGGCTCGTCGCCCGCCTCCAGGGCGAACGGTTCGACATCGAGCGCGAGCTCCACGAGCACCGGCCCGACCCGCAGGGCGTGCCGGCCCGCTACAGCAGCCTCCACGGGAACGTCCTCCTCCGCCTCGGACGGGACGCCGAGGCGATCGAACGCTACGAGGAGGCGCTGAAGTCCGACCCGGCGTGGGGCGAGGCGGCGAACAACCTCGCGAGCCTCTACCACCTCGCAGGGAAGAACGAGAGAGCGCTCGAGATCGTCATCCAGGCCGAGAAGCTGGGCGCTCCGCTCCATCCCGAGCTGAAGAAGTCGATCGAGGCGGCCCTGGCCCGCCGGCCGTAGCTCCCGGGGCCGCTCCTCCGGTTCCCCCGGCCCCCAATCGGGCATATGCTTACGAGTCGCCGGCCGGGGCGGCGTTCGCGCCCGACCCCGCCCGAAGCGAGGAGGTACCGATGGGCACCAGGGGACGCGAGATCGTCGGCATCGACGTCGAGAAGGTCATCGAGATGCTGAACGCCGCCTACGCGAGCGAGTGGCTCGCCTACTATCAGTACTGGCTCGGCGCCAAGCTGATCAAGGGACCGATGAAGGACGCCGTCGCCGCGGAGCTGAACCTGCACGCCACCGAGGAGCTGAACCACGCCGTCCTCGTCGCGAACCGGATCATCCAGCTCGGCGGCACGCCGCTCCTCGACCCGCACGAGTGGTTCGACAAGAGCCCCTGCGCCTACGACGCCCCGAAGGACCCGTACGTCTCCGTCCTCCTGGACGAGAACATCGCCGGCGAGCAGTGCGCCATCGACACCTACAAGAAGCTGATGGACGTCACAAAGGACAAGGACATGGTGACGTACAACCTGGCGCTCACGATCCTCGAGCAGGAAGTCGAGCACGAGGAGGACCTCCAGAGCCTGAAGGAGGACTTCGACCTCCTCTTCAGCCGCGGCAACAAGTAGGCCGGTCCCGCCGCCGCCCCGCGAGGAGAGATGCCCCGCCCCTGCTGCCGCCGCCGGATCGCAGGCGCCCCGCCGGCCGCCGTCTTCAAGCCGGCGGGGATCCCGGGGCGCCTCCTCGAGGAGATCGTCCTCGGGCTGGACGGCCTCGAGGCGATCCGCCTCGCCGACCTCGAGGGGCTCTACCAGGAGGAGGCGGCGGCGCGGATGGGGGTCTCGCGGGCGACGTTCGGGCGGATCGTCGCGGAGGCGCGCCGCCGCGTCGCGGAAGCGCTCGTCGAAGGGAAGCTCCTCCGGATCGAAGGGGGGCCGGTCTCGGAGTCCGAGGAAGGCGCCGAGGCCGCCCCCGTTCCCCCGAAGGCGAAGCGATGAGCGTCCCGCGGGTCCACCTCGCCCACCTCCCGACGCCGGTCGAGGAGCTCCCCCGCCTCTCCGAGGCGCTCGGCGGCCCGCGCCTCCTCGTCAAGCGCGACGACCTGACCGGCCTCGCCCTCGGCGGGAACAAGACCCGCAAGCTGGAGTTCCTCGTCGCCGAGGCCGAGGCGCGCGGGGCGCGGACACTCGTCACCGCGGGGGCGCTCCAGTCGAACCACTGCCGGCAGACGGCCGCCGCAGCCGCCCGCTTCGGCATGGGGTGCGTCCTCGTCCTGACGGGCGAGACGCCCGGCTCGCCCACCGGCAACCACCTCCTCGACCTCCTCTTCGGAGCCCGCGTCGTCGCCGTGGCGGACCGCGCCGACCGGGACCGCGTCCTCGCGGAGACGGTCGCGGCGCTCTCGGCCGAGGGGGCGGCCCCCTACCTCGTCCCGTACGGCGGAAGCAGCCCGACGGGCGCCCTCGGCTACGCCTTCGCCATGGAGGAGCTCCTCGCACAGGGAGTCGAGGCCGACGCGATCGTCTTCGGCACCTCGAGCGGCGGGACCCACGCCGGGCTTCTCCTCGGCCAGCGTCTCTTCGGGTTCCGGGGGAAGGTGCTCGGGATCAGCATCGACGAGCCCGAGGAGCTGCTGAAAGCGCACGTCTCCGGCCTCGCGTCCGACGCGAGCGAGCGGCTCGGCCCACGGATCTCCTTCTCCCCCGCCGACGTCCTCGCCGACGACCGCTACTGCCGCGCCGGCTACGGAGTCCTGACCGACCTCGAGCGCGAGGCGATCCGCCTCTTCGCCCGGCACGAAGGGCTCCTCCTCGACCCCGTCTACACCGGGCGGGCCGCCGGAGGGCTGATCGATCTCGTTCGGAAGGGCGTCTTCCGGCGCGACGAGCGGGTCCTCTTCTGGAGCACCGGCGGCCAGCCGGCCCTCTTCTCCGAGAGATATCAGTCCGCCCTCCTGTCCTGACGGCTCCTGACGCGCTCCGGAACGAAACCCGAGGCCCGCTCGGGCGTAAACGACTCTGGAGTGAGCAGCATGCCAGCGACAAAACGTCTCTCCCCCGCCACCGCGGCCTCCGCCGCGGCGCTCCTTCTCGTCCTCTGCCTTCCCGCCGCCCCCGTCCGGGCCGAGAAAGCCCTCTGGCTCCGTGCCGCGGCGATCTCCCCCGACGGGAAGACGGTCGCCTTCAGCTACCGGGGCGACCTCTGGACCGTCCCGGTCGCCGGCGGCGCCGCGACGCCGATCACCGTCGCCGCGGCCTACGACACCGCGCCGGTCTGGTCGCCCGACGGAAAGCAGATCGCCTTCGCCTCCGACCGGTACGGCAACTTCGACGTCTTCGTCATGCCGGCCACCGGGGGTGAGGCGAAGCGCCTCACGTACCACTCCGCCGACGACACGCCGACGAGCTTCACTCCCGACGGCAAGGCCGTCCTCTTCAGCTCGGCCCGCCTCGACGCCGCGAAGAACGTCCAGTTCCCCACCGGCGCGCAGCCCGAGCTCTACCAGGTGGCCCTGACGGGCGGCATGCCGGGGCAGCTCCTCTCCACCCCGGCCCTCTACGCCGTCTGGGACAAGGCCGCCGAGCGGCTCGCCTACTCGGACGTGAAGGGTTACGAGATGGAGTGGCGCAAGCACGACAACTCGTCGTTCGCGCGCGACGTCTGGGTCTTCGAGAGGAAGAGCGGGAAGCACACGCGACTGACCGCGTTCGGCTTCGACGACCGCCAGCCCGTCTGGTCGCCCGACCAGAAGTCGCTCTACTACCTCTCCGAGAAGAGCGGCACGTTCAACGTCTGGAAGCTCGACCTGGCCGATCCCGGAAAGCCCGTGCAGGTCACGACGCACGAGACCCACCCCGTCCGCTTCCTCTCCGCCTCCTCCGCGGGCGATCTCTGCTACACGTGGGACGGCGAGATCTGGGTCCGCCCCGCCGGCGCGAACGAGAGCCGGAAGCTCTCCGTCACCGCCGCCTCCGACCGGCGCGACCTCGAGGTCGCCCCCGTCGACGTCGCCTCCGATGCGAACGAGCTCGAGCTCTCCCCGAACGGCAAGGAGGTCGCCTTCGTCGCCCGGGGCGAGGTCTTCGTCGCCTCCGTCGAGCACGGCGCGACCCGCCGCATCACCGACACGCCGGGCCAGGAGCGCTCCGTCAGCTTCTCCCCCGACGGCAAGAGCCTCCTCTACGCCGGCGAGCGGGACGGCAGCTGGAACGTCTACCGGACCGACCGGACCGACCCCGAGGAGACCGCCTTCTTCAACGCCACCGCTCTGAAGGAATCGGCCGTCGTCGCCACCCCCGCCGAGGAGTTCCAGCCCGCCTTCTCGCCCGACGGCAAGGAGGTCGCGTACCTCGAGGAGCGGACGACGCTGAAGGTCGTCAACCTCGCCACCGGCAAGAGCCGCATCGTCCTCCCCGGCGACCTGAACTACTCCTACGCCGACGGCGACCAGTGGTACCAGTGGTCGCCCGACGGGAAGAGCTTCGCCGTCCAGTTCCTCAGCCCGACCCGCTGGTCGGGCGAGGTCGGCATCGTCGACGCCGCCGGCGGCAAGCCGGTCTTCAACGTCACCCGGAGCGGCTACGAGGAGGAGGCGCCGAAGTGGGCCCGAAAGGGCGAGGTCCTCTTCTGGGCCTCCGACCGTTTCGGCACGCGCCAGCACTCCGGCTACCCGCGCGAGCAGGACGTCTTCGCCGCCTTCCTGACGAAGAAGGCCTGGGACCGCTTCCACCTCGACGAGGCCGCCTACGCGCAGCTTCTGGAGAAGGAGAAGGAGGCGGACAAGAAGAAGGAGAAGGACGCCGACAAGGGGAAGGACGGGAAGAAGGTCGCGGGCAAGGACCCGAACAAGGACGAGGACAAGAAGGCCGACGGCGACGTGAAGCTCCCCGAGCCGGTCGCCTTCGAGCTGGACGGCCTCGACAAGCGGATCGCCCGCCTCTCTCTCCACTCCGCGAGCATCGACGACGCGGCGCTCACGCCCGACGGCGAGACGCTCGTCTACCTCGCCCGCTTCGAGAAGGGCTCCGACCTCTGGAAGTACGTCCCGAGGAAGGAGGAGGTCAAGCTCGTCGCCAAGCTGAACGCGGAGCGGGGAGCCCGCCTCCGCCTCGACCCCGAGGGGAAGAAGGCGATCGTCCTCGCCGACGGGAAGCTCTCCTCGATCGACCTCGACTCGGGCAAGGCGACCCCGATCAAGGCCTCCGCGAAGGTCGAGCTGAAGGCCGCCGAGGAGCGGGCCGCCCTCTTCGAGCACGCCTGGCGCCAGACGCTGAAGAAGTTCTACGTCACCGACCTCCACGGCGTCGACTGGGCGGCGATGAAGACGGCCTACGCCCGCTTCCTCCCCCACGTCGTCGACAACCGCGACTTCGCCGAGCTGATCTCCGAGATGCAGGGCGAGCTGAACGCCTCTCACACCGGCGGCCGCTATCGGCCGCAGCGCCGCGACGGCGACGCCACCGCCTCTCTCGCGTTCTTCCCCGATCCGGCCCACACCGGCGAGGGCGTCCGGGTCCTGGAAGTGATCGAGGGCGGCCCGCTCACGAAGGCGGGGACGAGAGTCGTCCCGGGCGTCGTGATCGTCTCCATCGACGGCGCCCCGATCGCCGCCGGCGCGAACTGGTACCCGATGCTCAACCGGAAGGCGGGCGAGCCGGTCCGCCTCGGCCTCCTCGACCCGAAGGACGGGAAGAGGTGGGAAGAGACGGTCCGGCCGATCGCCCCCGGCGAGCAGCAGGGGCTTCTCTACGACCGCTGGGTCAAGTCGCGCCGCGCCGAGGTCGAGCGCCTCTCCGGCGGCCGGCTCGGCTACGCCCACATCCGCGGCATGAACGACGGCGCCTACCGCGAGGTCTTCGAGGAGGTCTTCGGGCGCGCCGTCGACAAGGACGGCATCGTCCTCGACACCCGGTTCAACGGCGGCGGCAACCTCGTCGAGCCGCTGACGGTCTTCCTCACCGGGCAGGTCTACTACCGCGCCGTGCCGCGCGGCCGGCAGATCGGCGTCGAGCCCGGCAACCGCTGGACCAAGCCCTCCGTCGTCGTCATGAACGAAGGCAACTACTCCGACGCCCACTGCTTCCCGACGGCCTACAAGGCCCTCGGCATCGGCGAGACCGTCGGCATGCAGGTCCCCGGCACCTGCACCTCCGTCTGGTGGGAGCGCCTCCAGGACAAGACGCTGACGTTCGGGATCCCCGAGGTCGGCTACCTCGACCCCTCGGGCGACCTGACCGAGAACAAGCACCTCGACGCCGACCACGTCGTCGACAACGACCCCGCCCTCGAGGTCACGGGCCGCGACCAGCAGCTCGAGAAGGCCGTCGAGGTGCTGATGAAGAGGGTGCCGAAGAAGTAGCGCCCGAGGATCCTCTGCCGGCCGCGCTCGGCCGAAGGACGCCCCGCCGCGGGAGACCGCGGCGGGGCGTCGGCGCGAGCGGCGCCGGACGAATCCGGCCCCGGACCGCCCGCCGGACCGCCGGGGCGACGGCCACCGGAGCGACGCGGGTGAGCGCGGGATCAGGTCCGCTTCCCGTGCGCCCGGAAGGCGCTCTCGGAGGCCGGGCCCGCCCCCCTTCGCGTACCTGGCGACCGCGGGCTCCTCGTGTCGTGGCATCCTCGCGGCACACAAACTGTAGATCGTGCGGAGGAACCATGGCTCGATTCCGTTTCCTCATCGGCGCCGCCCTCGTCTTCGCGTCGCTTCCGGCCCTGGCCCAGAAGAGCGGAACGGCAGGCGGGAAGGGACGGATCCTCTACGACCTCAGCCACGACGCCATGGAGAAGGCCGAGGTCGCCTTCTCGCCGCGTGTCGCTTGGGCGACCGGCGACGAGAGCGGGCCGGGCGGCAAGCGGATCCACGTCGTCCTGTCGGAGAGTGAAGCTCCCCTGCTTGAGCTGTCGCAGATCTGGAGCCGCCCGACCGCGCGAATGAAGCACTGCGCGGAGAAGAAAGTCCCGTTCGTCGCCGTCGAGCTGAACCCCGAGGGGGGCGTGGAGCTCCTCCACCAGTGCGCGGCCGGGCGCTTCGCCACGGAGATGGTCAGCACGTTCAACGGCCTCGACAGCGTCGTCGTCACGCTCGAGGTCTTCAGCGCGAAACAGGTCAAGGGAACGCTTCGCGGCGGCGACGGCTCGTGCGGCG
>JAKLER010000071.1 GCA_022711615.1 Acidobacteriota bacterium
TCGACATCCTGGGTCTGCCACCCTTCGAAATGGGTCCCGAGATAGGAAAGCTCGAGACGGCGCCTCGCGCCGCCGGTGTCGGCCCTGTCGGCGGCTTCGTCTCGAGCCTTCACGCTCCGATCATAGGGTCGCCCGGCTCGTCGGGCGGTCCGGACCCGGCCGTCCCAGCGCCTCGCGGCTCTCGCGAATCGCCGGCCGACGGCGCCTGCGCGCGGCCGCGGTCGGAGACCGTCCGGTCAGGCGCGAAAGGAGAAGGCTTCCGGGGCGGGCGGGAGGACGACGTACACGATGTCGAGCCGTTCCCCTCTGTCCCCCTCTCCGCCCGGGAGGGGGTCGCCGACCCTCAGGATGGCCAGCCCTTCGCCCTTCTTCAGGATCGCCAGAGGCCGCCCCGGGTAGGAGCGCTTGAGGGAGACGAGGGCATCGTCACCGTCCCGCGCGAGGAAGTAGAGCGTGCCGTTCCGGTTTCGGACGAGGATCATGCAGGTGGGAACCTAGCTCCGGTGGCTGCTGCGCCGCATCACCCGAACGGGTGAAACTGTTACATGCCACAAAATCTACAGACGCACTGTAGAAATCTAACTTGACAATAACGCGCGCAGATACTAGATTCCCGAGCCGGAGGATTCCCCATGAACCCCGACCGCGCCACGCTGAAAGTCCAGGAGCTTCTCCAGGGGATCGCCCGGGAGGCCCGCTCGGCCGGGAACCCGGAGGTCACCCCCGAGCACCTCGCCGCGGCGCTAGCCGCGGAGGCATCGGTCGGGATCCCTCTCCTCACCCGGATCGGCGTTCCGGCCAGCCTCGTCGCGGGCGAGGCGTCCGCACTCGCCGCTCGGCTCCCGAAGGTCCAGGGGGTCGGGGCCGAGACGCGCTTCTCCCCATCCCTCGTTCGGGTCCTCGACCGCGCCGAGGAAGTCGCCCGCGAGTTCAAGGACGACTACGTCGCCCTCGAGCATCTCCTCCTCGGCCTCCTGCGAGACGGGACGTCGAAGGCGGCCGAGATCCTGAAGAGGCACGGCGTCACCGAAGCCGCCGTGCTGTCCGCCCTCAAGGAGGTCCGCGGCAGCGCCCGCGTCGACGACCCGAACGCCGAGGAGAAGTACCAGGCGCTGAAGCGCTACGCGCGCGACCTGACCGAGCTCGCCCGCCGCGGCAAGCTCGACCCGGTCATCGGCCGCGACGACGAGATCCGTCGCGTGATGCAGGTCCTGACGCGCCGGACGAAGAACAACCCGGTCCTCATCGGCGACCCGGGCGTCGGCAAGACCGCCGTCGTCGAGGGGCTCGCGCGCCGCGTCGCCTCGGGCGACGTGCCGGAGAGCCTGAAGGACAAGCAGGTCGTCGCGCTCGACCTCGGCGCGATGGTCGCGGGGGCGAAGTTCCGCGGCGAGTTCGAGGAGCGGCTGAAAGCCGTCATCCAGGAGGTCGAGGAGTCGGAGGGGAAGGTCATCCTCTTCATCGACGAGCTCCACACGCTCGTCGGCGCCGGCGCCGCCGAGGGGGCGATGGACGCCGGGAACATGCTCAAGCCGGCGCTCGCCCGCGGCGAGCTGCGGGCCATCGGCGCCACGACGCTCGGCGAGTACCGCAAGCACGTGGAGAAGGACCCCGCGCTCGAGCGGCGCTTCCAGCCCGTCCTCGTCGGCGAGCCCTCGGTCGAGGACACGATCTCGATCCTCCGCGGCCTGCAGGAGCGCTACGAGGTCCACCACGGCGTGAAGATCACCGACGCGGCGATCGTCGCGGCGGCGGTCCTCTCGAACCGCTACATCGCCGACCGCTTCCTCCCCGACAAGGCGATCGACCTGATCGACGAGGCCGCCTCGCGGCTGAAGATGGAGATCGACTCGCTCCCGACCGCCATCGACGAGGTGGAGCGGAAGGTCCTCCAGGCCGAGATCGAGAAGAAGGCGCTCGAAAAGGACGACTCGAGGAGCGCCCGCGAGCGGCTCGAGGCGCTCGAGAAGGCGCTCGCCGAGCTGCGGGAGAAGTCGCTCTCGATGAAGGCGGTCTGGAAGAACGAGAAGGACGCGATCGGGAGGATTCGCGACCTGAAGAAGAAGATCGAGGACGCGAAGGCCGACGCCGAGAGGGCCGAGCGGCAGGGCGACCTGAGCCGCGCGGCCGAGCTCCGCTACGGGGTGCTCAACCAGCTCGACCGCGACCTCGCCGCGGCGACGGAGAAGCTCGAGGACCTCCAGAAGGACGGCGGCTTCCTCCGCGAGAAGGTCGAGGAGGAGGACGTCGCCGCCGTCGTCTCCCGCTGGACCGGCATCCCCGTCTCGAAGATGGTCGAGGGGGAGACGCAGAAGCTCCTCGCGATGGAGGAGCGCCTCCGGCTCAGGGTCGTCGGGCAGGACGAGGCCGTCTCGGCGGTCTCTGCGGCCGTGAGGCGCGCCCGCGCCGGGATGAACGACCCGAAGAAGCCGATCGGCTCGTTCCTCTTCCTCGGCCCGACGGGCGTCGGGAAGACCGAGCTCGCCCGCGCCCTCGCCGAGTTCCTCTTCGACGACGAAGCCGCGATGGTGCGGCTCGACATGTCGGAGTACCAGGAGAAGCACACCGTCTCGAGGATGATCGGCGCCCCTCCCGGCTACATCGGGCACGACGAGGGGGGGCAGCTGACGGAAGCGGTCCGCCGCCGGCCGTACTCGGTCGTCCTGTTCGACGAGATCGAGAAGGCGCACCCCGACGTCTGGTCGACGCTCCTTCAGGTGCTCGACGACGGCCGCCTCACCGACGGCAAGGGGCGCGCCGTCGATTTCCGGAACGTGGTCGTCGTGATGACCTCGAACGTCGGCTCGCAGCTCATCCAGGAGCTGCAGGGCGTCGACGAGGAGGAGATGAAGAAGGGGGTCGAGGCGGAGCTGAGACACCGCTTCCGGCCCGAGTTCCTGAACCGGATCGACGACGTCATCGTCTTCCGCCGCCTCACGCTCGAGGAGATCGGACGAATCGTCGACCTCCAGCTCGCGCGCGTCGCCGCGCTCGTCGCCCCGCGCGGCGTGAAGCTGGAATGGACCGACGCCGCGCGACGTCTCCTCGCCGAGCGGGCCTTCGACCCGCTCTACGGCGCCCGGCCGCTGAAGCGGAACATCCAGAAGCTCGTCCAGGACCCGCTCGCGCTCAGGATCCTCTCCGGAGACGTCCCGAACGGGTCCACCGTCTCCGTCGACGCCGGCGCCTCGGGCGAGGGCGTCGTCTTCTCCATCGGGAACCCGGCCGCACCTGCGGCCTGACGAAAGCAAGCAGGGAGGAGACCATGGCCGCCGTTCGTCGATACGACCCCTTCCGCGAGCTCGCGACCCTCCAGGAGAGGATGAACCGGATCTTCGACGACACGTTCTCGAGCGCCTCGCGCCGCGAGGACGAGGGCCTCGCGGCGACCTGGGCGCCGCCGGTCGACGTCCTCGAGAAGAGGGACCGGATCGTCCTGACCGCCGAGCTCCCCGGCTTCTCGGAAGACCAGGTCCAGCTCCGCTTCGAGGACGGGGTCCTGACGCTCGAGGGGGAGCGGCGCTTCGAGAAGGAGGTCGACGAGGCCCGCTACCACTGCGTGGAGCGGAGCTACGGCCGCTTCTCCCGCTCCTTCCGGCTTCCGGCGAACGTGGACGAGGAGGCGATCACGGCGACCTTCGTGAACGGCCTCCTCGTCGTCGAGCTGCCGAAGCGGGAAGAGGCCCGGCCGAAGAGCATCCGGATCCGCGCCGGCAGCCCGCCGCCGATCGACGTGAAGTGAGCCCGGCGGCTCAGGCCGCCCCGTTCGCGGAACCCGCCTCGTCCTCCTTGAAGAGGTCCGTCGAGATGTAGCGCTCGGAGGTCGACGGCACGACGAAGACGACGAGCTTCCCCGCGTTCTCCGGGCGCTTCGCGATCCGGAGGGCGGCGCAGGCGGCGGCGCCGGAGGAGATCCCGCCGAGGATCCCCTCTTCGCGCGCGAGGCGCCGGGCGTGCTCGAAGGCCTCGTCGTTCGTGACGCCGACGACCTCGTCGACGAGGGCGGTGTCGAGGTTCGCCGGGACGAAGCCGGCGCCGATCCCCTGGATCCGGTGCGGCCCGGGCGCTCCGCCCGAGAGGACCGGCGAGTGGACGGGCTCGACCGCAACGAGGCGGACGGACGGCTTCTTCGGCCTCCAGAAACGGCCGACGCCCGTCATCGTTCCCCCCGTGCCGACGCCGGCCACGAAGACGTCCATGGAGCCGTCCGTGTCGTTCCAGAGCTCGACCGCGGTCGTTGCCTCGTGGATCGCGGGGTTCGCCGGGTTCTCGAACTGCTGCGGCATGACACCGTTCTCGCCGAGCTCGGCGAGGCGCTCGTTCGCCCGGGCGATCGCCCCCTTCATCCCCTCCGCGGCCGGCGTCAGGATCAGCTCCGCGCCGAGGAGACGGAGGACTTTCCGGCGCTCGAGGGAGACCGACTCCGGCATCGCGACGACGAGCCGGTACCCCTTCGCGGCAGCCACGAAGGCCAGCGCGATCCCCGTGTTCCCCGAGGTCGGCTCGACGAGGACGGTCCGGCCGGGGACGATCCGCCCCTCCTTCTCCAGCGCCTCGATCATCGCCACGCCGATCCGGTCCTTCACGGAGTTGGCCGGGTTGAAGTACTCCAGCTTCGCGGCGACGACCGCGCCGGGCGCGATGTCCTTCGCCATCCGGTTCAGGCGGACGAGGGGTGTGTTGCCGATGAGCTTCGTGACGTCGGACGCGATCCGCATGGCGGCCTCCTGGACTCCGGGTTCCCCGGCGTCAAATCTCCCAGTCGATGACGTGGCGATCGGCGCGGTGCCGGGCGACGAGGTCGCCGACGGTCCACCGCTCGTAGACGGCGAATCGCGCCGCGGCGGCCTCGGACTCGACCGCCTCGACGATCCGTGAAAGCCCCTTCTCCGCCGCGCGGGCGCGGCCGGACGGAGCGCCGTACACCGCGAGAACGGAAGAGAGCGGCGACTCGAGAAGCCCCGCCCCGGCCCGATACCCTCCGGTCCGCCCACGGACCGCGACGAGCAGGCCCGCGCGGACGTACGGCGCGAGGAGCTGGTGGACCGATTCTCGCGAAAGGGCGAGCAGGGCTGCCATTTCGGCGGCGCTCCGGTCCCGATTCGGGTCCGATCCGATCTCGACCATCGCCTCGATCGCCTTTCTTTGCCTGAGGTTGAGAATCTTGAAATCTCCGTTCTACTTTACTAACATTAGTTTGAGGCCGAATCTCAAAATGTCAAGATCCACCATCGCCGCTGCCGTCCTTCTCCTTTCCGCCACGTCGGCTTTCGCCCAGCGGGGGGCCCCTGAGGTCCGTCGCGCCGAGGACGATCCCCGCAGGAGCCCGATCGTGAGGGCGGTCGAGCAGATCGGACCGTCCGTCGTGAACATCTCGGCCGAGCGCCTCGTCCAGCGGCGGGCGACGCCGTTCCAGGAGTTCTTCGGCGTCCCCGGCGACCGCGGCCGCCGCTCCGAGTCGCTCGGCTCCGGCGTCGTCCTCGACGCGTCCGGGATCGTCGTCACGAACGACCACGTCGTCTCGGGCGCCTCCCGCATCTTCGTGACGACCTCCGACGGCCGCGAGCTCGAGGCGGAGGTCCTCGGCGCGGACGCCGACAACGACCTCGCGGTCCTGAAGGTCGACGGAAAGGGGCTGAAGCCGGTCCGCCTCGGGACGACGGGCGACCTGATGATCGGCGAGGCGGCGATCGCCGTCGGGAACCCGTTCGGCCTTTCGAACACGGTGACGACCGGGATCGTCTCCGCCCTCCAGCGGACCGTCCGGGGAGAGACGCGCACCTATACGGACTTCATCCAGACCGACGCGGCGATCAACCCGGGGAACTCGGGCGGCGCGCTCTGCAACGTCCTCGGCGAGCTGATCGGCATCAACACGGCGATCGTCGGCGGCGCGAATACGATCGGCTTCGCGATCCCGGTGGAGCGGGTCCGCCGGATCGTCGACGACCTCCTCCGGTTCGGCGAGGTGAAGCCGGTCTGGGTTGGGGTCCGCGGGACGACGGTGACGCCGGAGCGCGGGCGTCCGAGCTCGCGAGGGCTCGGGATGCGCGTCCGCTCCGTCTACCCCGCCTCTCCCGCCGAGGAGGCCGGCCTCGAGCCCGGCGACGTCGTCGTCTCGCTGAACGGCCGCCCCGTCGAGTCGCGCGAGGACTTCGACACGCTTCTCGCCTCCGTCCCGCCCGGCCAGTCGGTCTCGCTCGAGGCGCGCCGCTCCGGCGAGCTCCGCAAGCTCTCCCTCGCGGTCGCCCGCGCCCCGGAGGACCTCGGTCTGGAGGTGCTCCGCCGGGAGATCGGCATCTCGGTCGCGCAGGCCCGCGGTGGCCTGTTCGTCACGTCGGTGGCTCGCGAGTCACCGGCAGATCGAAAGGGCCTCGAACGCGGCGACGTCCTCGTCGCGGTGAACGGCCGAAGGGTCTCGACCCTCGAGGACGTCGCGCGCGCGGTCGAGCGCGGCTACGGGCGGTCCGGCCTCGTCCTCGTCGTCGGGCGCGGCGGCTACGCCTACACGCTGACGTTCGGCCTCGAGTGAGACGGAAGCGGAGCGGGCCGCCGCACGGCGGCCCGCTCCGGCCCTCGCGTCACTTCCCCGTCTTCGCGATCCCGAGCTCGGCGAGCCGCTTCGCCATGTCGGGTCCCGCCGTTCCCGCCTTCACGTCGCGGTCCACGTGGAGCAGCTTCCCGTCCCTGCCGATGTAGAACGTCCATCGGCGCGGGAACCCCATCACCGGGTGACGGACGCCGTAGGCCTTCGCGACGGAGCCGTCGGCGTCGGCGAGCATCGGGTAGTCGGCGTCCAGGGACTTCGCGAACTTCGTGATCTGCTCCAGCGGGTCGACGCTCGCCGCGAAGTAGGCGACGTCGAACGCCCGGAGCTCCTCGCCGCTCTCACGGAGCGACTTGCACTCCAGCGTTCACCCTCCGGTGAAGACCTTCGGGAACCAGGCGAGGACGACGGCCTTCTTCCCGACGTAGTCGGCGAGGGCGTGCGTCTTCCCGTCCGAGCCCGGCAGCGAGAAGGCGGGGGCGGCGTTCCCCGCGGCGAGGGGCTTGGGGTCCTCCGCCCCGAGGATCGGCGAGAGGGCGAGGAGACCGGCGGCCGCGATCGAGAGGACTGGGCGCATGGGGGGCTCCTTTGCGGACGGATGCTAGCCGCGCCGGAGCGGCCCGGCCAGCGTTCCGTGCACGCGGCTCCGCCCGTGCGCCGGCGCCCGTCACCTCCGGATCCGGAGCTCCGAGACGACGATCCCGAGGAGGACGAGGCCGCCCCCCCAGGCCTCCCGCGCCGAGAGCCGCTCGCCGAGCGTCAGCGCCGCGAAGAGGGCCGTGAAGACCGGCTCGAGAGCGAAGATGACCGCCGCGTGGACGGCCGGCATCCGGGCCTGCGCCCAGGTCTGGACGAGCGAGGTGACGACCGAGGCGACGAGCCCCATCCAGAGGACGGCGAAGAGGAGCTGCGTCGTGAACGCCAGGGGCCGCGCCTCGGCCGCGAAGAAGGCCTCCGGGCGGCCGAGAAACGGCGTGAGGAGGAGACGGCCCGCGAGGACGCCGAGGAAGGCGAAGACGATCTGCGCGGCCGAGTAGACCCGCACGTCGTGCTTCGGCGAGGCGACGCCGAGCTCCACGATGATCACGGCGTAGACGAGCGCCGTGAAGAAGACGAGGAGGTCGCCCGGGTCGAGGCCCGAGGCGTCCTTCGGCCACGACATCAGCCCGAAGCCCCCCGCCGCCAGGACCAGCCCCGCGAGGTTCGTCCCGCTCGGCACCTGGCGATGGAAGAGCCACGCGGCGACCGGGGTCAGCGGCACCGAGAGCCCCGTGATGAAGGCGGCCTTCGAGGCCGTCGTGAAGAGCTGTCCGACGAGCTGGCAGCCGATGCCGACGGCGAGGAGGAGCCCGATGAGCGCGCCGTCCCGGAGGACGCCGGGCGTCCGCGGCCGGCCGCGCGCGAGGAGGACGAGGACCGCCGCGGCGAGCCCGTACCGGAGCGCCAGGAAGAGGAGCGGCGGCGTCTCCTTGAGGACGAGCTCGTTGACGACGAACGTGGAGCCCCAGATCGCCGTCACGAGGACGAGGGCCGAGTCGGCGAGGAGCGCCTCGCGGCGCGGGAGGTCCGGAGCGCTCACGGCCGGCGATGATACGGGTCGGCGGGAGCGGCGCAGTTATCATCACCGACCGATGACTCCGGCCCCGCGCGTCCGCTTCGCCCCCTCCCCGACCGGCTCGCTCCACGTCGGCGGCGCCCGCACCGCCCTCTACAACTGGCTCTTCGCCCGCCGGCACGGCGGGACGTTCATCCTCCGGATCGAGGACACCGACGTCGAGAGGAACAGGCCGGAGCTCGTCGACCAGATCCTCGAGGCAATGACCTGGCTCGGGATGACCTGGGACGAGGGGCCGTTCCACCAGAGCGAGCGGACCCACCTCTACCGGGAGGCGGCCGAGAGGCTCCTTTCCGAGGGGAAGGCCTACCGCGCGTTCGAGACCCCCGAGGAGCTCGAGGCGGCCCGCAAGGCGGCCGAGGCGCAGGGCGAGACGTTCCGCTACTCGGGCGCCGGGCGCGAGATCCCGAAAGCCGAGTCGGACCGGCGCGCCGCGGCGGGCGAGCCGTTCGTCCTCCGGCTGAAGATGCCCGACGAGCCGATCGTCGTCGACGACGTCGTCCAGGGGCGGGCCGAGTTCCCGGCCGGCGCCCTCGACGACTTCGTCCTCACGCGCTCCGACGGCCACCCGCTCTACCACTTCTCGGTCTGCGTCGACGACGTCGCGATGGGGATCACGCACGTCATCCGGGGCGTCGACCACCTCGCGAACACGCCGAAGCACGTCGCCCTCTTCCGCGCGCTCGGCGCCGAGGCGCCGAAGTTCGCCCACCTCGGGATGATCCTCGGCCCCGACGGGAAGAAGCTCAGCAAGCGGCACGGCGCGGCGGGCGCCGAGGAGTTCCGCGCGCAGGGGCTCCTCCCCGAGGCGCTCGTCAACTTCCTCGCCCTCCTCGGCTGGTCGCCGGGCGAGGACCGCGAGCGGATGACGATGGACGAGATGGCCGCGCTCTTCTCGCTCGAGCGGATCGGCCCCTCGCCTTCGCGCTTCGACCACGAGAAGCTCGCCTGGCTGAACGGCCAGTATCTGCAGGACGTCCCCGCGGGGCGGCTCGCCGACCTCGTGAAGCCGTTCGGAGTCCCGGCCGGCTGTTCCGACGAGACGCTCCTTCGCGCGATCCCGCTCCAGAAGCCCCGCGCGAAGACGCTCGTCGAGCTCGCGCAGGGGCTCTCCTCGTGGGTCGCCGACCCGGCCGACTGGGACGCCGCCGGGCTGAAGAAGTTCGGCAAGCCCGCGAACGCGCCGCTCCTGAAGACGTTCCTCGAGCGGATCGCGGCAATCGAGCCGCTGACCCACGCCGGGATCGAGGAGGCCGCCCGAGCCCTCGCCGCCGAGGCAGGCGTGAAGCTCGGCGACCTCGCCCAGCCGGTCCGCCTCGCGCTGACCGGCACCCTCGCCTCCCCGCCCCTCTTCGAGATGATCGAGGTCCTCGGCCTCGAGACGACCCGCCGGCGCGTCCTCGCGCTCGCGGCGCGGATCGAGAGCCCGGAGGCCCCGAGCTGAGGCGCCCGATGGAAGAGACGACGACCCCCGCCCCCGAGACCGCCGGCAAGGACTTCATCCGCGAGATCGTCGAGGACGACCTGAAGTCGGGGAAGCACGCGAAGATCGCGACCCGCTTCCCGCCCGAGCCGAACGGCTACCTCCACATCGGCCACGCCAAGTCGATCTGCCTCAACTTCGGCGTCGCGAGGGAGTACGGCGGCACCTGCAACCTCCGCTACGACGACACGAACCCGCTGAAGGAGGACGTCGAGTACGTCGATGCCATCGAGGCCGACGTGCGGTGGCTCGGCTTCGGCTGGAACGGGAAGTACTACGCCTCGGACTACTTCGGGAGGCTCTACGACTTCGCCGAGGAGCTGATCCGGCGCGGGAAGGCGTTCGTCTGCGACCTGACGGCCGACGAGGTCCGCGCCACGCGCGGGACGCTGACCGAGCCCGGGCAGAACAGCCCCTATCGAGACCGACCCGTCGAGGAGAGCCTCGACCTCTTCCGGCGGATGCGCGCCGGCGAGTTCGCCGACGGATCGAGGACGCTCCGGGCGAAGATCGACATGGCGTCCCCGAACATCAACCTTCGCGACCCGGCCCTCTACCGGATCCGCAAGGCGCACCACCACCGGACGGGCGACGACTGGTGCATCTACCCGATGTACGACTACGCCCACGCCGTGTCGGACTGGATCGAGGGGATCACGCACTCCCTCTGCACGCTCGAGTTCGAGGACCACCGGCCGCTCTACGACTGGTGCCTCCTCGCGCTGGGGCTCGAGAACCGGCCGCGCCAGATCGAGTTCGCACGTCTCAACCTGACCTACACGCTCCTCTCCAAGCGCCGCCTCCTCCACCTCGTCACGGGCGGGCACGTCCGCGGCTGGGACGACCCGCGGATGCCGACGATCGCCGGGCTGCGCCGCCGGGGCTACACGCCCGAGGCGATCCGCGACTTCGCCGAGAGGATCGGCCTCGCCAAGCGCGACAGCGTCGTCGACGTCGCCCTCCTCGAGCACTGCCTGAGGGAGGACCTCAACCGCCGCGCGCCGCGCGGGATGGCCGTGATCGACCCGGTGAAGGTCGTCCTGACGAACTGGCCCGAGGGCGTCGTCGAGGAGCTCGAGGCGGTGAACAACCCAGAGGACCCGTCGGCCGGGACGCGGAAGGTCGCCTTCGGCCGCGAGCTCTTCGTCGAGCGGGACGACTTCCGCGAGGTGCCGCCCCCGAAGTACCACCGCCTCTCGCCCGGCAACGAGGTCCGCCTCCGCTGGGGCTTCATCATCAGGTGCGAGGAGGTCGTCAAGGACGCCGACGGGAACGTCGTCGAGCTCCGCTGCACGTACGACCCGACGACGAAGAGCGGCGAAGCGGGGGCGGCGCGGAAGGTGAAGGGGACGATTCACTGGGTCTCGGCGGCGCACGCCGTGCCGGCCGAGGTGCGCCTCTACGACCGCCTCTTCACGAGGGAAGACCCGAACGACGCGCCCGAGGGGCAGGACTGGCTGACGAACCTGAACCCGGCCTCGCTCGAGGTGCGGCAGGCCTTCGTCGAGCCGGCCCTCGCTATGGGCGTCCCCGGCGCGTACTTCCAGTTCGAGCGGCTCGGCTACTTCACCGTCGACGCCGACTCGGTGCCCGGCAAGCCGGTCTTCAACCGTTCCGTCGGGCTCCGGGACACGTGGGCGAAGATCGAGAGGAAAGGACGGGCGGCGTAGACCGACCCGCCGACGAGAGGACGATCGGGCACGGGACGAGACCTTCCGCGCCTGGCGCCGCTCCGAAGGCCCCGCGGGGCCGGAGGCTCCTCCTCTGGCTCCCGGTGGCCCTGATGATGGGGGTCCAGCTCTGGCTCTCGTCCCGGAGCCGGCTGCCGGACGCCCTCTCCCCGTTTCCGGGTTCGGACAAGCTGGCCCACGGGGGCTGGTTCTTCCTCCTCGCGCTCCTCGCGTGGCGGGCCGCGCGGGACGGAGAAGGCTGGGCGCGCCGCCGCCGGGTCGTCGGGCTGCTCGTGGCCGCCGCGGCCTGGGCGGTCAGCGACGAGGCGCACCAGTCGTTCGTGCCGGGGCGGGCGGTGGAGGCGGCCGACCTCCTTGCCGACGTCGCCGGCACGGCCCTCGCGCTGGCCCTCGCCGAAGGGGTCCTCTTCGCACGCCGGCCCCCCCGCGCCGGCTGAAACGAAAACGCCGCCCGTGGGCGGCGTGTCTCGTCAGGTTGGCTGGGGGGCAGGGATTCGAACCCCGATAGGCAGATCCAGAGTCTGCAGTCCTACCATTGGACGACCCCCCAACCTGGAGGGGCGGGCATTATGAGGGCCGGTCGGGCGGCGGTCAACCGCCGACCGCCTCAGCGGGGCTTCTTCGAGAGGGAAAGGAAGAACCGGGCGAGGTCCTCCGGCGTCCCGCGCCCCTGGAACGTCACGGAGACCTCTCCCTTTACGGGTCCGGCGACGACGACCGGTTCCGCGGCAGCCGCCTTCCCGCGCCCCTTCTTCGGGGCGGCATCGACGACCTCGGGCTTCAGGACCTTCGCCCTCCCCGCCTTCTTCCGGCCGTTCTTCCGGGGGCGACGGGCCTCCTGCGGGCGAAGCCGGGTCACGTCCGGCGGACCCAGGCGAATGCCGAACTTCTCCGCGACCGCCTCGATGACGACCCGCGCCTCCGTCGTCGGTGCCTTTGCGAGATGCGCCCGCGCCCAGGCGAGCGCTGCCGGGCGGTCGATTCCGAGCTTCCTCCGGACCTCACGGATCGCCCCCGCGCCGATCTCCTCCGGCCGGACCTTCAGCTGCTTTCCGGCGGCGGCTTTGACGTCCTTCTCGTTCAACGATTTGTCGCCTTTCAGGAGCGACTCGACGACCTGATGGAGCCGGTCGGCGTCTACGGGCATGGATCCTCCTTCTCGGGGCTCGCCTTGTGCGAGTTCGGCAATTATCACCCAAAAGGGGAGCCCCGGCTCAGTACCGGGGCACGCTCGGGTCGATCCGGCTCGACCAGGCGAGGATCCCTCCCTCGAGGTTCACGGCGCCCGGAACGCCGTTCTTCCGGAGGAACTGGACGACCGTGGCGCTCCGCTGGCCGCTCCGGCAGGCGACGACGACGGTGCCTTCGCGGGGGACCTCGCCGAGGTGCTGCGGGACCTCGCGCATCGGGACGTGATGGACGGGGAAGGGGAACGGCGCCGTCTGGAGCTCGAGCGGCTCGCGGACATCCAGGACGAAGGGTGGCTCCCCGGAATCGAGAAGCGCCTTGAGCTCTTCGACCGTCATCGCGTTCCCATCCCTCTCCGGACCGTCCGTCGCGTCGGGCGAGCCGTCACAACGCTGGAAGGAGCGTCTTCACCTCGAGGGGCGGAAGCTCGGGCAGCCTCTCGCCCCATTCCTTCAGGACCTTCCACGGATAGAGCCCGTCGCTGTGCCCGTCCTTCCAGAAGAGCTGCAGCGCGTAGCCGCCGACGGGGCTCGTCGCGGCGACCTCGAACGAGGCGTTCGTGTACGGCTTCTGGGGGGGCTTCGCGAGGCGCCCGAAGAGGTCGCGCTCGCCGGCGCAGCCGGCACACGGGCAGAGGCGGCGAAGCGCCTTCAGGGGGAGGTAGGTCTCGGTGCCGTCCGACCAGGAGACGGCGAGCTCGCCGCCGATGACGAGGACGTTCGCGGGAGACGGGGCCATGTCCGGATCGTACCCCGCCTCCCGCGCCTCCCGGCTCCTCAGGGGAAGCTGAACGTGCAGGCCTGGACCTCCGCGCCGGGAGCGACGTCGAGGAGGCCCGCGCACTTGCTCCCGGAGGTCGCCTGGACCGAGTAGCTGAACCGCGCGGTCGTCGGGCTCCCCGCGCACGTCGCGGCGTGCTTCACGTAGAGCGTGTAGGTCCCGAACGGGAGGCGGTTCCCCTCGTAGACGACGCTCTCGGTCCGGTTCCCGGCCCCGCAGGCGGCCGGCAGCCTCCGCCCGCCCTGCTGCGCGGCGACGTCGATCCCTCCCGGGCCGGCGATCCGGACGTCGAGGTCCGCGTCGCCCGACCAGCTCGCGAGACCGGTCAGGTACTGGGGCGTCCCCTGCGCGTCGACGCGGATCGTGGCGACGGACGCGTTCGTCGCCGAGCCGCCCTTCCCGTCCGTCACGGTGAGCGAGACCGGGAACGTCCCGGCCGACTGGAACGTGAAGCTCGCCGTCGAGCCGGTGGCCGAACCGGAGCCGAAATTCCAGCTGTAGGTGAGCGGGTCGTTGTCCGGGTCGGAGGCCGTCGCGGTCGCCGTTACCTGGAGCGGAACGGAGCCGTAGAGCGGCGTCACGCTCGCGGAGCCGATCGTCGGCGCCGCGTTCGTCTCGCCGCCGCTTTGGGACGCGGCGACGGCGACGCCGGCCACGACGACGCCGGCCCCGATGCCGAAGACCGTTCCGGCCGAGAGGCCGCCCGCCTTCGCCGCAGCCGCCCCGGCCGCAGCGCCGGTCCCCGAGGAGAGGGCGCTCGAGAGCGACACGACCGCCCCGGTCACGAGGATGACCTTCGCGATGTCGTCCTTGTTGAAGCCGGGCGGAACAGGCTCCTGCCCCGCGCGCGTCAGCCCCACGGTGAGCCCCTCGCGCGGCGAGGCGCTCGTGACGACCGTGGTCGCCGCCCGCTCATCCCGGCAGACGGTCTTGTCCGTCACGGGGGGTGCGTAAGCCGGCGTCGTCTTGGGCAGGCTCGCGAGGTCGAGCGCCTGGACGTAATAGTCGATCGCGGGGATGCCGGGCAGCGGGCGCGGCAGCTCGCCGACGAGATCCTCCGGAGCCCGCACCCTCATCAGGACGTAGTAGTAGTCCTCCGTCCCCGAGGCACGGAAGTAGACGAAGCCCTGCTCCAGCTCCTTGCCCGGAAGGACGCGGGCGTCCACGAGCGGCCGCGCCTCCGTGGAGAGGCACTTCAGCGGGTCGTGCGCGATCGAGAGCCGGGGGCTTTCCCCGGGCGCGGCCCTCTTCACGACCGGTTCGGTCTCCGGCGCCGGCGCGGCGAATGCGCCGGTCGAGAGCGTCGCGGCCACGACGATCGCGAACGCCTGTCGGAGCGGCAGCGGAAGCTCGGGGAGCGCGGCCTTCTGCTTCACGGGCGGACCTCCTCGGTTCGGCAGGCGGCCCGTCGGGCGCGTCTCGCCGACGCGCGAAGAGACGGACCCCCGGCGGGTGTACCCGGTACGAATCGGCTCTTTCAGTTGCAGGCGACTATAACGCCGACCCGCCGCGGCGGGTCGGTGCGCCGGATCACGGGCAGGGGCCGATCTCGAGGGTCCGCGACCAGGAGTCACCGGAGCCGTCCGTGACCTTGATCGTCTTGAGGAACGAGGCGCCCAGGGGCCCCTGGAACGCCCAGACCGGCTCCTTCCGTCCGACGCGGACCTTCGCCGGAGGCGGCGGGGAGACGACCGGACGGAAGTTCGTGACGCTCATCCCGACGTTCTCCTCGACGTGGTCGAGCGCGACGTCGCGCTCCGCCTCGTTCGAGAAGTAGGCCTCTATCGTGACGAGCTGCCCCTGCTGCGGGCGGCTCGGCCGGACCTCGAACTCGATGTAGAAGCGGCCCAGGTCGGGCTTTGCGGCCCGGGCCTGCGGTCCGCTGCCGACATCGAACCCCGGGGCGAACCCGCTGGTCTTCCCTTGCGCGAAGCTCGTCGGCCCCATCTGGACGCAGAGGCCTCCGCCGGCGGCCGGCGTCGGAGCCGGCCGCTCCACGACGACGCGGGCCGTCGGCCGCGGTGTCGGGACCTTGACGACGATCGGCTTCGTCGGCTCGACGCGCGGCGTCGGCAGCGGCGGGGCCTCCGTCGGGACGACGGTCGGCTCCGGGAACGGCGTCGCCGGCGGGAAGACCGCCGTCGGCGTCGGGAGCGGGATACCGGGCGTCGGGACGGCGGTCGGCTGCGGGAGAGGAGGCGTCGCGGCGGGCCGCCCCAGGCCGGGGATCAGCCCGCTCCTGTAGAGGAGCGTCCCGCCGAGGCCGACGAAAAGGAGGCCGGAGACGACAACGGCGATCGGGAGGATCGGGGAGCGCGCCGGGGTCGCCGGACGCGCGGCCGGACGCGGCGGCCCGCGTCGCGCGACGCCCGGAGGGGCCGGCGCCGGGGGCTCGGCAACGGGCGGCGCGGGCGGCGCCGCGATCTGCGCCGTCGCCTTCGTCGGTTCCGGGGCGACCGGAGGCATCGAGATGCCGTGCGCCTCGACGTGCGCCCGCTCCGAGGCCGCCCGGGCCTCCGAGGTGTCGAGGGCGACGGTCCCCTCGTCCAGCGAGAGCTCGCCCGCCATGCCGGCCGAGAGGGCGGCAGCCTGCCGGAGCGCGGCGTCGCGCAGCTCCGCCATCGTCTGGAAGCGCGCCTCGGGCTTCTTGTTGAGGGCCTTCAGGACGAGACCGCGCGTGACGAGGGAGATCCCCTTGTTCATGTCGCGCGGATCGGGCGGCTCCTGCTGCACCTGCATGAACAGGACGGCGTGGCTCGACTCGGCGACGAACGGGACGCGCCCCGTCAGCATCCGGAAGAGGACGACCCCGAGCGCGTAGACGTCGCTCCGGCGGTCGACCTTCTGCCCCATCGCCTGCTCCGGCGACATGTAGTTCGGCGAGCCGACGAGGAAGCCGGTGCGGGTCGTCCCCCCTTCGCGGTCGA
>JAKLER010000072.1 GCA_022711615.1 Acidobacteriota bacterium
TTGAAGCCCCTGTAGCGGATGGCCGTCCCCTTCCCCGCCGGGAACGCCCCCTCCTCCTTCTTGTGGCACGCCGCGCACGCCGCCTTCGCGTGCGCTCCCTTCCAGAACTCCGGCCGGCCGGGGTGCCGGAACGAAGGGACCTTGAAGCTCTCGGCCGAATGGCAGGTCGCGCACGAGGTCCCGAGCTGACCGAGGTGCGGGTCCCTGTGGCAGCCCACGCAGGTCGTCGGGAGCCCCTTCAGCCGGACCGCGGTCCCTCTCCCCGCCGGGAACGTGCCGCTCTCCTGCCTGTGGCACTTCGCGCAGGCGAGGGACGCGTGCCGGCCGGCGAGCGGGAACGCCGCCTTCGCGTGGTCGAACCGCAGCGGGGCGAACTTCGCGCCCGACACGGAGTGGCAGCTCTCGCAGGAGGAGGAGACCTGGCCGAGGTGCGGGTCTCTGTGGCAGCTCGCGCAGGCCGTCGAGAGGCCCCGGTACGTCCTCTCGCCGACCGGGACCGGACGCCCGTTCGGTCCGGTCTTCGGGCCGCCGTGACACTTCTCGCAGGCGAGGCCCTCGTGGGCGCCGGCGAAGAGCTCGGGGAGGCGCGGGTGCCGGAAGCCCTTCGGCCGGAAGCTCTCCGTGCCGTGGCACGTGGCGCACGCCGTCCCGAGCGCCCCCTTGTGAGGGTCCGCGTGGCAGGCCGCGCACTCCGCCTTCAGCCCCCGGAAGACGACGACCTTCGGCGTCCGGCCGTTCGTCGCCGGGGCCGCGCCGCCCGGCGGGACGTGGCACGCCGTGCACTTCGCCGCCGCGTGACGTCCGGTGAGCGGAAATCGGGTCTTTCCCGCGTGGTCGAACGGCGTGCCCTTGAAGCCCATTTCCGTGTGGCAGCTCGCGCAGTCCTGCTTGAACTCGCCCCGGTGGGGGTCCTGGTGGCAGGTCGCGCAGCTCCCCGCCTTCAGCTTCACCTTCGTGGCCGGCTCCCGGTGACAGGCCGCGCACGCGATCTCGGCATGCCGGCCCCGGAGCGGGAAGGTCGTCTTCGCGTGGTCGACCTTCGTCGTCCGGAAGGTCTTCGTCTCGTGGCAGGCCGAGCAGTCCGGGCCGAAGGCCTTCCGGTGCGGGTCCTGGTGGCAGTCGGCGCAGCTTCCGAACTTCAGCCCGCGGAAGACGGCGTTCGCGTGGCACTTCGCGCAGGCCACACGGACGTGCGCTCCGCTCAGCGGGAACCTCGTCTTCGCGTGGTCGAACGTCCGGCGGGTCTCCTTGAAGGCGACGGCCGTCGAGTGGCAGGTCGCGCAGGCGGCGCCGAGGGCTCCCTTGTGGGGGTCCGCGTGGCAGGTGGCGCACGACGGCGAGAGCTTCAGGAAGGAGCGCGTCCTGTGGCACGACGCGCACCTCCCGGCGAGCGGGGCGTGCTTCCCGTCGAGGGGGAAGCCGGTCTCTCCGGCGTGGTCGAAACCCTTCGTCTCGAACGGGCGCAGCTCCGCGTCGCGGCCGGCGTGCTCGGCGTGGCAGGCCGCGCACTCGTCCGCCACGTCCCGGTGGACCCCCTTCTTCGCCGCGATCCGGGAAGCGACGTCCGCGTGGCAGGCGAGGCAGCGCGCCGCCGAGACGCGGTTCCCCCGCTCGTGGCACTTCTCGCAGCTCCTCAGCCCCTCGAGCTTCGCGTGGGCGGAAGAGAGCGGCCCGGGCGACACGAGCTCGCCCAGCTGCGCGGCCGCCGGAGCCGCCAGAAGGAGCGCCGCCGCGAGGACCGGCGCGAGGCTCGTCATCGTCCACCCGCCGCGTAGCCGAAGTAGACGGCCACGCCCACGTGGAGGACGAAGACGAGCGCGAGGACCCAGACGAAAGGCCTGTGGAAGACGTGCCAGAGGGCGAACAGGCGCCGGGTCCGATCGAGCGTGGCCGCCCGGCGGATGAGGGCGATCCGCTCGGCCTCCGCGTAGAGGGCCTCCCTCACGAGCCGCCGGGTCAGTCCCGCCGAGCGGATCGTCCGCTCGATCGCCCGGGTCTTCCTCCGGATCGCGATCCCCCCGAGGAGGAGGCTCGCGAGGCCCGGGCCGTCGCCTGCCGGCGGGACGAGCTCCCGCTCCATCTCCTCGATCCGGAGAAGGAGCCGAACCGGGACCGTCATCTCCGCGAGTTGACGGCGGAGCTCGGCCGCCCGCTCCTCGATCGCCTTCCGGTCCATCTCGACGCCGCGGATCGTCCTCGGGATCCGGACGTAGAGGTAGCGGCCGACGAACCCCGACGCGACGACGCCGAGCATCGACCAGTAGGCGACGGAGACGATCCCGTTGAAGCGGAACGACGTGTGGAGGGTGACGAGGGCCGGCCCGAGGATGCCGCAGAAGATGTGGGCCTCGAGCCACGCCTTCGTGCTCCCGACGTTCGAGAGGACGCGGAGCCTCTTCCTCGCGACGTAGGCGAGGGTCCCGCCGAACATGAGGACGGAGCCGGCGATTCCGAAGGACCTCCCCACGGGGCCCGCCGGCCGGAGCGCCCGGTGCTCCGGCTCGTAGGCACGTGTGCGAAGCGGGGTCCTGTAGTAGGAGAGACCACCGAGCCCGAAGAGCACGACGAGGACGGCCCCGATCGCGGCGGATCCGGCCAGAGACAGGACACCGAACGGCCTCCGTGTCCTCGTCCGGACGGAACCGTCGACGTCGAATACACGTCCAGGCTGGGCCCCCTGCGGGACCGCGCGGCTCTCTTCCATCCCCCTCCTGCCAGCGACGGGGGGAGGTCGCGCCCGATACCGACGGACCTCTCGCTGGGTTTCACGGGAGTGTCGGAGATCGAGGAATCCCACGCATCCGTCTTCCGAACGGAAGCCGAACCGCGCGTTTACGCGTCGAGGACGCAGTCCCCCGCCGCGCGGGAGACGCAGGCGAGGACCCACCCGTTCTTCCGCTCCTCCGCGCCGAGAGCGGAGCCGGGATCGCGGACGCTTCCCGAGAGGAGACGCGTCCTGCAGGTGCCGCAGTTGCCGGCCCGGCACATCGACTCGATCTCCACCCCGGCGCCCTCGGCGGCTTCGAGGAGGCTCGTCGCTTCCGTGACCGTCGTCGCGAGGCCGCTCCGCGCGAATCGGAGCTCGTGAGCGGCGCCCTCGGCCGCCGCGTCGGCCGCCGACGCCACGGCGGCCTCGAAGGCCTCGAACCGGACCCGCTCCGGCGGGACGCCGAGGCCGGCGAGCGACTCGCGGAGCGACGCGATCATCGGGGCCGGGCCGCAGATCAGGTGGATCGCCTTCGCCGCATCCGGGACGAACTGCGCGATCCGCCCGGCGTCCATCCGGCCCGTCAGGTAGCCCGGCCTCGGCTCGCCCCGGCTGAGCGCGACGTGGACGCGGACTCCCGGCGCGCGGCGTGCGAGGAGGGAGAGCTCGTCACGGAACGCGACGTCCGCCTCGGTCCGCACCGTGTAGAGGAGCGTCACCGGCCGCCCCGGCTCCGAGCTCGCCGCGTGGCGGAGCATGGAGATCATCGGCGTGATGCCGACGCCGCCCGCGTGGAGGACGATCGGCGCCTCCGGCTCCGGCGGGTAGACGAAGGAGCCGCCCGGGCCGCGAACCGCGAGGACCCCTCCGGCGCGGACCGTCTCGTGGAGCGCGCCCGACGCCCGTCCCTGGCGGCGCACCGAGATCTCGAGGTACCCCGACGCCTCCGGCGCGGAGCTGATCGAATAGCAGCGGACCTCCTCCCGGCCGCCCGCCGGGACGCGAACGATCAGGAACTGCCCGGCCCGGAACGCGAAGCCCGCCGGCCTCTCCACCCGGAACGTCCGGATCTCGGGCGTCTCGTCGACGACGGAGAGCACCTTCACCGGAACGAAGCCGGCCCGGGGCCCCGGCTCGCCCGGCGCCGCGGCGCCCGGGGACGCGGCGCGGCTCCGGGGCGCGGCCGGTCCGGCCGGAGCCGCCTCGTCGCGACCGCCGCCGAGGAGCTTCTCGCACGCCACGACCCACGCGGCCTGCGCCGCGAGGCCCGCGATAAGCCACGCCGGCGCGGGGAGGAGCCAGGCGAAGACGGGGAGCGCGATCGAGGGAAGGAGGAGGGCGCGGCGCCCCTCGCCCGCCCGCCGGTGGGCGAGGAGGAGGACCGCCGCGAGGTGCAGCGTCGTGATGAACGCGACGGCGGCGACGGGAGCGGGCGAAGCCACGGTGCGCGGAGGATAGCGGCCCTCCCTGGCCCCGCCCGAACGGCGCCCGAACCCGTTCGCGCCGCGCCCTCAGGCCGTCGCGCCGGCTCCCGCGTCCCCCTTCGGCGGCACGAACGTCATCGCCCGCTCGGCGAGCGCCGTGATCGTCAGCGACGGGTTCACGCCCGGGTTCGCGGAGATCGCCGAGCCGTCGACGACCCAGAGGCCCTCGTAGCCGAAGACGCGGTGGCGATGGTCGATGACGCCGTTCTCCGGGGAATCGCCCATCGGGCAGCCGCCGAGGATGTGCGCCGTCGTCGGGATGCCGAGGAGCGTCTCCGTGAGGATGCTCTGCGGGAAGCCGTCGAGCGCCTCGCAGGCGCGTTTCGTCAGGTCGTTCGCCTCCGGATGCCACGCCTTCGCCCCCGCGCCGCCGCCGGCCACCGAGGAGAGGCCGCGGCGGAACCCGGTCCGCCACGAGCGGCCGAGCGTCATCCTCAGGTGCCCGTCCACCGTCCGCATGTAGAGGAGGATCATCGTCCGCTTCGCCCAGTCGGGGACCCAGAACGACTTCGTCGCCTTCCACGGGCTCGCGAGGATCGTCGAGAAGGCGTGGGCGAAGCGCTGGAAGAGCGTGTCGCCCGGCGCGAACGGGAGGGCGAGGAGGCGGAGGAAGCCCGAGCCCTTCGAGTAGCGGACCGGCTCGAGGTGCGAGTGCTCGTCGGTGTGGAGGATCGAGCCGATCGCGACCCCCTGCGAGAGGTCCTCGTCCTTCGTCGTCACGACGCCGACCAGGACCTCCGAGTTCGTCCTCACGAAGTCGCCGACCCTCGGCGAGAGCGCGGGAAGGCCTTCGGGGCTCTCTTTCAGCTCGAGGAGCAGCTTGACCGTCCCGAGGACGCCGCCCGAGAAGACGACGTTCCGAGCCGTGATCCGCTCCTCCTTCCGGAGCGCCGGGACCGGCGCGCCGCCGACGCGCGCCGACAGCTCGTAGCCGCCGCCCGGGAGCGGCTTCACCCAGGTCACTTCGGTGTCGGCCTTCACGACGGCGCCGAGCCCCTCGGCGAGGAAGAGGTAGTTCCGGTCGAGGGTGTTCTTCGCGCCGTGCCGGCAGCCGACCATGCAGCCGCCGCAGCGCGTGCAGACGGTCCGCTCCGGCCCCTTCCCCCCGAAGAACGGGTCGGGGACCGTGTCGCCCGGCTTGTCCCCCTGCCCCTCGCGTCCGAAGAAGACCGCGACGTTCGTCGACTCGAAACCGTCCCCGCGCCCGATCTGCCTCCCGATGTCGCGGATCACCTCGTCGGGCTTCGTCAGGAACGGCGTCCGGGCGGCCCCGAGCATCGTCAGCGCCGTCCGGTAGTGCGACGCGAGCTCCTCCTCCCAGCGCGCGAGGCGCGACCAGGAGGGCGCTTCGAAGAAGGGGCGCTTCGGGACGGGGAGCGTGTTCGCGTAGACGAGCGAGCCGCCGCCGACGCCGACGCCGGAGAGAGCGGTGACGTGCGGAAGGAACGTCATCCGGAAGATGCCGCGGCAGCCGAGTCCCGGCATCCAGAGCCAGCGGCGGAGGTCCCACGTCGTCTTCGCGAAGTCGTTCGCGCTGCGGCGCGGCCCTTTCTCGAGGACGAGGACCCGGTAGCCCTTCTCCGAGAGGCGGAGCGCGCTGACGCTCCCGCCGAACCCGGAGCCGACGATCACGAAGTCCCACGTGCCCGGAGGCGACGTCCCGTCCGGCATGGCTCCCCTCCTCCCGGTCCGTCCAGTCTACGCGGACGGCGGCTCGGCGGACTCCTTCCTTCAGCCGACGAGAACGGGCGGATACCCGACGACGATCACGCCCCCGTGGGCGGTCGGGTCGCCCATCCGCGCCGCGGGACGTCCGCCGACGAGGACGTTGAAGGCGCCGGACACGACCACGTCGGGCGGCCCGGCGCAGACCGCCATGTCTCCGACGCAGGCGGCGGGAAGGCCCCCGATCAGGACCGTCGGGCATCCGGGAGGCAGGATCGGACCTCCGACGTGCGGGACCGGCGGGACGGCCGGTGTCTGCATCGGGCAGGTGTGCATGTCGCCGACGCGGGCGGCGGGCTGCGGCATCGTTCAGCCCTCCCGTCCGGCCCGCCCGCGCGCCGCGCCGGCGAGGCCCGGCTTCCGGCGTCCCTCCGCGAGGTCGACGCCGCTCCAGATCAGGGCGCGGAGCCGCTCGGGCGCCTCGGGCGCGGCGGCCGCCGCCGCGAGGAGGACCGCCGCGGAAGCCCCCTTCCCGGCGAGGCCCGGCGGCGGCGCCACGGCCGGCAGGTCGGCGGGCGCGAGGCTCCCCCCCGTCCAGCCCGCGGCGGCGGCCGCCATCGCGGGCGCCGAACGGTGGCCGAGCCGCTCGGCCGCCTCCGCGGCGGCGCGGCGCTCCTTCTCGTCGCGCGTGGCGAGCCAGCGCTCGGCCGCCTCAAGCGCCGCGCGCTCGGCGGGCGGCGCTTCGCCGAGCGCGGTCCGCGCCGCCTCGCAGGCCCAGGCGACCGCGTCGTGCGCCGGGAGCCACTGCGCGACGAAGCCCGTGGCGTCGCTGAAGAGCTCCTTCTCCACCAGCAGGGCGACGTACTCGGAGGCCTCCGCGTCGGGGGCGAGGAGGCCCTTCGCCTCCGCGGAGGCGTCGAGCCTCGGGAGGATCGTGGCGGCGGCGGTTCGCGGGCTCGCGCCGGTGCTGCTCATCCGTCCCTCCTCAGCCGATCTTCGTCATCGCGCCGCCGACGCTCGCGACGCCGTCGGCCCGGACGTTGACGATCGGCGCCTTGAGGTCGGCGATGGCGTTCCCCTGAAGGGTCGCGTTGATCCCCTTGAGCGTCGCGCTCGCGGCGTCGAGCTTCAGCGAGCCGGTCGTCGTCTTCAGCTCCGCGGCCATGGCGTCGAGCTTCAGCTGCGTCGTCCCGAACTTCAGCTCGATCCCCATCGTGTCGATCTTCACGTGGTTCATCCCCACCTTCAGCTCGATGGCGTTCGGCGCCTCGATCGAGACCTTCCCGTCGGGCATCGAGCCCTCGAGCTTGATGTCGAGGTTCCCCTTCCGGATCGTCAGACTGTCGTTCCCGTACTTGACCGTCGCGGTCCGGTCGTTCTGGATCTCGAGGACCTGGTTGCCCTGATGCACGGACAGCGAGGGCGTCGACTTGCCCATCGCCTGGAGGCCGACGACGAGAGTGTCGTTGCCCGTGTTCAGAGTCGTCGTCCGGTCGTTCGCGACCCACGTCGTCAGGTTCCCGCCGCACGACGGGGACTGGCCGGGATCGGACCCCGACCGCGAATCGACGGCCGGCTGCGTCTCGCCGGGAAGCCGCCCGACGTTCAGGAAGTCGTCCCCCTTGCTCACGTGGACCGTCCGGTTCTTCCAGATCTCCTGCTTCTGGCTGCCGTCCGGCGGCTCCTTGTCGCCCTTCTTCACGCCGACCTGGAGGAGGTCGTTGTTCTTGACGAGGCGGTGAAAGTCCTTCTGGGACTGGACGAAGATCTCCTCCCTGTCCTTCGTGTCGTCGAGGCGGACCTCGTGGAACTCGTCGGCCGCGCCCTTGAGCGTGGACCGGGTCTTCAGCCCCGTCCGGACCCGGTTCGCCGGGAGCGTGTAGGGGGGCATGTTCTCCGCGTTGTAGAGCGCGCCGAGGACGACCGGCTCGTCGGGGTCGCCGTGCTGGAACGCGACGAGGACCTCCTGCCCGATCCGGGGGAAGGCGTAGCTCCCCCACTGGGCGCCGGCGAGGGGCGTCACGACGCGGAGCCAGGCGCAGCTCGTCGTGTCCCGCTTCCCCTCCCGGTGCCAGTAGAACTGCACCTTGATCCGCCCGTACTTGTCGACGTAGATCTCCTCGCCCGCCGGGCCGACGACGATCGCCGTCTCCGGGCCCTGCGCGACGGGGCGCCGCGTCAGGCGGGGCGGTCGGTAGACGGCGTCCGAGGGCAGGCAGGTGAACGTGTTCTCGTACCGCGTCTCCACCTCGTCCGAGCGGAACGAGCCGTTCTGCCCCTCGTGGCGGACGCGCGTGACGAGGTAGGAGCCGTTGCCGTCGTGGTGCCTGTCGAGCTTGATCTGGAACCCGGGGACGAGGTGGCGGACGTTGCTCGCCCCCTCGATCTCGATCGCCCGCGTCTCCTCCCGCTCCATGACGACTCGGGCCCGCGTCTCGCCGTAGGGGAAGGTCTTGTTCAGCTCGCCGGCGCGCTCCCCTCCGCCGGGCGCGACGCCGTCGAACGGCTTCGCGTGACCTCCCGGGAACGCGTAGAGCTCGCGCTTGTCCGCCTCGGCGAGGCGGAGCTTGTGCGTCACCGTCCCCGCCTTCAGCGAGTCCTTGAGGAGGATCACCTTCTCGAGGTCGTTCGTCGGCAGCTCGAAGGAGCGGTCCCGGAGCGTGACCTTCCCGCGCGTCAGCGACTGCCGCTTGTGCCAGGACGTGATCCGGTCCTCGTCGCGGCCGCCCCCTTCCAGAGGGTCGTAGCCGAGCGGGCTCGGGCCCGGGAGGTCTTCGTGCCCTCCGCGGTCCGTCACGACGAGGAGGTGGCTCCCGTCGGAGTGCTCGAAGTAGAAGCGGATCCCCTCCTCCTCCATCAGGCGGCAGGCGAAGGCGAGGTCGCTCTCGCGGTACTGCAGGCACATCTCCCGCGGCTCGTACGTCCTCTCGAGCCGGTACGAGGCGTCGATCCCGTCGAGGACGATCTTCAGGATCGCCGGGACCGCCATCTCCTGGAAGACGCGGCTCCGGTGGACGAGGCCGAGGAGCCAGACTTTCGGGACGACGCGGAGCCGGTAGGCCGTGAACGTCTTCTTGTCGGCCTCCATCGTCTCCCGCGGCCCCGCCTCGAGCTCCGCGCAGATCCCGTTGAAGTGCCGGACCGGGCTCCCGTCGACGCCGTAGGCCGCCACGGTCACCGACTGCCCGAGGAGCGCGTCGAACGGGACCTCGGTCTCGTTCGGGGCGAGGACCTCGAGGTCGAGGTCGAAGAGCTCGGAGATCCCCTCGGAGCCGCGGATCCTCCGGAGCAGGAGGGCGTCCGGCCCGAGGGGCGTGGTGATGCGGAAGGTGTTGTTCGACTGGGTGTAGTCCGACATCCGCTGCGGGTCCTTTCGCGTCGGGTGGCCGTCCGTCCGGGGCGCTTTTCGGCCGAGCTTACGCCGAACGGGAAGACGAGACGCCCGCGACCCGGACCGGCAGGCGGAGCGTGAACGTGGAGCCGCGCCCCGCCTCGCTGACGACGGAGACGTCCCCTCCCATCAGGCGCGCGTAGTGGCGGCTGATGGCGAGGCCGAGGCCGGTCCCCCCGTAGTTGCGCGCCGACGCGGGGTCCCCCTGCCAGAACGCCGTGAAGAGGCGGCCGACCTGGTCCGGCGTCATCCCGATCCCGGTGTCCGCGACCGAGAGGAGGACCTCCTCCCCGTCGCGGCGCGCCCGCAGCTCGACCGTCCCCCCCTCGGTGAACTTCGCGGCATTCCCGAGGAGGTTCAGGAGCACCTGGCGCACCTTCCGGGGGTCGCCGTGGAGCGTCTCGTCGGAGGGCGCGTCGACGACGAAGCGGTTCCCGCCTCTCTCGACGAGCGGCCGCACGTCGCTCGCGACGTCGCGGACGAGCGCCGAGAGGGAGAACGGCTCGAGGTTCAGCTCCGTCTTCCCCGCCTCCACCTTCGACAGGTCGAGGACGTCGTTGATGAGCCCGAGGAGGTAGAGGCCGGCGGCACGGATCTTCCCGAGGTCGGAGGCGGCACCGTCCGCGTCGGCGCCCGCCCTCTCGTCGAGGAGCATCTCGCTGTAGCCGATGATCGCGTTCAGCGGAGTCCGCAGCTCGTGGCTCATGTTCGCGAGGAACGCGCTCTTGGCCCGGTTCGCCGACTCCGCCTCCTCCGTCGCACGCTCGAGGTCGGCCGTCCGTTCGCGCACGCGGGTCTCGAGCGTCCGCCGCTGCTGCTCGATCTGGGAGTAGAGGTGCGCGTTCTCGACCGCGACGCCGATCGTCGACGCGACCGCGGTCAGGAGCTCGAGCCCCTCGCCGGGGAGCGGCCGGCGCGTCGTCCCGTTGTCGACGATGAGGACGCCGACGCTCCGCCCGCGCGCGAGGAGCGGCGCCACGAAGACCTCCTCCGAGCCGAGGATCGGGACGAGCTGCCGCGTCGCGGCGCCGGGCGGCCCCGGCAGGTCGCGGAGCCGGAAGGCGACGCCGTCGCGGACGGCGGGCGCGATCGCGGAGAGCGGGTCGTCGAGGCGGATCGAGACCCGGGCGAGGAGGGAAGCCTGGTCGGGCGAAAGGCCGCGGCTGCGCGCCCGCGAGAGGACGTTGCGGGTCTCGTCGACGAGGAGGACGACCGCCCGGTCGTAGTCGAGGCGCCTGCGCACCGCCTCGAGGCTCCGGTCGACGACCTCGAACGGGTCGAGGGAGGCCGAGACCGCGAGCGCCACCTCGCGCAGCGCCGAGAGCTCCGCGACCTTCCCGCGCAGCGCGAGCGTCGACTGCTGGACCTCGGCGTACGCGGCCTGGACGCGGTCGACCTGGCTCTCGGCGGTGGCCCGCTGCGCGGCGATGAGGCGGTCCTGCTCCTGGCGGTCGTGCTGGAGCCTGCGGATGCGCGCCACGTGCCAGGCGCCGAGGAGGGGAAGGAGGATCGCGGGCGCCGCGAGCGCCGAGCCGGGCGAGCCGGAGAGCGCCCAGCCGAGAAGTCCGGTCGACGCGGCGGCGCCGGCGAGCAGGAGGTGAGCCGCGTGCGGGTGGGGGTCCTCCCAGGTGAAGCGCCATTCGCAGCACTCGTCCCCGCGCGCCTGGCACTTCAGCTCGTCGACCTCCGCCCACGGCTGCCCCGGGTAGGGCAGCGCGGGAATCGCGGCGCAGGTCCCCTGGTAGGCCGCGCAGCTGGCGAGGAGCCACCGTTCCTGAAGCTCGTCGCGGACGTCCTCGAGCTGCGTCGCCGCGTACCACCTCACGACGGCCGAACGCGTCGTCGTCTCGACGACCCGGAGGTCCGTCTCGACGAACTTCTCCGCAGCGCGCGCCAGGAGCGCGTATGCCTGCCGGACGCCGAAGGGGCGGAAGATCGCGGCGATCGTCGGGGGGACGACCTTCCCCCCCCGCGTGAAGTAGAAGTACTCGACGCCGGCGAACTCGCGGCAGAGCTCGTTCACGTAGAGCTCGAACTCGCGAGAGTAGTTGTTCCCGTCCACGAGGAGCGTCTCCGAGGTGACGTGGTACTTCGGGTCGGGGATCAGGCCGTTCAGCCTCTCGACGAGCCGGACGAGGAGGCGCGCCCGCACGACGGCCTCCCGGGCGTTCCGCTCGGTCGGCGACGGCATTGCGGGGAGCGCGTCGAGCTCCCGCTCCAGCGTCAGGTCGATCGCGTGCCGGATCGTCCCGACGACGAGCTTCCCGTTGACGTGCCGGATCGGCCTTCCGTCGAGGCCGAGCCCGAACGGGATCGTCGTCAGCGGCGGCAGCAGCGCCTGCGGAGGATCTGGGACCACGTGTGGGAGGACGATACGGCATCCACCCCTTCGGGGCCGGCGAAAGGCGCCCGAGTCAGGCGGCGGGCCGAGGGGCGAGGTCCCCGGGCGGGAATCCCATCGAGAGCCGCACGGAGGCGTATTCAGGCGTGTGACGCCCGTTCGCACGCCGAACGACGAGCGGCGGCTCGACGCACGGGAAGCCGGCCGCGGTCGCGAGTGAGGCCGGCAGGTCCCCGGCGCGGGCGGCGGCGTAGAGCGCGACGAGCGGCGGCTCCCCCTCCCGGAAGACGACGTCCCGGCGGGCGAGGAGGAGAAGGCTCTCGCGCCTCAGCGCGTCGCGGGCCTCCCCGTCGCGCGCGACGGGCCAGACGAACGCGAACCGCCCCCCTGGGGCCAGCGTCCGCCGCGCCGCCTCCGCGTAGGCGCCGATCCCGCCGCGCAGGGTGATCCGCGCCGGCACCGCCTGCGGATGGCGCGCCTCGGTCGCCGTTCCCCTCTCGAAGTAGGGGGGCGCCCCGAGGACGAGGTCGAACGGCGGCTCGCCCTCGAGCAGGGCCGGATCGCGGAAGTCCCCCTCGACGACGCGGAGCCGCTCCTCGAGGCCGTTGTAGCGGACGCTCTTCCTCGCGAGGGCGATCGAGATCGCCTGCGCCTCCACCGTCACGACACGGGCCCCCGGCAGCTTCCACGCCGCCGCCATCGCGACCGAGCCGATGCCGGAGCCGAGGTCGAGGAGCCTGTCGACGCGCGGGGCGTTCCCGACGCCCCACCAGGCGACGAGGAGGTCGTCCGTGGAGTAGCGGTGGCCGCGCGCCGCCTGGAAGATCCGGAAGCTCCCGCAGAGGTAGTCGAGCGTCTCGCCTTCGCCCGGCTCGAGTCCGCCCGGCGGCCGCGGCCCGGGCCGCCGCCAGCCCCGAAAGACGCCCTCGCTCTCCCGTTCCATCGGGCGGAGCGTACCGGGAGAGCGCCTCCTCCGCGATCCCGGCCGCCGGCGTGCGGGACCCGGCCTTCCGGCCTCCGGGTCTCCGACGGCGGGACTCCGCTCGACGCGGCCGGTCGATCCGTATCAGACTCCCCGGTACGGAGCCTCGGACCGGAGGGACGTGCGGGCCGTGTCGACCGGCGCGCCGAAAGGGAGGAGCGGCATGCGTTCCGAGAGGGAGCGGTATCTCGACGCGATCCTCGCGGGGCGCCGCCAGGACGCGGTCGAGGCGGCGCTCGGCGCTCTCGAGCGGGGCATGGACGTCCGCGACGTCTACGTCGACGTCCTGCAGGAGGCGCTCTACGAGGTCGGCCGGCTCTGGCAGGCCGGCCGCATCTCCGTCGCCACGGAGCACCTCGCGACCGCGATCACGCAGCTCGTCGTGGCGCGCCTCTACGAGAAGCTCCCGCGCTCCGAGACGATGCGCGGGCGGGTCGTCCTGACCGGCGTCGAGGGGGAGCTCCACCAGGTGGGCGGGAACATGATCGCCGACGCGCTCGAGGCGGACGGCTGGGACGTCCGCTTCCTCGGCACGGACGTCCCGGGGGCGGACGTCCTCGACGCGATCGCCGCGCATCGCGCCGACCTGTTCGGCATCTCCTGCACGCTCCGGCAGAACGTCCCGAAGGTCTCCGCGCTCGTCGACGCGGTACGGTCGAGGTTCGGGGAGTCCCGCCCCCGCATCCTCGTCGGCGGCGGCGCGTTCCGCGCCTCCGGCGGGGGCTCGCTCGACGTCGGCGCGGACGCCTGGGCGCCCGACATGCGCGAGGCGATCGTCGTGGCCCGGAGCCTGGAAGCGGACGGAGGACGGTGATGCCGATGGAGACGCCCACTCTCCCGCTCTCGGGCCGCCTTCGCGAGGCCGTCGGCCCGATCCACGAACGGATCGAACGGCTCCCGTTCTTCGCGGCGCTCTCCGCGCGGACCCTCCCTCTCGAGAGGTACGTCGACCAGCTCCGCGCGATGGCGGTCGTCGAGGCGACGCTCGAGAGGGTGCTCCTCTCGTCCCGCCATCCCGCGGTCGCGGCCGCGCGGGACGCGGTCCCCTCCCGCCTCGAGGCCCTCCTCTCGGACCTCGCCTCCTTCGACCGCCGCGGCCCGCTCCCCGACGACCCGGCGCCGGCGGCCACCGCGCTCGAGCTCTCCCGGGCGCTCCTGCTCCTCTCGGCAGAACGGCCGGCGGCGCTCCTCGGCCCGCTCTACGTCTCGACCGGGATGACGCTGGGGAACCTCGTCCACCTCGAGGACGCCCGCGCCTGCGCCGGGGGCGGCGGCACCGGCTGGTACGAGGGGCACGGAGCCGGGACCGGTCCCGCGTTCCGCCGATTCTGCTCCGTGCTCGACGAGCTCGCCCTCGCGTCGGGCGAAGCGGCGTCCGCGGTCGAAGCGGCGGTCGCGTGCGCCGAGGGCCTCGAGAGGGTGCACGCGGTGCTCGACCCCGCGACGCGACCTCTCCGACGCTTCCTCGCGACGACCCTGAACCCCGAGGCCGGGGCCCATCCGGTCCCCACCGACCCTTCCGAGATGGCCGCCGCCCTTCGCGCCGGAGCGCGATGCCTCGAGGAGCATCCGTACTTCCTCTCGCGGTACGGGGAGCGGGGCCGGCGCTTCACCGGGAGCGACGCGGCCTGGCTCGTCTCGCTGACCGCCCTCCCGCCCGCCGACGTCTCCGGCCAGGTCGGCTGGCTCGCGAGCGTCCTTTCGCGGAAGGGAATGCCGTCGCTCCTCCTGGAGCGCCAGCTCGTCCTCCTCGCGGAGGAGCTCCGGGCGGGCGGCGTCCCGCGCGACGCAGGCGTCCTCGAAGCGGCCGCGCGCGAGCTCGCGGGCCGCCGGAGGGAGGCGCTCCCCGAGGAGGTCGCCGCGCGCCTCGCGGAGACCTTCGTCGCCTCGTGCGGGCACGGCTCCGGGGCGGAGTGGCGCGCGGCCGCGGGCCTCCTCCTCGCCGCCGCGGCCGACGAGGCGACGGGCCTCGCCGGGACCGTCCGCGCCGTGACGGAGTGGTATCGCGGCCCGCGCCACCCCGCGACCTGGAACGAGGCCGTGGACGTCCTCGTGAGGGACGCCCTCGCCGCCTCCGCGCGGCGCGAGCCGGAAGGCCCGGCCGGATGACGCCCTCCTCGCCGGATGGCGACCGGGCGGAGAAAGGCGCGCGGCTTCTCCTCGCGCTCGCGGACGCCTCGCCGGAGGTCGTCCTCTTCGCGACCGACCCGGATGGGCGCGTCGCGTGGCACGGCGCGGCCGCCCTCCGCGAGCTCGGCCTTTCGCCCGAAGCGGTCCTCGGCCGTCCTCTCGCGGAGCTGCTCGCCGAGGGGCAAGGGGACTCCCTCCCTCCGTTCCGCTCGGACGAGGCCTGCCGGTCCGGGCCGCGGCTCCTCAATCTCGTCGCGGTCGACGGCTCCGTCGTCACGGTCCGGGCGCTTCTCGAATCCGGCCCGGACGGTCTCCTCGTCGCGGGCGCGAGGCTCGCCGCCGAGGAGGCGCGCCTCGGCGAGGAACTCCTCCGGCTGACGAACGAGCTCGCCACCGCGAACCGCGAGGCGGTGCGCCGCGGCCGCGAGCTCGAGCGGACCCTCGAGCGGCTGCGCGCCGCGAACGAGGTGATCGAGAAGCTGGCGCGGACCGACCCCCTCACGCTCCTCGTGAACCGCCGCGGGCTGGAGGAGGCGATCGCCCACGAGAGGGACCGGGCCGAGCGCACCGGGGAGCCGCTCTCCGTCGTCGCGCTCGACCTCGACCGCTTCAAGCGCGTCAACGACACCTGGGGACACGCCGTCGGAGACCGTCTCCTTTCGGCGGTCGGCGAAGCCCTGCGCGGCGGCGTGCGGCCGTACGACGTCGCCGCACGCATGGGCGGAGAGGAGTTCCTCCTCGTCCTCCCGGCGACGCGCCGCGAGCGCGCGGCCGAGGTCGCCGAGAGGCTTCGCGCGCGGGTCGCCGAGCTCGTCGTCGAAGGGCTCCCCGAGCGCGTGACGTCGAGCGCCGGCGTCGCCGAGCACGCTCGGGGCGAGACGACGGAGGCGCTTCTCGAAAGGGCCGACGCCGCCCTCTACGAGGCCAAGCGCCTGGGCCGGGACCGGGTCGTCCTCGCGCCGCCGCCCGGGCCGGCCGGGTAGGCGCGCCCCCGGGGCGCGGACCCCGGGGGCGCGACGTCCGAGACGCTTCCGGGTCAGAGCTCCGCGCCCTCGCCGTCCTCGTCCGCCGGCCCGTTCGGCCGCGGCGCCTTCAGGCACCCCTCCAGCTTCGCCTTCTGCACGGGCGTCAGCAGCGCCTCGATCGCGGTCCGGAGCTCCTTCGTCGCCTCGCGGATCGCCTTCACGTCGGCCTCGACCTCGAGCAGTGCCGTCCCGACGGCGCACGGATCGGGCGGCGTCGCCGCGAGCGCCGTCCGGAGCGTCGCGCGGTCGGCCTTCAGCGCCTCGCGGATCGCCTCCATCTCCGGCTTCGCCGCTTCGAGCAGCGACTTGACGTCGGCCTTCTGCGCGTCCGTGAGCCCGACGATGCCGAGGCAGCGGAGGTAGCCCGCGAGCGGCCCCTGCGGCCCGGGGGGCGGGTCGGGCGGCGCGTCGAGCGCGA
>JAKLER010000073.1 GCA_022711615.1 Acidobacteriota bacterium
CCGTGTCGACGCCGAGGTCCGCCTCGAGGTCGAGCTCGGGGTCGAGCATCTCGACCGGGTAGCCGGTCTTCTCGGTCACGATCGCGAGGACGCGCGTCAGCACCGGGTCGACGGCGGGAGCCGCCGCTGCAGAAGCGACGACCGCGACCGCGGCGGCCGGAACCGGCACAGGCGCCGCGGCGGGCACCGGAACCCCGGCGCCGGGCGGCGGCAGGTCGGGCCGGCCGTCGCGGACGAACTGGATCACGTGCGCGAGCGTCGGGTAGTCGCGCAGCTTGCGGCTGTCGTCGCGCGGGATGCCGTACTCCTCGCGCACGGCGCTGAAGAGCTCGGCCTGCTTGACGGTGTCGATCCCGAGATCGGCCTCCAGGTCGAGGTCGAGCGCGAGCATCTCCTGCGCGTAGCCGGTCTTCTCGGCCACGATCGCGAGGACGCGCTCGGCGACAGGATCGGTCGCGGCCGCGGCGGCGACCGGAGCGGGTGCGGGTGTCACGGCCGGAGCCGGGGCGGACGGGGCCACGACCGGGGCGGTGGGTGCCGGGACAGGCGCCGGGGCGGGCGCGGGAACCGCCGTCCGCGAGGACGCCGGCCCGGCCGGCGAATCGAGCCGCTGCGAGGCGCGGATCGGGGCTCCGGTGTTCTTCACGCGGAACGTCCGCTTCTCGACCTCGGTCTCGGGCGCGTCGTAGCCGCTGATCGCGGAGAGCCAGGCGCGGTAGCGCCCGGCGTCGTGGATTCGGTAGGCGTAGCCGAGCTCTTCCGGAGCGCGCCGGCGGCCGTCGGGCGGCGGGACGCGCTCGAGGAGCGTCATCGCGATCTGCGAGCCGAAGCCGGCGGCGAGGCGGAGCGCGTAATCGCGGTCGTAGCGCCCGCCCGCAGACAGGTGGAGCGGTCCGAGCTCGGGGTCGACCTCCCGGAAGTTCGGGATCGGCGGGACGATCCCCGTCTCGAGCATCTTGACCGCGAGGGCGTCCTCGATGCCGACCGCCATCGGGTGGCCCGTGAAGCCCTTCGTGTTCGCCATGACGATGGAGTCGACGGAGGAGCCGAACGTCCCCCGGAGGGCGAAGATCTCGGCCGAAGCGCTGCCGCCGCGGGCGGGCGTGTAGGTCTCGTGAGAGACGAAGACCATCCTCGGGGCGATCGCGTGGCGGTCGATTCCCCACTTCCGCTCGGCCGAGGAGACGAGCGTCTCCATGACCTGCGAGATGTGGTTCACGTCGAGCCGCGTGCCGTGGAAGGCGCTGTTCGCCGTGACGGCCGAGAGGACGCGGCAGGCCGGGGTGATCCCGCGCTCGCGAGCCGCCTCGGCGCTCTCGACGACCAGGCCGACGGCCCCCATTCCGATGATCATTCCGTGGCGGCGGCGGTCGAACGGGAGGGCGGCGTCCTCGACTCTCTCGTCGAGCGCCGCCGCGCCGGAGGCCACGAAGCCGGCGCCGATCCACTCCATCATCTGGTCGGAGGTCGCGTCGTCGGCGGCGATGACGAGGACGCGGCGGGCGCGGCCCGTGCGGATCCAGTCCTCGGCGACCGAGACCGCCTGCGTCGTCGAGGAGCAGGCGGCGTTGACCTGGGTGTTCGGGCCGCGCGCGCCGATCAGCTCGGCGAACTGCGAGTGGCCCATCGAGAGGATCTGGAAGAGGAAGCGCCGGTCGAAGGTGTAGTGCTCCCGGTCGATGAGCGCCTTCAGGTCGGCGATCCGCCCGTCCATCTCGGCGAGGGCCTCGGCCGACGCGCCCTTGCCGGCGAGCGTCGCGCGGAGCGCCTGGAGATCGGCGAGCCGCTCGCGCCGCTCGTGGTCGAGGAAGTAGCCGCGGAGCCGCTCGGCGAACGAGTCGTAGCCCGGGAAGGCCGACGCGAAGACGATCCCCGTGTCGTCCTGGAGCGCCTCGGGGAGGACCCAGCGCTCGGGGAGCTTTGTCCCCTTCGTCGTCGTCTTGTAGCGCATCACGAGCGGGATCCCCGCGTCGTGGAGCGCCTCGAGGCCCGCGCCGATCGCGAGCTGCGTGACGACGTCGAGAGCCGGGATGCGCTCGGCCGGAACGCCGAACTCCTCGGCGAGGTCGAGGTCGCCGGCTCGGCCGGCGAGCTTGATCACCTCGTCGGTCGACGTGACCTCCTCGAAGCGGCTCTCGCCGTGCTCGCTCTTGACGAGCCGGGTGATGTGCTTCGTCGCCATCGCCCGGAGAATCCTCTCGGGGATCCGGCCGATGAGCGGGTCGCCGCGGAGGAGAGCGGCGACGTTGTCGTCCTGGAACATCCGCGGCCGGCCCGGCAGGCCGAGCGACGACCCGGTGATGACGACCGGCTCCTCGGCGGGCGCCGCCGGCGCAGGGATCGCGACGCCCTCGCCGCGGTGGATCTTCATCCCCTTCTCGAGGAACTCGGAGAAGAGGAGGCCGAGGTCGCGGATCGGGTCGCCCGAGCCGCCGGAAGCCAGGAGAGGCGCCGCGGGCGCGGCGGGTGCAACGGGTGAGGTCGGCGCCGGGGGTGCGGCCGCCGGAGCGGGGAGCGTCGCCGGGACGACCGGCCGCGCGGGGGCGAGCTCGACGGGGCGAGGCTTCTCCTCCGGGAGCGGAGTGCCGATGCCGGCAGCCCAGAAGCCGCAGATCGCCTGGTTGAAGGAGACGACGTCGCCGAGGCGCGGGTGGTTCGTGGCGAGGGAGTGGACGTCGGGGCGGTGGCCGAGGACGTCCTCGACGAAGCCCTGGACGGCCCGCTTCGGGCCGACCTCGACGAAGACGCGGACACCCGCCTCGTAGAGGCGCTCGAGCCCCTTCACGAAGCGGACGGGCGAGGCGATCTGGCGGGAGAGGAGGTCGATTGCCTTCGTCCGCACGTCGCCGTCCGTCGGGTAGAGGTCGCCCGTGACGTTCGCGACGACCGGGAGCTTCGGCCCCCCGATCCGGAGCCGCTCGAGGACCGTCCGGAAGGGGACGGTCGCCGGCTCGACGATCTTCGTGTGGAACGCGTGGCTCACGGGGATGTACGCCGTCGTGACGCCGGCCGCCTTGAACGCCTCGAGGGCGGCGGCGACCGAGGCGGTCGAGCCGCCAATGACGGACTGGCCGTTGCTGTTGTAGTTCGCGACGACGACGTACCCCTCGATTCCCTCGAGCGTCTTCTCGATGACGTCGACGGGGGCGAAGACGGCGGCGAGGGTCCCGTTGTCGGCGACGGAGACGCGCGACATCTCGCGGCCGCGGGCGGCGACGGCCTCGAGCGCGTCCTCGAGCGGGAGGACGCCCGCCGTGACGAGGGCGCCGTACTCGCCGAGGGAGTGCCCCATGACCATGTCGGGGGCGATGCCGTACTCGTTGAGGAGCCGGCCGAGGGCGATGTCGGTCGTCAGGACCGCGGGCTGCGTGATGGAGGTCTGCTTCAGCTCCTCTTCGGCCGCCGCGATCGCCGCGGGCTCCTTGGTGTCGAGGAAGATGTAGGAGCTGATCGTGCGGCCGAGGATCGGCTCCATCCTCCGGTCGGCCTGCGCGAAGGTCTCCGCGACGACGGGCTCGTTGTCGCGCAGCGTCCGCGCCATGTTCACGTACTGCGAGCCCTGGCCGGTGAAGAGGAAGGCGACCTTCGGCGCCGGGCCGTGGCCGCGGAAGATGCCCTGGCCGCGGAGCGGCCGCCAGGCGGCGGGCTTGCCGCCCGCGAGCGCCTTGAGCGCCTTCTCGATCTTCTCGGCGAGCTCGTGCGCGCTGCCGAAGTCGATCGCGACGCGCTCGGGGGCGCGGAGGTCGCTTCCCTTCGGCGGGGCCGGAGCGGGCGCCCTCCCCTGCCGCGCCTCGTCCTGGACGGCGTGGAGCTTCTTCGCGAGCTCCTTCTCGTCGGCCGCGCCGACGAGGAGCGCGCCGCGGAGCGGCGGCTTCGGCGCGGCGGCGGGCGAAGCGGCCGGCGACGCGGAGACCGAGACCTGCGCGGGACGGCTTCCCTTCGTGAGCGCGCCGGGGACGTGCTCCTCGAGGACGACGTGGAAGTTCGTTCCGCCGAAGCCGAAGGCCGAGAGGCCCGCGCGGCGGACGCCGCAGGCGGGCTTCGCCCACTCGCGCAGCGCGGTGTTCACGTAGAACGGCGACCTCGACCAGTCGAGGTTCGGGTTCGGCCGCTCGAAGTTGAGGCTGGGCGGGACGACCTTGTGCGCGAGCGCCATCGCCGCCTTGAAGAAGCCGGCGGCGCCCGCGCCCGCCTTGAGGTGCCCGATGTTCGACTTGACCGAACCGAGCGGGATGGAGTGCGCCGGGAGGCCCGCCGCGCCGAACGCCTCGATGAGGCTCTCGACCTCGACGACGTCGCCGACCTTCGTCGACGTGCCGTGCCCCTCGACGTAGGAGCAGGTGGCCGGGTCGAGCCCCGCGACCTGCCAGCCGTGGCGGAGCGCGAAGCGCTGGCCGACCGGGTTCGGGGCGGTGATCCCCTTGCCGCGCCCGTCGCTCGAGGCGCCGATGCCGCGGATGACGGCGTAGATCCGGTCGCCGTCGCGCTCGGCGTCGGCGAGGCGCTTCAGGAGGAAGAAGGCCGCCCCCTCGCCCATGACGAAGCCGTCGGCCCCGTCGGCGTAGGGGCGCGAGCCGGTGGCCGAGAGCGCGCCGATCTTGCAGAACTTGACGAAGCTCGTCGGCCCCATGTTCCGGTCGATTCCGCCCGTGAGGACGGCGTCGAACTTCCCGGCCACGAGGCCGTCGACCGCGGCGCTCATCGCCGCGAGGGCGGAGGCGCAGGCGGCGTCGGTGACGTAGTTCGCCCCGTGGAAGTTGAAGAGGTTCGCGACACGGCCGGCGATGCAGTTGCTGAGCTCGCCCGGCATCGTGTCCTCGGTGACGTCGGGGAGGCGGCCGGCGACGCCCCGGCGCATCTCGTCGATCGTCCGGGCGCGGACGTCGGGCGGGAGGGCCGCGAACGCCGGCGAGGCGAGCAGCTCGGCCTCGACCTCCGGCGTGAAGATGTGGAAGGCGGTCTGGTAGTGCTTCTCGCCCCCCATCGCGTTCCCGAGGATGACGGCCGTCCGGTCGAGGTCGAGGGGGCGCTCGGGGTAGCCGAAGTCGGCGAGGACCTCGCGCGTGATCGCGATCGCCCACTTCTGCCCGTCGTCCATCGCCGCCTCGACGAGGGGCGGGATCGGGAGCCTCCACTTCACCGGCTCCCAGGGGAACTCGCGGACCCAGCCGCCGATCTTCGAGTAGGTCTTCCGCGGCGCCTTCGGGTCGGGGTCCCAGTAGAGGGCCGGGTCCCACCGCTTCGGGTCGACCTCGGAGATCCCGTAGACCCCCTTCGTGACGTTCTCCCAGAAGGCGCGCGCGTTCGGCGCGCCGGGCATGATCGCACCGACGCCGACGACGGCGACCGCGCGGGCAGACGTGTCTTCCATGGGGTGGTGTCCTCTCAGGCCCGCGGAGCGGGCGTCCGCCCGTAGAGGGCGTCGGAGACGAGGTCGAGGTCGGCCATCAGGCCGGCCTGCGCCCCGGAAATCTCGGGGAGGCGGATCGCCGCGGTGAACGCGGCGAGGTCGGAGGCGGGGACGCCGTCGGCGCCGACCGCCCAGCGGAGCGCCTCCTGCGCCACCTCGAAGGCGGCCTCCCGGCCGTTGGCGCGGGAGACGGCGGCGAGGGCGGCCGCGTCGAGACGCCGGTCGGCCTTCTCGGGGAGCTCCCCCTTCGCGGCGCGGGCAGCGCGCTTCGCGAGGACCATCGCCCCCTCGGCGAGGGCGATCATCCGGCCGGCGCGGAAGAGGACGTGCTGGTGGCGCGTCAAGCGCTGAGCGCGGAAGCGCTCGAGCCCCTCGGCGAGGGAGTGGAGCGCGAGGGCGGCGAAGCGGGCGCCGCAGCCGGGCTGCGCGGCCTCGAGCGCCTCCATCTCGCGGGCCTTGTCGTGGTAGTGCTGGCCACGCGTCTTCAGGTGCTGCTGCCAGCGGTCGCGCGCGATCGTCATCTCCATGATCTCCGAGGTCCCCTCGTAGATCGTCGTGATGCGGACGTCGCGCCGGATCTTCTCGACCATGTACTCGCGCGTGTAGCCGTAGCCGCCGAGCGCCTGGATCGACGCGTCCGCGGCGGCGAGGCCCGCTTCGGTGGCGAGGTACTTCGCGATGGCCCCCTCGGTGTTCAGCATCTCCTCGCCCGCGTCGAGGCGCTCGGCCGTCTCCTCGATGTAGGCGCGGCCGGCCTCGAGCCGCACGGCGTGCGGGACGATGAGCTTGTGGGTGTAGCCCTGCTTCTCGGAGAGCGGCGCCCCGCCCTGGAGGCGGTCCTTCGAATACGGGATGGCGCGGTCGAGCGCGGCCCAGCCGGCGCCGAGGCCGAAGGCGGCGACCATGAGCCGCGTGTAGCCGAAGACGAGCTGCGCCTGGAGGAGCCCCTGCCCCTCGACGCCGCCGACGAGGTTCTCGACCGGAACGTAGACGTCGGACAGCGAAAGCGCCGCCGTGTTCGAGGCGCGCAGGCCGTGCTTGTCCTCGGGCTTGCCGTGCGAGAAGCCCTCGGCCCCCTTCTCGAGGATGAACCAGGTGGGGCCGGCGGGAGCGTTCGCGAGGATCGTGTAGACGTCGGCGTAGCCGCCGTTGCTGATCCACTGCTTGGCGCCGTTGATCCGGTACCCGACGGTCTTCCCGTCCTCGACGACCGGCGTCGCCGTCGTCTTCAGGGCGCCGAGGTCCGAGCCGGCCGCCGGCTCGGTGGCGCCGTAGGCGAAGAGGAGACCTTCCTCGGCGATCCGCCCGAGCCAGTGCTTCTTCTGCTCCTCGGTGCCGCCGAAGGAGATCGGGTCGGAGCCGAGGAAGGTCGCGAGGACGCCGGTCGCCACGCCGAGGTCGATCGCGGCCATCAGTTCGCACGTCCGGTAGACGTCCCAGGCGCTCCCGCCGAAGCCGCCGTACTCCTCGGCGATGAAGACGAGCTGGATGCCGAGCGTGTTCGGGTCGCAGAGCGCCCGGACGTCCTCGACCGGGAACTCGTCGGCGTGGTCGAGCTGCAGGAGACGCGCGACCGGGAGCCGCTGCTCCGCGAAGTCGCGCAGGCTCTGGAGGGTCATCTCGAGCGAATCGGCAGGAAGGCCGGAGGTCTTCATTCGGTTCTCTCTTTCCCCCGGCGGCCCGGGCTCCCCCGCGGGGCCCGCCGGACAAACGAAGAGGACCCTCTGCGGATCCTCGGAAGCGCTTCGGAGCTAGGGGGATGGGAGGTAGGGAGCCACAGCGAAACCGGGTGACTTTACCCGGCGCGAGGCCGGGACACAAATCGAGAACAGGTCTAGGAAATGGCGCGATGCAGCGCCGCTAAGAGTCCTCGTTCCAGCGCGTTGGCCGCTAGGCTCCCTTCGCGATCCGCACCCGTGGAACGCCTCCTTCTCGGCCCGTCCGCCGACGCAGGCCGGCCGCCGGGCAGAGGCTTCCGGCAGGCGGGCCGGCTCCGGCATCATCGCCGCATGAAGGAGGCGACGTTCCGGACCCGCGCGACCGCTGCCGCCACGGCGCTTCTCATCGTCGCCGCGGGCTGCACGACGTCCCACCGTCCCCGGCGAACCTCCGTCGTTCCCGTATCCGTCGCGGACGGCGATCTCCATGACCGCGCCCGGCGGGCCGCCGTCGCGGCCAGCTCCGTCGAGCGCCACGACGGCTTCACCGTCGGGATCGTCGAGATGGACGACCAGGGCCGGTTCTGGGACCGCCGCCAGCTCCGTGCCCTGGAGGCCGAGATCCTCGGGCAGGCGGGCGGGCCGGAGGACCCGGGCGTCGTCCTGACGGTCTTCGTGCACGGGTGGCGGCATGACGCGCGCGTCTGCGACGCGAACCTCGCCTGCTTCCGCGAGCTTCTCCGGCGCATCTCCCTCGACCAGCGCGAAGCCCTCGCGGCCCGCGGGGGCGACGCCCGTCCGCGGCCCGTCATCGGCGTCTACGTCGGCTGGCGGGGACTCTCGAAGACCGGCTGGCCCCTCGAGCAGCTCTCCTTCCTCGACCGGAAGAACGCGGCGCTCCGCGTCGGAGCCGGCGACACGACCGAGCTCCTGACCCGCCTCGACCGGCTCCGCCTCGTCCTGAACGGCGCCAAGCGGGACGCTTCGCGCCTCGTCGTCCTCGGGCACAGCCTCGGAGGGACGGTCGTCTACGAGGCGCTCGCGAGCATCTTCAAGAGCCGGCTCGCCGCGGACTGGCCCGGCGTCGACGTGAACGGCGCGAGCCGCGTGATCCGAGGATTCGGCGACCTCGTCGTCCTCGTGAACCCGGCCTTCGAGGCGGAACGATGGAGGCCCGTCCACGAGCTCGCCTCGAGCTACGCGGACTTCTCGAGGCGCCAGCGCCCGGTCCTCGTCGTCGTCGGCTCCGAGACGGACTCCGCCACAGGCACCTGGTTCCCGCTCGGCCAGTGGGCCGCGACGCTCCTCGAGCGGACGCGCGACCGGGAGCAGCGCGCGGCCCTACGCACGTCGATCGCGAACTACGAGCCGTTCGTGACTCACCGCCTCTCCCGCGCCGACCTCCCGCCCGGCGAGGCCGGGCCACGCGCTCCGACGCCTCGCGTGCGGGGCTGCCTCTGCGACCTTCCGTGCGACGCGACACCGGTGGACGACGGGCACCACCTGCTCGCGGCTCCGGCGCCTCCCTCCTCCGATCCGGACGGGCCCGGCGCGGGCTGGATCGGCCAGCCGTGCGAGCCGTACCGCCGCCTCGGCCCCCTCGCGCTCGAGTGCAAGGCTCCGGGACGGCGCAGGAACCCGTTCCTCGTCGTCCGCGCCGCGCCCGACGTCCTGCACGAGCACGGAGGTTTCTTCAACCCGTACTTCGTCTCGTTCCTCCGGCGCCTCCTGATCGACGCGACGGCCGGAACGACGACGCCCGAGGACCTGTCCCCGACGAGTCGATAGGGCGTTTCGGGCGTTTCGGCTCGCACCGCCGGAGACTTCGATGAAACGAGTCCAGTCCTGCGCCGCCTCCGGGATCACCGTCACCGTCGACCCGAACGCCTGCGAGGCGCACGAATCGCTCCCGCCCTTCACTTTCCGTCACCGGGTCATTCCTGCCGTCCAGGAGCTCGTCGCCGAGCAGTTCGGCCACCGGGTCCCCGACCTCGCCGCCATCTGCGCCGCGGTCACGGCCCGATCGGCCAGCCAGCTCCTTCCCGGAGAGCGGGTCCCCTACGAGGTCTTCGCGGGAAGCGTTCTCGTCCGCCTTCCGGGCGAGGCGGCCGATCCGGGAGGCGGGAGCGAGGTCGCCCGAGCCGTCCACGCGTGGGCGGGGCGCATCCACCCGTCGGGCCGAATGGAGGTGGCGGATCTGTCGTCCCGGCACCTCGGATCGTGGCTCGCCGCCTCCCGCTCCCTGTCCGAGGTCCGCTTCCCGCGCGCCATCTGGGCTTTCGAGGGCGAGGTCCCGAGAGCGTTCCGCTAACTCTTCGACGCGGCGGCCACGCAGCAGGTCCGGGCAGGCCTCGAGGCCGCGCGCGAGGATTCCGTGGCGGCCGCGGTTCGCGAGGTCCTGGAGAGGTTCCGCAGCAGCTCGAGCTGACGCGGGTCCCCCGGGGCCCGGACGAACGCTCAGGTCCGGCGGCTCGAAGGGCGGCGTCCGGGGTGTAAGAACTGGAGCGGGCGACGAGGGTTGAACTCGCGACATCCAGCTTGGGAAGCTGGCGCTCTACCAACTGAGCTACGCCCGCTCGAGGCGTGGGACGCACCTTTTACCGTGTCCGCGATGCCGCGTCAAGGCGATCCGACGGGTGAACCGGACGATCAGGTCGAAGCGGGAGGCGGGGCCGGGGGCTCCCCGAGGGACGGAGGGCCACCCGGAGCGGCGCCGGCGATCGCGGACGAGGCGCGGAAGATGTAGTGGACGCCCGAGGCGATCGTCAGGAGGAAGGTCGCCACGAAGCAGGCCTCCGCGACCCAGGCCGGCATCCGGTCGATGTTGTTCATCAGGATCGCGACGACCGTCGAGATCTCGGCGAAGGTGTTCGCCTTCCCGAGCAGGGTCGGCGGGAACGACTTGATGCCGAGGCCGAGCGCCATGACGAGGGCGACGACGACGATCAGGACGTCCCGGGCGACCGTCAGAAGGACGAGCCAGAGCGGAATGTGGATGTTCGAGGGCGTCGACTTCAGCGCGAAGACGATGAACGTCGAGACGAGGAGGAGCTTGTCCGCCGCCGGGTCGAGGAGCGCCCCGAGGGGCGAGGCCATGCCGAAATGCCGCGCGAGGTAGCCGTCGACGAAGTCGCTGACCGCCATCGCGAAGAAGATCGCGAAGGCCTGTCCGTGCTGCCCTTCCAGGACGGCATTGATCAGGAACGGGATCGCGACGAGCCGCGCGAAGGTCAGCAGGTTCGGCAGGGTCCAGGGACGGAGCTCCATCGCGCCTCAGCCGCCCGCGGACTCCCCTTCGAGGCGGACGTAGATGGCCTTCCCCTTCGGGACGATCAGGTTCTCCCGGGCGAGCTGCGACATCGTCCGGGAGACGGTCTCCCGGCTGGAGCCGATCGTGTCGGCGATCTCCCGCTGCGACGGGCGTACGACGACCGTCCACCCGCCGCCCGCCTTCCTCCCCCGCTCGTCCGCGAGGTCGCGAAAGTAGCGCGCGAGCCGGCCCTTCACGTCGAGGGACGCGAGGCCCTCGATCGTCGCGTTCGCGTGGCGAAGCCGGCGGGAGAACGTGGAGAGGAGGCCGCGGAAGAGGACGAAGTTCCCCTTCAGGAGGTCGAAGAACGCCTCGCGCGTCAGGACGGCGAGCTCGGAGCGCTCGGCCGCCGTCACCGTGGCGGAGCGCGGCGCCTCGTCGAGCAGCGCCATCTCGCCGAAGCAGTCGCCGGCAGCGAGCGTGGAGAGGACGACCTCGCGTCCTTCCGGCGAGAGGATGGAGACGGCGACCCGCCCCTTCACGAGGACGAAGAAGGAATCGCCCTGCTGGCCCTGCGTGACGATCCGCTCTCCCCGGCGGTAGGTCCGGACGGTCGCCGCCCTCGCCAGGGCGACCCGGTCGGCCGTCGTCAATCCCTCGAAGAGGGAAACCTTCGCGAAGAGGTCGGGGGCGGCGTTCATCTCGTACCTCCCTCACGCCCGATTCGGGCGGCTTTCTCCATGGCCCTCAGGGCCTCTCGGCCTGTCACGACGCGGGACGGTGTCGGACCGAGTATCCCGCAGTCGGCGAGCGATGCCGCATCCGCGGCCGAGAGGCAGCCCTTCGGCGGCCTTCCCCGGCCCGCGAGGAGGGCGACCCGCCGGAGCGCGGCGGCGAGCTCGACACGGCTGACCGGGGCCTCCGTTCCGACGCGGTGCGTCTCCGGGGAGACGTCCAGGAAGCCGAGGCCGATCGCCTTGACGAGCGGCCCCTGGTCCGGCCGGCCGACGACGTCGACGGCGATCTCGGTCCCCGGGGGCACGAGCGCCTCCCGGAACTCGGGGACGGTCCACCAGAGGAGAGACGCGAGCTGCGCCCGCGTCAGCCGGGGGGACTGCGCCGCCGCGCGCGCGGCCTGCGGCAGGTTCTGGACCTTGAACTCGAGGCGCGCCTCCTCGGCCTTCGTCGCCGAGGCCGGGTCCGATGCGGAGGCCTCCTCGTAGAGCGTCGCCGCCTCGGCCCACCGCCCCGCCTTTGCGGCCGCGTCGCCCGCGAAAGCCGCCACGGAGGCCTCGGAGGGGGCCTTCCGGCGGGCCTCGCGCGCCCAGATCCAGGCGTCCTCGTGCCGGCCACCGGCCGATGCCGTCCTCGAGAGGAGGACGAGGGCGGCAACCGACTCGGGCTCGAGCTGAAGCAGCGAGTTCGCGTGGCGGCGGGCCGCGTCGAGGTCCCCCGCGGCGAGGGCCTCCTCGGCGGCGGCCCGTTTCGAGGCGGCGACGGAAGCGCGAAGGGTCTCGGCCCGCTCGCGTGCGCGCGCGTCGGAGGGGACCAGCCGCGAGAGCGCCCGATAGGCTTCGAGCGCGCCCGACGTCTCTCCCTCGTCGGCGGCGAGGTCGGCCTCCGCTTCGAGGGCCGCGACCCAGGCGGGATGCGCTGCCGTCGCCTCGGCGAGGAAGCTCCGCGCCTCGTCGCGCCGCCCCTCGACGAGATCGAGGTAGGCGCGAGCGAGTCGGAATGCCGGCGAAACCCCGTCCTTGCGGACCGAAAGCGCGCGGGACGCCGCCGGGGCGTCGCCCCGGCGGATCGCTGCCACGGCCGCGTCGAGAGCCTTCGATTCCCGGGAGGTGGGCGCCGGCGCCGGGGCCCCCTCCCGCGGGTCGCGGAAGGCGAAGGGGGTGTCCGCGGGAACGGCCGTCGCGGGCGGCGGCGCCGGGGTGCAGCCGCCCGCGACGGCGAGAAGAAGCGCGACGAGGAGGCCGGCGGTCGGCAGCGGGCCGCGGGGCGGCCGGGACGGACGTCGACCGGTCGGGCTCAATCCGGTGACGGCCCTCAGGGGGCCGGCGCGGGCGCGGCCGGACGGACGGCAGCCGTCGCGACGGACGCGATGGCGTGCTTGTAGATCATCTCTTCGCGCCCGTCGACCTCGAGGACCACGGCGTACTTGTCGAAGCGCCGGATGCGGCCCAGCCTCGTCCGCTCGGAGAGGAGGACCACCTCGACGAGGGTGTTCTCCTTGCGGAGCTGGTAGAAGAACCCGTCCTGCACGTTGATCGGCGGCTTGTTGATCATCGACGTCTCCCTTCGAAAAGATCAGGAGAAGAGCGGGCGAGCCGCGGAGACCACCTCTTCGAGGAGGTCGGGCGCGTCGGCCCGGATAGAAAAGAAATCCGGCTCGGACCGGAACCACGTTTCCTGCCGCTTCGCGTAGCGGCGCGTCTGCCGTATCACCGTGTCGGCCCAGTCGGGGGGCGACAGAAGGCCCTCGAGAAGCGCCGCCGTCTCGCGGTATCCGATGGCGGCCATGCCCGGAGCGCTCACCGGTACGCCCGCCTCGAGGAGGCGCCTCACCTCGCCGGCGAGCGGGGCCATGATGGAGTCTCGAAACCTCCGCTCGATTCTTCCATAGAGGACGGGGCGCGGCAACGTGAGGAGGAGCTTCACGGACGGCCCGTCCCACCGCTCGCCCGGCCGCTCGCGGAAGAGCTCCGAAGGCCGCCGTCCGGTCGAGACGGCGATTTCCAGGTATCGAATGGCACGCGCTCCGTCCCTTAGCGAGATCCGTGCCCCGCTTTCCGGGTCGAGGAGCGTGAGCGCGCGAACGAGCCACGGCGCGCCCCGGCGCGCCTCGACGAGACGCAGCGCCTCGCGCAGGCGCTCGTCCCGCGGGGGGCCGACGAAGAGCCCTTCGAAGAACGCGCGAACGTAGAAGCCCGTCCCTCCGCAGAGGATCGGGAGCCTCCCTCTCGAAAGGATCTCCCGGGCCGCCTCGCGGGCGAGGCGGGCGAATTCCCCCGCGCTGAACGGCTCGGTCGGCTCCTTCAGGTCGATCAGGTGGTGCGGAACGCCCCGCCGCTCCTCGAGCGTCGGCTTGGCCGTTCCCGCGTCGATTCCCCGGTAGGCGGTGAACGCGTCGGCCGAGATGACCTCCCCGCCGAGGCGGAGGGCCGTCTCGACGGCGAGGGCCGACTTCCCGGTCGCCGTCGCCCCGACGATCGCGAGGACCCCGCGCGGGGCCGTCACGGGATCCCTCCGGGGAGGCCCGCGAACGGGCGCGAGGGGAAGATCCTCCCGTCGCGGAAGAGGAGCGCGACGTCGCCGTGCCGGTCGGTGCGGAAGACGCGCGCCCCGGACGATTCCAGCCGCTCGATCACCTCGCGCCCCGGATGGCCGAATCGGTTCCGGCGACCGGCGCTGACGAGGGCAATCCTGGGTCGGACCTCCCGCAGGAGCTCCTCGGTCGTGGAGGTGCGGCTGCCGTGGTGAGCAACCTTCAGGACGTCGGCCGAGAGGTCGCCGCCGCGGCCGACGAGGTCGGCCTCCGCGCGGGCTTCGACGTCGCCCGTCAGGAGGAGGCGCCGTCCCCCCAGCCGCGCGGCGACGACGAGCGAGCCGTTGTTCTCCGGCGCGCGGGGATATCTCTCCGGCCCCGGGTGGAGCACCTCGAACTCGATCCCCGCCGCCCGGAACCCGTCGCCCGCCTCGAGCGCCTCGACCGGAGGGCGGCCCCCCGAGACGGCCTCGAGGGCCTCGTCGAGGAACGGATTGCGCGGCGCGCCGCGCGGCAGGTAGAGGCGGCCGACCGGGACGAGGCGCAGCAGCGCCACGAGACCCCGCGCGTGGTCGGGGTGCGGGTGCGACAGGACGACGGCGTCGAACGAGACGGCTCCGAGAGCGGCCAGCCGCGGGAGGAGGCGCGTCCGGCCGAAGTCGTACGCGGCGTCGAACGTCCCTCCGCCGTCGACGAGGACCCGCCCCGCCTCCGTGACGAGAAGGAAGGAATCCCCCTGCCCGACGTCGAGCGCGACGAGCCGCGCTTCGCCGGGCCGCGCGGCGGACGAGGGGCGGGCGGAGACGAGGAAGACGAGGGCCGCGGCCGCGCCGAGGGCGGCTCGACGAGGGCCGCGCCTCCGCAGGACGCCCGCCGCGGCCAGGAGGAGCCCGAGGAGCGTGGCCACGGCGAACGAAGGCGTCGGGACGACGCGCACCGCCCCGAGCTCGTCGAGGAGACGGAGGAGACCGAGCATCGCGCCCGAGAGGAGCTCGAGCGGGGCGAGCGCGAGCGAGGCGAGGACCGGTCCGGCCAGGAGGAGCGGCAGGAGGAGGACCGCCGCGAAGAGGAAAGCGCTCGCGAGCGGCACGACGAGGAGGTTCGAAAGGAGCGCGACGAAAGGGACGACGTGGAAGACGGCGGCCTGGATCGGGAAGACGCAGAGCTCGGCGCCCAGCGTCGCCGCGAGGCCGTCGGCGAGGAAGGCCGGGAGCCGCTCCCGGAGCGGACGCGTGAAGAGAGGTGCGAGCGCCGCGATACCGAAGACGGCGGAATACGTGAGGAGGAAGCCGACGTCGAAGAGCCAGGAGGGGTCGAGCGCCAGGAGGAAGAGAGCGGAAAGGCCGAAGACCTGCCCGGGCGACGTCGGACGGCCGAGGATGCGCGCCCCGAGGTAGAGGCCGATCATGAGAGCCGCGCGCAGGACGGGAGCGCGGCCGCCGGTGAAGGCGGCGAACGCGGCGGTGGAGAGGAGGACGATCGCATCTCGCGTGGCGGGCCGCGGCCGGAAAGGGCGGAGCGCCGCGGCGAGGCCGAACGCCAGGAGCCCGACGTGGAGGCCGGAGATCGCGAGGACGTGCGCGACGCCGCCGTCCCGAAACGCGGAGACGGTGGACGGCGAGAGGCGGTCGGTCTCGCCCAGGAGCAGCGCCCCGGCGAGTGCCGCGGCCTCGCGCTCGCCGCTGGTCGCGCCTTCGAGGCCGGCCTCGAGCCGCCGGCTCGCGGCCCGGTGGAGGCGCGCGAGGGCGCCCAGCGCACCCCGGGGGCCGTCGAGGACCTCGACCTGTCCGGCGGACTTCTGCGGAAGGCGCGGCTCGGGGGCGAGGACGAAGGGACTCTGCGGGATCGCACCGACGTCCGGCAGACGAAGCGGGCCCCGCAGGCGCACGAGGTCGCCATAGCCGGCGAGCGCGCCGGGATCGGTCTCCCCCGCCACGCTCACGACGAGGCGACCGGGCACGTCGACCCTCGTGCCCTCCCGCCGCGCCTCCTCGACGTCGACTCGCGCGGACCAGAGCGAGCCGCTCCGCGTCCAATACGTGACGAGCCGGCCCCGGACCTCGAAGACGTCGTCCTCCTGAGCGGAAGCGGCGGTCTGCCGCGCCGACTCCCGGTCGACCACGAGCTCGGGGCGCGAGCGGGCGAAGGCCAGGAGGACCACGAGAAGGAGGCCGCCGCCGGCCGCGAGCGGTCGAGCTCCGCGCAGCCCCGCGACGACGGCCGCGCCGGAGCCCAGCGCGAGGGCGAGCGTCGCGAGCGGAGAGGGCGGGAACGGCAGCTCGACGGCGAGGAGGATCCCGGCGGCGAAGGCGAGGGCCACCGGGACCGCCGGCGACGGCGCCCGGAGCGACCACGAACGCCTCATCCGCGCCTCTCGAGCCTCGCGAGCGTCTCGACGTGGTGCGTCCCGGGGAAGAGGTCCAGGAGCGTCAGGGAGGAGACGCGG
>JAKLER010000074.1 GCA_022711615.1 Acidobacteriota bacterium
GCGTTCAACGGGATGGAGCGGCAGGGGAACCCCTGGAACCTCCCGGCCGCCGACCGCGACGCCTGGACGGGCGAGCTCGACTTCGAGGTCCCGGTCCTCGGCGCGATGGACGAGGCCGAGCGGGCCTCCGTCGAGGTCCTCTTCTGGGTCGGCTGCGCCGGCTCGTACGAGGACCGCGGCAAGAAGGTCTCCCGTGCGCTCGCGCGGCTCCTCCACGACGGCGGGGTGAAGTTCGCGATCCTCGGCGCCGAGGAGGCGTGCAACGGCGACTCGGCCCGCCGGCTCGGAAACGAGTACCTCTTCCAGACGCTCGCTCAGCAGAACGTCGAGACGCTGAACGGCTACGGCGTGAAGCGGATCGTCACGAACTGCCCGCACTGCTTCAACACGCTGAAGAACGAGTACCCCGACTTCGGGGGGGCGTTCGAGGTGATCCACGGGACCGAGCTCGTGGCCCTTCTCCTGGCCGAAGGTCGCCTGCAGCTGACGGAGAGCGTCGCGAAGTCGATCTCCTTCCACGACGCCTGCTACCTCGGCCGTCACAACGACGTCTACGACGCGCCGCGGGAGGTCCTCGCGGCGATCCCCGGCCTGACGCTGACGGAGCTGCCGCGGACCGGGAAGAACGGCCTCTGCTGCGGCGCCGGCGGCGGGCGGATGTGGCTCGACGAGAAGATCGGGACCCGGATCAACCAGCTCCGCTACGAGGAGATCGAGGCGGCCGGGACGGACCTCGTCGGAGTCTCGTGCCCGTTCTGCATGGTGATGCTCGGGAACGCCCAGACGGAGATGTCGGGGAAGACCCAGCCGTTCGACGTCCTGGAGCTCGCCGCGCAGGCCCTTCCGGCCCACCCGGGCGCCGGGGCGAGCTGACGGGAATCCTGAGGAGGCGACGTGGCGGATCCGAAGAAGCCCGACCGCAAGGCGCCGTCGAACCCGTACGTCACGGGCCCGACGCGAATCCTCGACGCCTCTTCGTCCGGCCCTTCCGCCCGGGGAGGCGGAGAGGCGACGCGCCCGGGGGTGCGCCCCGAGCTCGTCACCGACGGGATGAAGGCGCACCGGCGCGAGATCGAGAAGCGCAAGCGCCAGGCCTCGATCGAGAAGATGCACCTCGAGATGCAGGTCGCCGACGAGCGGAAGGCGATCTGGAAGTGGACCTTCCGGGTGGTCCTCGTCCTCGTGATCCTGTTCGCCTACCGGAAGATGCAGGACGCCTACGGGAACCAGTGGCCGATGTGGGAGACGTGGATCGTCCTGGCCGTCGTCCTCTTCGTCGGAATCGGCTGGCTGCTCTGGTACCTCAACAAGACCGAGCTGTAATGATCGCGGGGGAACGCCGTTCCTCCGGATCTCGCGCCTGAGCCGGCGGTCCGGCTGAGGTCAGTCGGCGTCGAAGGGGCTGCGGGGCCGGCCCGGCGGCTCCTTCTGGGCCTTCTGGAGCGCCTCGCGGAACGTCTTCTCGAGGATCTCGCTCTTGTGCTTCTCCCGCTCGACGTTCGCGGCGAAGAGGTCCTCCGCGCGCTCCTTGCGGCGGGCGATCTCCGCGGCCGCCTCCTCGATCGATCCGAGCTTCCGCTTCGCGGCGGCCGGCTCGTGGGAGAGGACTGCTCCGGTCTCCCGGTCGACCTTCAGCGTCGAGTCGCAGTCGGGACACTGGATCACGAAGACGTCGCCCATGGGTCGATTATCCTCGACCGATGCCGTCGGGGTGGAAAGAGCGCCTCTCGGAGCTCGGGATCTCGCGCCGGCGGCGCCCGGCCGCTGCGAAGCCGGTTCCCACGCGACCCGCGACGACGCCGAAGGGGCGCGCCGGCGAGGACGAAGCGGCCCGCTTCCTCGAGGAGCAGGGGCTCGAGCTCCTCGCGCGGAACGTCCGCGCGGGAGGGGGAGAGCTCGACCTCGTGGCGGCGGACGGCCGCTGCGTCGTCTTCGTCGAGGTGAAGTGGCGGAGGGACGCGAGCCGTGGGACGCCGGCGGAGGCCGTCACTCCCGTGAAGAGGAGGCGGCTCCTCTCGGCCGCCCGCGCCTGGCTCGCGGCGAACCCGTCCGGCGCGCCGCGCGACGTGAGGTTCGACGTCGTGGCGATCGAGGGGACGGCCGGAACGATCGACTGGATCCGAGGAGCGTTCGATGCGACGGAGTGAGCGGAGGTTCTCGATGCGGAGCTGGCGGAAGGCGGCGCTCGTCGCGGTGGCGGCGGTCCTCGGACTGGCTCCTTCGGGGGCCGAGGCGGGGCTTCGGCTCGAGGGGGACGGCGGCGCCGGGGTGGACGTCCGCGCGTTCGCGTCGGGAGCAGGCGGATTCTGGGCCGCGACGCGAAGCGGGGTCCTCCGGGGAACCTCCCTCGACACGGCGTGGCGCTTCGACGGTCTCTCCGGGAAGCCGGTCTCGTCGGTCGCGACGCTCGGGGACGAAGTCTTCGCGGCTACGGGGGAAGAGCTCTGGCGGCGCTCCGCGAACGGGAGCTGGAGCCTCGAGGCGCTCCCGTCGAGCGTCGCCTTCCCGACGACGCTCGCGGTCGACGCGGCGGGAACGCTCTGGGTCGGCGGGCTCGGCGTCTGGCGGCGCTCCGGTGCCGCGTGGACGGCTGCGCCGTCGCCGGGCCCCGGGATCGTCACGGCGATGCTCGCGGACCCCGCGGGCCTCGTCGTCGGCCTCTCGACAGGGAGCGCGGCCCGATGGAACGGCTCGGGCTGGGCCGCCCTCAACGGTGGCGTCGGCCCGGGAGAGGCGATCCGCGCGCTCGCGTCATTCGGCGGGACGCTCTGGGCCGGGACGAACGTGACCCTCTATTGGTGGGGGGTCGGGGCGTGGGTCGCGGACGGCCCGTTCGGCGGGCACGACGTCCGCGCCCTCTCGACGTGGGGCGGCGCGCTCCGCGCCGCGACGGCCGACGCGGGCGTCCTCGTCCGGTCGGGGAGCGCCTGGACGCCGGCCTCGACAGGCATCCTGCCGCGCGGGGTGCAGGCGTTCCTCGTTTCCGGCTCCGAGCTTCTCGCCGGGACCGCGGGCGGCCCCGTCTACCGCTTCTGGAACGGGATCTGGCATCCGTCCCCCGTCACCCCGCTCGGGGCTGGCGTGGCGGCGGACGCCTTCGCGTTTCCGGCGGAGTCGGCCGGTTCGCAGGTCGGCGCGGCGGTCGGCGCGACGCGCGGCGGAGGGGCGGGCTACCTGCTCCGGCCCTGCTGCCTGCCGGGCGCCGACCATCCAGAGCTTCCCTCTCTCCCCGACGGCTGCGGCGACGCGACGGCGGTGGCGCCGACGGCGTCGGCGCAGCCCGACGTGGTCGTCGCCACGAGCTGCGGGCCGTACCTGCTGAGCTGGATGTCGGCGACTCCCGCCGGGTCGGGCCTCCCGGCCCGGGCCCTCCCGACGAAGCTCGCCGCTCATGGCGGAGCCGTCTTCGGAGGGACGGCCGGAAGCGGCCTCTGGCGGTTCGACGGCTCCTCGTGGAGGACCGATCCCGTCGGAGGCAACGTCGGCACCGACGGCGTCGGGACGGGAACCGTCCAGGCGATCCGGTCGCTCGGCGGCGCGCTCTGGGTCGGCATGGCTGAAGGGCTCTACGCGCGCGGCAGCGGGCCGTGGACCGAGGTCTCGGCCGGCCTCCCGTCGGCCGGCTTCGTCTCCGCGCTCGCCGGGGACGCGTCGACCGCGTTCGCGGGGCTGGCGACCGGCGGCGTCTACCGACGGCCGGCGGGAAAGCCGTTTCAGAAGGACGCGGCGGGCCTCAATTCGGCGCCGGTCGCCTCGCTCGACCTCGCCGGCGGGCGGCTCTGGGCCGCGGCCGGCAGCCGCGGGCTCGCCGTGAAGCGGGACGGGGGCTGGGCTCCCGAGAACGGCGGGCTGCCGCCGAATGCCGTCGTCACCGTCGTCCGCGGAGGCGTGAATCCCGACTCCGATGGCGCGGCGCTCGTCGTCGGCACGGACGGCGACGGCTTCTACCGCGCGGATCTCTTCGCGAAGGCGCGGACGCTCCCCGTCGTCCTGGACGTCGTCGGCCAGGGGGGCGCGCGATTCCTCTCGGAGCTCGTCGTCGGGTCGCGCGGTGCGACGCAGAGGACGTGCACCGTCACGTTCACGCCGTCGCCGGGCTTCGCCGGAGAAGCGGGCGACCTCACGCCGAAGTCGGCGACGCTGACGCTCCCCGCGGGGCGCGAGCTGCGCGCCGCCGACGCGCTCGCGTTCCTTCGTTCTCTCGGCCTTCCGGTCCCCGTCGCCACGGCCGCCGCGCCGGTCGCCGGCAGCGTCTCGCTCCGGTCGACGACGCCCGGGGTCGTCGACGAGGCGTACCTCGTGGCGCGCACCTACACGCGGGGCGCCTCGGGCGGGACCTTCGGCCTCTTCTACGACGCCCCGTCCGACCTCGACGCGGCGGAGGAGGTCGCGACGGTCTACGGCCTCCGGTCGGTCGCCGGCGAGGCCCGCTCGAACCTCGCCGCCGTCCACCTGCCGGGGCGCGGGAGCGAGCCGATCGAGCTCTCCGTCCAGGTCTACGGCCAGGACGGCGTCCCGGCGGGCGATCCGCTCGTCCGCTCGCTCGCGCCGGGGGAGTGGACGCAGTGGAACGGCGTCCTCGGCCTCGCCGGCCTTCCCGAAGGGAGCTACGGCTACGCGCGGGTCCGCCGGACGAAGGGGGAGGGTGCGTTCGCGGCCTACGGCGTCGTGAACGACGCGCGAACCTCCGACGGCAGCTACCTCCCGGCGTTCCGCCCGGGAGGCCTGTCGTCCGTGAGGACCCTCGTCGTCCCGGTCGTCCTCGACGTCGCGGGCGAGGCGGGCTCGCGCTACACGACCGAGGTGACGATCGTGAACGACGGGACGATCGCGACGCCGGTCGACCTCGTCTACCGGCCAGCGCCCGGCTTCGGGACGGTCGGCGGCGTCGCGCAGGTGACGCTGGAGCTGGCGGCCCGGCAGCAGGTGACGCTCCCCGACGTCCTCGCGTACCTGCGCGCCCACGGGATGCAGATCCCCGACGGCGCGACGGCGCCGCAGGCCGGCACCCTCGGCGTGACGTTCCGCTGGCTGACGGAGCTGGACGCGCCGTCGACGGTCGTCCTCGCGCGCACCTCGACGCCGAACCCGGACACGGCCGTCGGCGGCACGTTCGGCCTCTTCTACCCGGCCGTCGCGAAGGGAGGCGGCGCCCGGACGACGGCGCTCGTCCCGGGCCTCGCCCAGGACGAGGGCGTCCGCTCGAACCTCGCGGTCGTGAACGTGGGCGGGGGCTCGGAGCTGCCGGTCACGCTCGAGGCGCGGCTCCACGACGCCGACACGGGCGCCCCGGTCGGCAGCCCGCTCACGGTGCGGCTCGCGCCCGGCGACTGGCACCAGTGGTCGCGGGTCCGGGAGGCGGCCGGCGCGCCGGCGACGACGAAGCGTTTCACGGCGGTCGTGCGGCGGACCGCGGGGGACGACACGTTCCTCGCCTACGGCGTCCTGAACGACGCCGTCACCTCCGACGGGAGCTACCAGACGATGATCCCGGCGGACCTCTATTGAACCGCAGTCGGCGGCGCGGCACGCCTTGACGAGAACGCCCTTCTTCGCTATCTTCCGCCGGTCCCGTGAGCGGGACTAGCTCAGTGGTAGAGCGCTACCTTGCCAAGGTAGATGTCGCGAGTTCGACCCTCGTGTCCCGCTCCATCGAACTCATTCTCCCGCAGGTCCTTCGCAGGGTTTGCGGGAGTTTTCGTTTTCGGGGGCGACCCCGCTCGCGCGGGCCGAGGCCGCTCCTGTAGTCTCGATCCCGAGGGACGGGGACTGTGGCCGGCCGGACCGCCGGGACGCTCCCGTCGTGCGAGGAGGGACCCGTGAAAGCGATGCTGCTCGACGCTCCCCGTCAGGCGCTCCGTCTCGCGGAGATCCCGGACCCGGAGCCGGGGCCGGGCCAGCTCCTTCTGCGCGTCCGGGCGTGCGCCCTCTGCCGGACGGACCTGCACGTCGTCGACGGGGACCTCCGGGAGCCGAAGCTCCCTCTCGTCCTCGGCCACGAGATCGTCGGCGTCGTCGAGCGGGCCGGGGAAGGGGGCTCGCTCTTCGCCCCGGGCGACCGCGTCGGCGTCCCGTGGCTCGGCGTGACCTGCGGGCGCTGCCGGTACTGCCTCGAAGGAGCGGAGAACCTCTGCGACGAGGCGCGGTTCACCGGCTACCACCGCGACGGAGGCTTCGCCGAGCTCGCCGTGGCCGACGAGCGGTTCTGCTTTCCGATCCCCGCCGAGCTCGGGGACGTCGAGGCCGCGCCGCTCCTCTGCGCCGGCCTCATCGGGCACCGGACGCTCCGGATGGCGGGCGACCCGCAGAAGGTCGGGATCTGGGGCTTCGGCGCCGCTGCGCACCTCGTCGCGCAGGTGGCCCGTTACGAGGGGCGCGAGGTCTATGCGTTCACCCGCCGTGGCGACTCCTGGGCGCAGGAGTTCGCCCGCTCGCTCGGCGCGGTCTGGGCCGGCGGCTCCGACGAGCTTCCACCGGAGCCGCTCGACGCCGCCCTCGTCTTCGCCCCGATCGGGGCGCTGGTCCCGGCCGCGCTCCGCTCGGTCCGGAAGGGGGGCGTCGTCGTCTGCGGCGGCATCCACATGACCGACATCCCGTCGTTCCCTTACGAGCTCCTCTGGGGCGAGCGCGTCGTCCGCTCCGTCGCGAACCTGACGCGGCGGGACGGGGAGGAGTTCCTGGCCGTCGCGGCGCGGGCGGGGGTGAAGAGCCAGGTGCGCGCCTACCCGCTCGAGGCGGCGAACGAAGCGCTCGAGGACCTCCGCGAGGGGCGCCTCGAGGGGGTCGCCGTCGTCGTCCCCTGACGACGCCCGCGGCGCCGGTCTATCCCTCCGGGAAGAGGGCGCGGCAGGAGAGGCAGTAGGCGGGGTTCTTCAGGTCGATGCTCTCCGGCCAGAGGGAGCGGTGCATCGCGCAGTCGCCGACGGCGCAGTGGACGAGGCCGGCCGCGTGCCCGAGCTCGTGGGCGACCTCGATCGCCAGGCGCCGGAGGAGGAGCTCCTCGGAGACGGCGGACTCCTCGGGCGGCTTGAGCCGCGCGAGGGAGAGGACGCCGCGGCGCCCGCCGACGTGGGAGAGGCCGAAGACGTAGGTGAGAGCGGGTACGAAGAGGTCGGCCTCGACGAGGAGGAGGTTCAGCCAGCCGGCCTCGGGCTCGGGGACGGCCTCGAGGACCGAAAAGGCGTCGTACTGGGCCCGGCTGCGGTCATACGCGGAGGAGAGGGACGCGCGGAAGGGGAGCGCCTCGCCCGGGACGAGCGGGGGGGCGAGGCCGCTGAAGGCGCTCCTCACGTGCCCCGGCGAGACGTCTCGGGTGTGGAGGAGCCGGACCTTCACGGGCGGTCGATGCCGTACTTCCGCATCTTGTTGTAGAGGGTGACCCGGTCGATCTCGAGGGCGCGGGCGGCCTGGGCGACGTTGAACGACATCGTCGCGAGGACCTTCCGGATGTGGGCCTCCTCGGCGGAGGCGAGCGTCAGCGAGGTCGCAGCAGCGGCGTGGCCGTTCGTCGTGAACGGGAAGTGGGCCGCCTCGATCGTGTCCCCCTTGCAGAGGACGACGGCCCGCTCGATGGCGTTCTGGAGCTCCCGGACGTTCCCCGGCCAGGGGTAGTCGGCCATCGCGGCGAGCGCGCCGGGCGAGAAGCCGCCGATCCGGCGGTTCATGGCGCTCGCGAAGCGCGCGAGGAAGTGCTGCGCGAGGACCGGGATGTCGGCCGGGCGATCCCGCAGCGACGGGAGCTCGATCGCGAAGACGTGGATCCGGAAGAAGAAGTCCTGCCGGAAGCGGCCCGCGGCGACCTCGTCCTCGAGGTCGCGGTGGGTCGCGGTGACGAGGCGGAAGTCGACCGGGATGGTCTGGTTCCCGCCGACGCGGACGACCTGCTTCTCCTGGAGGACGCGGAGGAGGTCGACCTGGACCTTCGGCGGGACGTCGCCGATCTCGTCGAGGAAGAGCGTCCCCTCGTGGGCGAGCTCCACCTTGCCGCGGCGCCGGCCGACGGCCCCCGTGAAGGCCCCCTTCTCGTGACCGAAGAGCTCGCTCTCGAGCACCCCTTCGGAGAGGGCGCCGCAGTTGACGACGCTGAGCGGGCCGAAGCGGCGGGGGCTCCGGGCGTGGATGAGGCGCGCGACGAGCTCCTTGCCGGTGCCGCTCTCGCCGGTGACGAGGACGCTCGTGTCGGTCGGCGCGACCTGGTCGACGAGCTCGAGGACCTTCGCCATCGGCCCGCCGCCCGCCGTGACGAGGGCCGGCTCGGCCGCCTCGAGCCTCGCCTTCAGCTCGCGGTTCTCCGAGAGGAGCGTGTAGCGCTCGGCCGCCTTCTTCACGAGGCGCGAGATCGCCTCCGGGTCGAACGGCTTGACGATGTAGTCGTACGCCCCGTCCTTGAGGGCCTGGATCGCGGTCTCGACGGAGGCGTAGGCCGTCATGATGATGACGGTCGTCTCGGGAGCGGTCTCGCGCACCTTGCGGAGGACCTCGAGCCCGTCCATGCCGGGCATCTTGATGTCGACGAGGAGGATCTGCGGCGCCTCGCGCAGGAGCGTCGCGAGCGCCTCGCGCCCGCTCCCCGCGGAGAGGACGTCGTACCCCTCCTCCTTGAACCAGAACGTGAGCGAGCTCCGCAGGTGCGGCTCGTCGTCGACGATCATCAGCTTGACGGGCGCGGACATCAGGACTCCTCTCCCGGGGTGGCGGTCCCCGGCAGGGTCAGGACGAAGCGGGTGCCGGCGGCGGGGGCGCTCTCGACGTCGATCGCGCCCCCGTGCCGCTGGACGATGCCGTAGACGACCGCGAGGCCGAGGCCGAGCCCCTTCCCCTCGCCGTCCCCCTTCGTCGTGAAGAAGGGCTCGAAGATCTGCCGCTTGACCTCCTCCTCCATCCCGACGCCGGTGTCGGCGATCTCGATCCGCGCCCCGCGCTCCCCGTGCGGCGCGGTGCGTATCGAGAGCGTCCCGCCGCCGGGCATCGCCTCGATCGCGTTGATCGCGAGCGCGAGGATCGCCTGCTCGATCTGGGACGGGTCGCAGAGCACCTGCGGGAGGTCCGGGGCGAGCTCCTCGGCGGTGGCGACCTGGGCGAGGTCCATCTTGTGCTTGAGGAGGAAGAGGGAGCGGTCGACGAGCTTGTTCAGGTCGGTCGGCTCCATCCGCGAGCCGGTGCGGCGCGCGAAGAGGAGCAGGTTCGAGACGATCTCGCCGCAGCGGGCCGACTCGGAGGCGATCGCCTCGAGGATCTTCTCGCTGTCGTCCCCCGGCTTCGGCCCTCCCTTCTGGGTGAATCGGCGGAGGAGGAGCTTCGAGTAGGTGACGACGCTCGCGAGCGGGTTGTTGATCTCGTGCGCCACGACCGCCGCGAGCTTGCCGAGGGAGGCCATCCGCTCGACGCGGAGCATCTGGGCCTGGGCCGCCTTCAGCTCGCCGGTCTTCTCCTCCACGCGGCGCTCGAGCGTCTGGGCCCAGTCGACGAGCTCGGCATTCGCCTTCTGCAGGTCGCCCGCCATCCGGTTCACGTGGCTCCCCAGGTAGGCGAACTCGGCGATCGGCTCGTCGTCGTACCGGGCGGTGTAGTCGCCGCCGCCGAGAGCGCCGAGGACGTCGGCGAGGTGGCGGACGGGGCGGTGGACGGCCCGCCTCACGACGAGGACGACGACGGCGGCGACGAGGAGGAGCGTGGCGACGCCGGTCACGGCCATCAGGGCCATCGTCTGGCGCCGCACCTGCTCCTGCCGCACCATCTGGATGGAGACGTCGACGACGCCGAGGAGCCGCTTCTCGGGCGGGTGCGCGTGGCAGGCGGCCGTCGAGCACGAGGGCTCGTTCTCGATCGGCCGGATGACGCCGAGCGTCCGGACGCCGTCGAGCTGGAACGTGCGGGTCCGGTCGCCCGGAGGGAGCTTCTCGATCGGCTGCCCCTCGGCGTGGCACTTGAAGCAGGCCTCGGAGGTGGTGTCGACCTTCCGGCCCGCCTCCTCCGGGATCGACGAGTAGACGATGGAGCCTTCCTTGTTGAAGACGCGGACGCGGATGTTCGGCTGGGCCTTCGCGACGGCCCGCACCGAGCTCTCGAGCCCCTCGCGGTCGTTCGCGAGCATCATCCCGTGGAGCCCGCCCGTGAGCGTCTCCGAGAGGGCGAGCGCGCTGTAGCGCGCGGTCGACTCGGAGAACCGCCTCTGCAGGGAGAGCGACACGAACCAGGAGACGAGGAGGAGGGCGGCGAGAGCGGCGACGAGGGTCCCCGTCAGGCGGACCGCGAGGGAGTTGGCCCGGAGCCTCTGCATCGCCGCTCCCGTCCTTCCTACTCGGACTTGTGGCAGGCCGTGCAGTCGTCCTCGATCGAGAACGCTGACGTGCCGTCGTGGCATCCGCCGCAATGCTTCGTGTCGTGCATCAGGCCCGCCGGGGGAGCCTCTGTCCGGCCGAGGAACGAGTAGCTGTTCCCGTGGCAGGCGAGGCAGTCGGGGGCGGAGGCGTCGACGTGGGAGGCGTGGCGGAACGAGACGGGCCCGGGGCTGTCGGGCGCCTGGGGGAAGGTCATCTCGGCGGGCGCCTCGAAGCTCGCGAGCGCGGCGGCGAGGGCCGGGGTCCCCGAAGGCGCCGGCGGGCCGGGAACGACCTCGCGGCGGCGCACGCCGTCGGCGCCGAGGGCGCCGGCCGCGACGAACGCGAGCGCGACGACGGCGATCGCGGGCATCGGGAGGGATCGGATCGGCTGCGCGGCGACGTGGAGGGCGTCCGGCGCGACGGGCGGGCGGGCGTCCTTCATCTCGTGCTCGGGGAAGACCGGGAGGTACTTCACGGCGAGGGCGAAGACGAGGAAGCCGACGCCGACGACCGACAGGGTGATGGCGATCTCGGTGAAAGCGGGGACGTAGATCTCGCCCGAGGAGCGCTCCATGCCGGTGATCGAGACGTTCAGGCGGTTCATCACGACGCCCATGACGATGAGGAGCGCCGAGAGGAAGAGCCCGGTCCGGTGCTGGCGGACCTTCGGCAGCGCGAGCAGGACGGCCGGGGCGAGGACGCCGATGATCATCTCGGCGAGGAAGAGCCGCGACTCGTAGGTCGGGGCGAAAGGCAGGCCGAGGATCCCGCGGTGCCGGAAGTCGGCGAAGCGGATCACCGCCGTGACGCCGAGGATGAGGAGCGCGACCCGCCCGAGCGGGACGAGGAGCTCCATCTCCAGCTCCTTGCCGAACGCGCGGTGCGAGAGGAACGACTCGACGATCGTCATCGCGCAGCCGAGAGTGAGGGCGGTGAGGAAGAAGTAGACGGGGAGGAGCGGCGAGTACCAGAGGGCGTGGAGCTTCGTCGGGACGATCAGGTAGAACGACCCGAGGGAGGACTGGTGGAGCGTCGAGAGGAGGACGCCGAGGACGACGAGGATCGGCATGATCACGTGCAGGACGTGAAGCGTCTTCGTCATCTTGAAGCGCTCGAAGACGACCGGGCTGAACTCGAGCGCGAGGACCGTCGTGTAGAGCGTCACGCACCACCCGACCTCGAACATGACCGAGTGGGGGTTCCACATGACGAGCGGGTGCCAGACGTTCCAGGGCCGCCCGAGGTCGAATAGGAGCGCGACGACGACGAGGACGTAGCCGAGGAACGCCGTCAGGATCGCGGGCCTCACGATCGGCCGGAACTTCTCGAGGTTGAAGATGTAGACGGTGGCGCTGATCGTGAAGCCGCCGGCGGCGAGGGCGACGCCGCAGAGGATGTCGAACCCGATCCAGAGGCCCCAGGGGAAGGCGTCGGTCAGGTTCGTGGAGCCGGCGAGCCCCTTGAAGACGCGGAGGAACGTGGCGTAGGTCCCGGCGGCGAGGATCGCCAGGAGGACGCCGCGCCAGAACGTGAGGCGGGGAAGCGCGAGCTTCGGCATGTCGCTCTCCTCAGTGCCCCTTCGTCGAGGCGTCGTGGTGGCCTTCGGCCGCCTCGACCTCGTCGCGGCGGTTCCGGATCCAGTAGATGCCGCCGAGGAGGACGGCGCCGGTCATGACGATGTCGGGGATGATGTTGAGGACCCGCCAGGTCAGGTGCGGCGGCGGAGTCTCGTCGAGGCCGGCCGGGTAGCCGAGCTCCTCGGGCTTCGCGTCGGAGATCAGGAGTACCGACGTCCCCCCGACCTCCTCGAAGCCGTAGACGTGCTCGCGGTAGCGGCCGGGGTTCGCGGCGAAGCGCGCGCGCGCCTCGAGGACGAGGGCGTCGCGGTTTCCGAACGTCGTCGCGCCGGTGGGGCAGGCGGTCGCGCAGGCCGTCTTCAGCCCCTTCGCGAGGCGGTCGGCGCAGAGGTCGCACTTGCGCACGAGCGGCGCCTTCTTCTCCCACTCGTACTTCGGGATGCCGAAGGGGCAGGCGATCATGCAGTAGCGGCAGCCCATGCACTTCGACTCGTGGTAGACGACCGGTCCGGCCGCGGTCTTCTCGAGGGCGGCGACCGGGCAGGCCGATGCGCACGACGGCGTCGCGCAGTGCATGCACATGCGCCGCACGTACCGGTTCCCGACCTGGTTCACCGTCGAGAACGTCTTGTCGGACAGCTTGTCCTCGAGGACGACCTCCGAGGTCTTCGGGAGCCCGTTTCGCTCCTTGCAGGCGAGCGCGCACGCGCCGCAGCCGATGCAGCGCGTCGTGTCCAGGAGCAGCCCCTTCGCTTGCGTATTCAACATGGGCCTCTCGTACCCCCCCGGGCGAACTTCAGGTCCGCCCCGTAGAGGATTTCGCAAGCGTCGGGCCAGTGTGTTGAGGAATTCGTAATTAGCTCTACAGAAGTAGTTTAGCGCTGGCTACGCCGATCCGCCCAGGAAGGTGAGTTGAGAAATTCAACGCCACGATTTCGGACCGATGGCATAAGCCGCCCATTTTCAACGAGATACGTTTGGGCCGGGAGACGTCTCGATTTGAGCCGAAGCGTTGAGAATTTCTACGCGCTGGGGCGATTTCCGACACGAAGGAGCCGGTGGCGTGGAGTTTCTACACGCCACCGGCCCTGCGAGACCGGACTCAGTTGGACATGCGAGGAGGAACGGGCGCCGCGGGCCGGGTCGCCGGCCGCTTCGCGAGCTCCTGGAGGAGGATCTCCACACCCTTCTCGAGGCTCGGGTCTCCGCCGTCGAGCCGCCGCTCGGCGACGTCGAACACCTCGACGTCGGGAGCGACCCCTTCGTTCTCGACGACCCACTTGCCGTCGTCGTCGTAGATCCGGAAGGTCGGGACGTCGACGCTGCCGCCGTCGACGAACTCGGCGTTCCCGGAGAGGCCGATCAGGCCTCCCCAGGTGCGCGTCCCGACGATCGGGCCGAGCTTCTCCTTCCGGAAGAAGTAGGGGAGGGCGTCGCCGCCGGAGGCGGAGTAGGAGTTGACGAGCATCGCCTTCGGGCCGTCGTGGGCGAAGCCGGGCGTTCGCATGGCGTCGACGCCGCGGCGGGCCCAGAACGCGAGGGTCGTCCGGGAGAGCATCTCGATCATCCGGTCGGGGATGAAGCCGCCGCCGTTGTATCGGTCGTCGACGAGCAGCGCCGGCTTCGACGCCTGGGAGTAGAAGAGCTTCTGGAGCATCCGGTTCCCGGCGAGGGCCGTGTCGGGAAGGTGGATGTAGCCGACCTTCCCGCCCGAGAGCTTCTCGACGAGCGCCATCCGGCTCTTCACCCAGTCGAGGTAGCGGAGTCCCTGCTCGCTCGCGACGGTCCGGACGGTCACGGTCCGGCCCCCCTCCCGCGAGGGGGCCTTCCCGACGAGGAGCGTCACCGCTCGCCCGGCCTTCCCCTCGAGGAGCCGGTACGGGTTGTCGGCCGTCGTCAGGTCGACGCCGTCGATCGCCAGGAGGAGCTCGCCTTCTGCGACGTTCACGCCGGGCTCGGTGAGCGGCGAGCGGAACGGCTCGTCCCAGTTCTCCCCGGGGAAGATCCGGGCGATCCGGTAGCGCCCGGAGGGGTCGGCCGTGAGCTCGCAGCCGAGGAAGCCGCCGGGGACCCGCTCGACCTTCGGCTCGTCGCCCGACGTGACGTAGGTGTGCCCCGCCTCCAGCTCGGAGACGAGCTCGCCGAGGAGGAAGTCGAGATCGGCCCGGTGGGCGACGAACGGGACGAGCGCACCGTAGCGCGCCACGAGCGCGTTCCAGTCGACGCCGTGGAGGCCGGGGTCGTAGAACCAGTCCCTCACGGTCCGGGCTCCGTCGCGCCAGATCTGGGCCCACTCGGCCGGGAGGTCGAGCTTCGTCCGCAGGCCCGAAAGGTCGAGCTTGCCCGCGCCGGAGGCGAGCCCGGCGCGGGCGTCGGCGACGCCGAGCTCCTTGCCGGACCTCCAGAGGAGCTTCTTGCCGTCGGCCGAGAGGCGGTAGGCCGAGACGCCGTCGAGGACCTTCTCCTCCTTCCGCTCCTTGAGGTCGAAGCGGAAGAGGGCTCCCTCGTCCTCACCGTCGCGGACGTAGTAGACGGCCTCCTCCGTCGCGCGGAGGGAGCGGAGGTCGCCGGGCTTCACGCCCGGGAGGGCGATCGTCCGCGCCGCGAAACCCTCCGCGAGGACGACGACGCGGGAGGGCTCGGCTGCCTTCCCGCTCTTCGCGTCGTCCTTCTTCCCGTCCTTCCCGCCGTCGGCCTTGCCCGAGGCGGGCTTCGCGGCGGCCTCGGCCTCGCCCGCCGTCCCCTTTTCCTCGTCGCTCTTCAGCGGGAAGAGATGAGGGACGTCGGGGGAGAGGGCCGCGGCGTAGACACGCGTCGCCTTCGGGTAGACGTAGGAGAACTCGAAGGCGCTGAAGGTCGGGGCGTAGTCGCGGTTCGAGAGGAAGAAGAGGTACTTCCCGTCCGCCGAGAAGGCGGGGGAGAAGTCGGCCGTCAGGCCGTCGCCGAGGGGGATCGGCTTCCCGCCCTCGAGCGGGGCGGCCCAGAGACCCGGCAGGCGCGTCGAGTGGCTCTTCTCGTAGACGAGCCAGCGGGAGTCGGGGGAGAACGAGTAGACGTCGATGTCTTCGAAGCCGCTCCGGTCGACCTCGGTCACCTTCCCGCTCGCGACGTCGACGACGCGGAGGCGTTGGGCGCGATCGCCGAAGGCGATCTTCTTCCCGTCGGGGCTGAAGGCCGGCGCGTGCTTCCAGGGGGCGCCGTCGGTCGTGAGGCGGCGGGGCGTGCCGGTCCCGTCCTGCGGGCGGATCCAGAGGTCGTACTCGCCCGTCTCGTCGGAGAGGTAGGCGATCCACTTCCCGTCGGGCGACCAGGCCGGGTCGCGCTCGCGGACGGCGGAGCCGGTCGTCAGCGGCCGGACGACGCCGTCCTTCGCCGGGAGGGAGTAGAGGTCGCCGCGGGCGTCGAGGACGACGCGGGCGCCGCTCGGCGAGAGCGCCATCCCGGCGACGTTCCCGGCGACGTCCCGGAAGGCGGGGACCGTGGCCGCCGCGTCCGAGCCGAGCCGGATCGGGATGCGCGTGGCCTTCTCGGTCGCCAGGTCGAGCGTCCAGAGGTCGCCCCCGTTCATGAAGACGATCCGCCCGTCGCCGAGGCTCGGCCAGAGGACGTCGAACTCGGTGAACGAGGTGAGCTTCCGCGTCTCCCTCGTCTTCAGGTCGTAGCGCCAGAGGTTGAGCGTCCGCTCGCGGTCCGAGGTGAAGTAGACCGCGTCCCCCCACCACATCGGGAAGTTGTCCGTCCCTTCCCACGTCGTGAGGCGCTCCGAGCGCTTCGCCGCGAAGTCGTAGAGCCAGACGTCCTGCGCGCGCCCGCCCTTCGTCCTCTTCCAGGTCCGGAACTCGCGATCGACGGGGCAGTAGGCGAGGCGTGCGCCGTCGGGCGAGAGCGAGGCCGAGCCTCCCTCGGGGATCTCGAGCGCCGTCTCGAGGCCCCCCTTCGGGTCGACGAGGAAGTAGCGCCCCATCCGGCCGTTCCAGGGGACGCGGTTCATCCGGACGAGGACCTTGCCGTCCTTCGTCCAGCCGAGGACCCAGTTGTCCCAGCCGCCGCGCGGCGGCATCGGGCCGACGTCCGTCGCGAACGTGAGCTGCCGGGGCGTCCCGCCGTGCGCGG
>JAKLER010000075.1 GCA_022711615.1 Acidobacteriota bacterium
CGGCATCGAGATGAGCGGCAAGCCGGTCTCGGTGCTCAACGCGCGGCCGCAGGCCACGATCGCGCACGGGGCTCTCGTCGAGACGCTGCGGGTGATGGGCGCGCGCGTCGTGGACGAGACCGCCGTACCTCTCGCGGGCCGCAAGCTCGACCACGCGGGCATCGCCGCCGACCCCGAGCTGGCCGCAATGCTTCGGACCGTCCTCTCCACTCTTCGGAAGGCGGCCGAAGACCGCGACGCCGGCCCGGCCTGACCGCGGCGTCGAGCGGCCTCCACCCCGGGTAGGAGCGCGCCGCGCCCGCCCGTCGTCCGACGGCGCCGCGCATAGACTCGCGCCTCGATGTCGACCGATCCGCTCGCTTCGCGCCTCGCGTTCCTGCGAGAGGTCGACGGGCTGAAGTCCGTCGTCCGCCAGTCTCCGCTCCTCGACGGAAGCCGCAGGGAGAACAGCGCGGAGCATTCCTGGCATCTCGCCCTGTACGCGCTCGTCCTGCACGACCTCGCGGCGGGTCCGGTCGACGCGTCCCGCGTGATCCGGATGCTCCTCGTTCACGACATCGTCGAGGTGGACGCCGGCGACACGCCCCTCCACGCCGGCGTGCCCCCGCGGGAGCAGGCCGAGCGGGAGGAGGCGGCCGCCGAGAGGATCTTCGGGATCCTCCCGCGGCGGGAGGGAGAGGAGCTCCTCGCGCTCTGGCGGGAGTTCGAGGCTGCCGAGACCGCCGATGCCGCGTTCGCGAAGGCGCTCGACAGGGTCCAGCCGCTGATCGCGAACGTCGCCACGGGCGGAGGGACCTGGCTCGCGAGCCGGCTCACGCGGGACCAGGTGCTCGCCCGCTACGGACCGACGATCGAGAAGGGCTCCCCTCGGCTCTGGGCCGCCTGCGAGGCGCTCGTGAGGAGCCACTTCTCCGGGAGACCGGACGCTTCGGACGAGACCGGTGCCGGGGCCGGGGCCGACCCGTCCGCGACCGACGCACGAGATCACGAAGGGGGATGACGATGGTCCCGAAGAACACGATCTGCCTCTGGTACGACGGCACCGCCCTGGAAGCCGCGCAGTTCTACGCCCGGACGTTCCCGGACAGCGCGGTCGGGAAGGTCTACCGCGCGCCCGCCGACTACCCCTCGGGCAAGGAGGGCGACGTCCTGACCGTCGAGTTCACCGTGATCGGCATCCCCTGTCTCGGCCTGAACGGCGGCCCGGCGTTCCGGCCCAGCGAGGCGTTCTCGTTCCAGGTGGCGACGGACGACCAGGCCGAGACCGACCGCCTGTGGGACGCGATCGTCGACAACGGCGGCCAGGAGAGCGCCTGCGGCTGGTGCAAGGACAGGTGGGGGCTCTCGTGGCAGATCACGCCGCGCGCGCTCACCGCCGCGATCGCGGACCCCGATCCCGCCGTCGCCCGGCGCGCGTTCGAGGCGATGATGCAGATGAAGAAGATCGACATCGCGGCCATCGAGGCGGCCCGGCGCGGCTGACGCGCGATGGCGTCCGGCCGCGGCCGCCTCTCGACCGGTACCATTCGCTCATGACGTTCGAGCTGCAGCCGACGCTGCGGGGCAGCCTCCTCGAGCTGCGTCCCCCTCCGCACGGAGGACTGGGCAGACCTGTTCGCGGCCGCGTCCGATCCGCGGATCTGGGAGCAGCACCCGGAGTCGACCCGCCACGAGGAGGAGGTCTTCCGGCGCTTCTTCGCGGGGGCGCTCGAATCGGGCGGCCTGGCTCGCCGCCTGAAGCGAACCTGGCGTGCCTCGCCTCTCGTTTCCGCCGTTCCGGCCACGTCGTACGATGGGAGACGCATGATCTCGAGAAGCCTCCTCCACGCGTACGGTTTCGTCGCGCCGCTCGCCCTGCCGCGGGCCTGACGCGGCGTGCGGCAGCCATCGATCTCCCCGCGGGGCGCGGGGCTTCGCGGGGAACGTGCAGACGCCGGGAGGGCGAGATGACGGTCGAGAACGAACGCGACGTGGAGGGGATCCTCAAGGCCGGGCGCGTCGTCGCGACGGTGCGGGACGCCATGCTCGAGAAGGTCGAGCCCGGGATGACGACCGCCGAGCTCGACGAGATCGGCGGCCGCCTGCTGGAGCGGCACGGCGCGAGGTCCGCGCCCCGGGTGACGTACGGCTTCCCGGGCTCGACCTGCATCAGCGTGAACGAGGAGGCGGCGCACGGGATCCCCGGTCCCCGGGTCATCCGGGCCGGCGACGTCGTGAACGTCGACGTCTCGGCCGAGCTGGAGGGCTACTTCGCCGACACGGGGGGCACCACCGTCGTCCCGCCGGTCTCGGACGCGAACGGCTCCCTCTGCCACGCGACGCGGGTGGCCCTCGACAGCGCGCTCTCCGAGGCGCGCGCCGGCGCCCCGCTCAATCGGATCGGGCGAGCCGTCGAGCGGGTCGCCCGGGCGCACGGGTTCCGGGTGATCCGGAACCTCGCCGGACACGGGGTGGGCCGGAAGCTGCACGAGGAGCCGGAAGGGATCGTGAGCTACTACGACCGGGGCGACGGCCGCCGGCTGCGGTTCGGCCAGGTGATCGCCATCGAGCCGTTCCTCTCGACGAGGAGCGCCCACGTGACGGAAGCGGACGACGGGTGGACGCTCGTCGGGCACCCGGAGAACCGCTCGGCGCAGTTCGAGCACACGATCATCGTCACGAACGGCGAGCCCATCGTCGCGACCCGCTCGGAGAGAAGCGGCTGACGGGACGGCGCGCTCCATCGCACGGCGCGCCCCATCTGGTGCGGGCGATGCCGGAGCGGCCGCGCGCGGCCCGCGCGCGGGGCACGGCGTGCGGGCCCGATGGCCCCAGATCCGGATCGGAGCTCGCGGCATGAGCACGGTTCGCATCGCCCTCGCGAACGTCCGTGTGCCCGCGACGCCGAATGACTCGGTGCACCTGGCGATCGCGGCGGTCGCCGAGGCGGGCCGACGGGGCGCGCTCGTGATCTGCCACGAAGGGCGGCGGCATCCGGAGGCCGTCCGCTGGGCCGTGCGCGTCGTCGCGCGATCGAATCGACTCCGCAGACGGGAGGTCTTCGTGAGATATCTGCTCGGTGTCGGCGGCGTGATGCTCCTTCAGGCGGGGCTCTCTTTCGCGATCATCCGGGCCACGGCCGGCGGGGGGTCCTTCGTCGGTCTGGGCGTGATGCTGGCGGCGGTCCCGGGCATCCCGCTCACGGCCCTGGTCAATGCTCTCCTCGTTCGCTCGAGTCGGAAGGACCCGGCCGCGGCCTGTGCCCGGCGTGTCGTCCTCGCCTCGCTGGCCCTTCCGGCCGTGCAGCTGGCCCTCCTGGCCCTCGTCTCCGCCTTTCGGCTCTGAGCGTCGATTCCGGTCGGCGTGCGCGCCCCACCTGGTGCGGGCGTCACGGCCCGCGCCCCGAACGCTTCGACCGGCCGCGTGACGGGAGACCTGCTCGAGAGATTCGGCGGCGGGGACGGCGGGCTGAGATCCGGCGACGCGCCGAGCTCGTCGCGAGAAGCACGGCCCGGCCGTCCCGGGTCGAGGAGGACGCCATGAGAGCTTCGGTCTTCGTCGGCACGAGCGTCGACGGGTTCCTCGCTCGCGCCGACGGCACGTTCGACTTCCTTTCGGCCGGCGGCTCGGGCGAGGAGCCGCACGGTTTCGAGGAGTTCTTCGCCACGGTCGACGCGCTCGTGATGGGCCGGAGCACCTACGAGGTCGTCCTGCCCTTCCCCGAATGGCCCTACGGGGCGAAGCCGGTCTTCGTCCTGAGCCATCGGCCGCTCCCTCCGGAACCGGCCGGAGCCGTCGTCGAGCGGATGGCCGGCGAGCCGGCCGAGGTCTTCTCGCAGCTCGCGGCGCGCGGGTTCGGGCACGTCTACGTGGACGGCGGCCGGACGATCCAGGCGTTCCTGCGGGCCGGCCTCGTAGAGCGCCTCGTCATCTCCCGTGTCCCGGTCCTCGTCGGCGAGGGCATCCCGCTCTTCGGCCCGCTCGACGCCGACGTGCTCCTGACGCACGTCGCGACGCGCACGTTTGCCGGCGGCCTCGTCCAGAGCGAGTACGAGGTCGCACGGTCGCCGGAGGCGGACCCGCAGGCCGCGCCGACGCGCTACTCTCCCGGGCACCCGCCATGAACGTCGTCAACCTGAAAGAGCGCCTCTCCCGGTTCGCCACCTACTGGGACCCGAAGATCGTCGGCGAGCTGAACGGCCAGCACGTGAAGCTGGCGAAGATGAAGGGGCCGTTCGTCTGGCACAGCCACGAGGCCGAGGACGAGCTGTTCCTCGTCCTCGACGGCTCGCTCACGATGGAGTTCCGCGACCGCACCGTCCCCCTCCGCAAGGGGGAGCTGCTGATCGTCCCCCGCGGCGTCGAGCATCGCCCGGTCGCGGAGGAGGAGGTCCACGTCCTCCTTTTCGAGCCGGCCTCGACGGTCAACACAGGGAACGCGGGCGGTCCGCTCACCGTGGCGGAGCCGGAGCGCCTTTGACGCGAGTCGCCCGCATCGGTTCTGCCGAGCCGCGGGACGTTTCGGGATGACTGGCCCTCGCGAAGGGAGTGGCTTCGGCGTGGAGCTGAGGAACGTCTGCGTCTACTGCGGATCGAGCGCCGGGCGAGACCCGGCGTACGTGGCGGCGGCGGGGGCGCTCGGGCGGGCGCTCGTCTCCCGCGGGATCGGTCTCGTCTACGGCGGGGCGAGCGTCGGGGTGATGGGGGCGGTGGCCGACGCGGTCCTCGGCCTCGGCGGCCGCGCGGTCGGAGTGATCCCGGAGGCGCTCGTCCGGAAGGAGATCGCGCACGGCGGGCTGACGGAGCTCGTGGTCACCTCCTCGATGCACGAGCGGAAGACGCGGATGGCGGAGCTCTCCGACGCCTTCGTGGCGCTGCCGGGAGGGATCGGGACGCTCGAGGAGATCTTCGAGGCGTGGACGTGGGGGCAGCTCGGCCTCCACGCCAAGCCGTTCGGGTTCCTGAACGTGTCGGGCTACTGGGACGGCCTCGTCTCGTTCCTCGACCACGCGGTGCGCGAGCGGTTCGTGAGGGAGCCGCACCGCGCGATGCTCGTCGTCGCCGAGGACCCGGAGGAGCTGCTCGACCGCTTCGCGGCCTGGCGGGCGCCCGAGGTCCCGAAGTGGATCCGAAAGGGCGACGAGTAGGGCGCTCCGGCGAGCCGCTCGCTATACTTCCGGCAAAGCTCGACGGACATCCCCCCGGACGCGGAACGGCGAGAGCCGGGACCGCCAGAGGCTCGTCGGCGCGCGCCGCGGTCCGGGGCGAGGACGAAGGAGGCGCCATGGCACTGCACGCGGCGATTCAGGCTCTGCTGGGAGCAGCCGGGGTGACGAACGGGATGCCCGGCTGGGCGATCCTCGAGAGCGCCCGGCTGCTGCCGCCCACGCCCGGCTCCGGGGCGGCGTTCGGGGACGCGCCGGCGCAGGCGCTCCGGAAGACGATGAAGGCGTACTACGAGTACGGCCGGAACCACTGGACCTGGGCGCAGAGCGCGGGAAGCGCGGCCGCGAACGGAGGCCTCGTGAAGGGGCAGATCCAGGCGGTGGCCTGCGGGTCGTTCAACCAGAACTTCAAGTGGCTGGCCGAGAAGGGGCTCGGCATCACCGGCATCACGAACGGTCAGGAGACCGGGCAGTTCCTGACGATGCCGGGGAGCGTCTGCATCGACTCGAAATGGGTGGGGAACGTCCGCACGGCCACGAAGACGTTCGGGGCGCTCAAGTGCTTCAAGTTCTCCGGCCACTACTGGGTGATGCACGGCGGCGTGAACTACGACGTCTGCTACGACAACACGTTCCACGCGGTCTCCGAGATCATCTGGACGCGCCTGCTGCCGCCCGACCAGAGCCTCGTCGGGAAGGGGGGGCTCACGGCGAACCAGCTCTACCGCCTGGAGAAGCCGCTGCCGGAGGGCGACCACCTCGTGATGCTCCAGCAGAACGGGCCGAACGGCTGGCCCTCCTGGCAGATCGTCCCGAAGGCGCAGATCAAGTCGCTGAAGTAGGCGGCCGCGGGGAGCGGGCGCTCGGATCGGAGCGCCCGTTCCCTCGCGGGCAGCGGCGAGAGGCGCCGTCTCTACGGCGCCGGGGCTGCGGGCGGCGTCGGCTCGAGCGGCGCGTCGAGGCGGTAGACGGGAAGGAGCCCGACCGACTCGTCCCAGTACGGCGTCCGCGCGTAGAAGAAGCGGTGCCGCGCGCGGGCGTCGGCGGCGCGCTTCGGGTCGTCGAGGAGCGCCTTCCACTCGGCGGCGAGCTTCGGGTCCTCCGCGAGCATCTTCACGGCGAGCGGCTCGAGGACGCGCGCGTCGATGTACTCCTTCGTCTCGAGGGCCGAGCTCATCAGGCCCCAGGCGAAGAGCGAGTCGGGCCCTTCCGGCTCGAGGAGGTGGATCGCGACCGGCGCGAGCGGGTCGTCGAGCGGGACGTAGAGCGAGCCGGCCGGGACGGTGCGGGTCTCGACGGCGCGGGCGATCCTCGCGGTGAGCCGGACGCGCCCCTGGTAGGAGGCGGGCGCGAACTTCGCGTCGCTCGCGCGGTACGTGCCGACCGGGAGCGTCCGCGGCGCGGCGAGCTTCGTGAAGCGAAGCCCGTGCGCCGCGAGCTTCTCCTCGATTCCCGGCCAGCCGGCCGGGACGAGGTAGGCCGCCGGGCGCGGGGCGGTGACGGTGGCCTTCGCGTGGCGGTAGAAGGGCAGAGGGATCGTCATCGGCGTCTTCGGGTCGTAGACGAGGCGCGGCCGGCCGGTGACGGGGGAGACGACCTGCTCCCAGGCGTAGGCGGGGAAGTCGATCGTCTCGGGGCGGGAGAGGTCGGTCTCGCCCGCGAGGACGAAGGGCGTCCCCGGTCGCGCACCCTTCGTCGCTGCCTTCGCGGCCGCGCGGGCCGCCTTCAGCGGCGCCGGGTCGCGCCCGACCCGCGAGAGGAGCGCGGAGAGGAAGGCGGCGTTGGCTCGGACGCGCTCGCCGTACGGCTTGAGCGCGTGCATCTCGACGAGGACCGAGGGGATCGACCGGAGCGGCATGTAGCAGGTGCCGTAGCGCGGCTCGGTCGGCCCGGGGTCGATCCCCTTGTGCGGGTCGAGCGGGTCGACCCACTCGATGTAGGGCGAGGTCTTCCACCCGTTTTCCCCGACCTCGGCGAGGGCCGGCCGCATGACGGTCTCGAGCCAGGAGCGGAGCGGCTCGGGCGTCGCCGGCTCGCCGCCGTACGAGACGGTGACGGTGACCTGGGCGTCGGAGCCGTCGGTGACGTGGTCGTCGACGAAGAGGTCGGGGTCCCAGGCGGCGACGAGCGAGAGGAGCGCGCGCGTCTCCGGGGCGTCGGCCTTCAGGAAGTCGCGGTTCAGGTCGAGGCCCTGGGCGGTCGTCCGGAAGCCCATCCCGTCCACGGGGCCGTCCTGGTTCGGGCGGGCCCACTTCGAGGAGCGCTCGTGGCCGTCGACGTTGTAGATCGGGACGACGAGGAGCGTCATCGTCTCGAGGAGGTCGGGGCGGTTCCCGAGCGCCATGTCGCGCAGGAGGATGAGACAGGCGTCCTTGCCGTCGACCTCGCCCGAGTGGATGCCGTTGAGGACCAGGACGACCGGCTTGCCCGACCTCGCGGCCGCCTCGGGGGTGAACGCCTTCTCCTTCGAGGCGACGACGACCGGCATCGGCCGCCCCTCTGCGGAGGTGCCGTAGAAGGCGACCGAGAGGAAGGGCGAGGTCTTCTCCAGCCGCCGGAGGAAGGCGAGCGTCTCGTCGTACGACGGCGTCCCGCGGAAGTTGTTCAGCTCGGCCTTCGTCCAGTGGTCGGGCTGGATCGGAACGAGCGGCCGCTCCTCGGCCGCGAGCGGAGCGGCGAGGAGGCCGGAGAGGACGAGCGGGAGGACGAGGGCCGCGGGAAGGGAGCGGGGGGCCGGACGCATGGTCGGAGGTTAGCGCGGGGGCCCGGCGAATGCCCCGGCGGGCGATCCGCCAGGCCGAGGGGCGCGGGGCGGGCGCCGTGAAGCGGAGTTATCCTCTGGCCCGGCGACCCGCCCGCGCGGTCGACCGCGCCCGAAGGAGGAGGTCATCCCATGAAGCGCACCCTCGTCGCCCTCGCCGCCGCCTTCGCCCTCGTCGTCACCACGGCCTCCGTCGCCGCCGGCAATACCGCCCCGAGGAAGGGGCCGTCCTGCTGCGCCGAGGCGGGGGAGGCCGGAGCGAAGTGCGAGCCCGTGTCCGAGAGCGCCGTGACGCTGACGGGCACGGTCCTCTGCGAGCACTGCGACCTGCACGTCGCCAAGAGCTGCAACCCGGTCTTCAAGGCGGACGGCCGGGAGGGCTACCTGCCGTTCTGCCCCGGCACGAAGGACGTCGACGGCGTGAAGGCCGCGGCCGACCACGGCAAGGTGAAGCTCGAGGTAAAGGGGAAGCTCTGCAAGACGAAGGACGGCAAGGAGCTCCTCATGGTCGAGACCTACGCGAAGAAGGCGTAGCCGGAGCGGCCGGTGAACGCACCGATCCAGAGGCCGTGGCGGACGGGGAGGCGGCTTCTCGCCGGCCTCGTCCTCCTCCTCGCCCTGCCGCTCGCCGCGGGGCAGGCCTCCCTGAACGTCTACTTCCAGTCGACGCTGAAGGACGCGGGCTACCAGAAGAAGGTCTTCCAGAAGGTTGCCGCGGCCTGGAAGGCGCCCGCGACGTTCCCGAAGGCGGGGAAGAAGTGCGTCGTCCAGGCGGTCCTCAGCCGGGACGGCCGGGTCCAGAGCGCGTTCGTCTCGACGGAGTCGGGCGTGAAGGCGTGGGACAAGGCCTCTCTCGCCGCCGTCGAGAGCTCCTCTCCGTTCCCGCCCCTGCCGGAGTCGTACGCGCACAAGACGCTCGAGGCGCACTTCCACGTCGCCGTCGTCCCGTAGCGGACCGGGCGCCGAACGGCGGGACTCCGCGGCCGTGCCGCCCCGCGGCAAGGCGAAACGCCCCGCCTCCGGGCAGCGAAAGGACGGGCCTTCGGGGCGCGGTCGACGCCGCAGTCGCATGTAGAATCCGCGTTTGATGCGCCTCCGGCCTCACAGCCGTATCCATCGAGATCAGATCGCGAGGGAGGATCGTCCCCGATGAGTGAGAAACCGTTCCAGCCGTTCGTCCCGGCGAGCTCCACCATGACGGAGTTCACGGGCCGGGCGCTCGTCCTCGGCCTCCTGATGGCCGTCGTCCTGGGCGCCGCGAACGCCTACCTCGGCCTGAAGGCCGGGATGACGATCGCCGCGACGTACCCGGCCGCGGTGATCGGCATGGCCGTCCTCCGGATCATGAAGGGCTCCCTCCTCGAGGAGAACTTCGCCCGAACCGTCGGCTCGATCGGCGAGTCGGTCGCGGCGGGCGCGATCTTCACGATCCCGGCGTTCGTCATCCTCGGGATGTGGAAGTTCGAAGGGTTCAACGCGAAGGAGTACGGGATCGCGACGGCCCTGATGATCCTGGGCGGCCTCCTCGGGATCCTCTTCGTGACGATCCTTCGGCGCGTCATGGTCGAGGACAAGGGGCTGCCGTTCCCCGAGTCGGTCGCCGCGAGCGAGATCCACAAGGCGGGTCAGCGGGGGGCCGACGCGGCGATCCAGCTCTTCAAGGCGATGGGCGTCGGCGCCCTCATCAAGATCCTCGGCGACTCCGGGGTCTTCCGCGCCTCGAACGAGTTCCACGTCGCGGTCGGGAAGTTCAAGGAGAGCTTCGTGAGGCTCGGCCTCTCGAAGGACGCGAACGCGATCCCGGCCGGAGGCGTGACGACGATCGCGGCCCCGGCCGCCACGCCCGCCTACATGGGCGTCGGCTACATCATCGGGCCGGAGCTCGGCGCGCTGAACTTCGCGGGGGGCCTCCTCGCGTGGGGGCTCTTCGTCCCGCTCCTCGTCTTCTTCCTCGGCCCGAGCCTGATCGACAAGTACACCGACGCGGCGACCGGCGCCCAGGACTGGGCGGGCCTCGCGGGCCACCTCTACCGCTACATCGTCCGGCCGATCGCGGTCGGCGGAATGCTCGTCGGCGCCTGCTTCACGCTCTGGAAGATGCGGAAGAACCTCATCTCGGGCATCAAGCGCGGCGTGGCCGACGTGAAGAAGTCGGCGGCGGCGGCCGAGGCGACCGAGCGGACCGAGAAGGACCTCTCCTTCAAGGTCGTCCTCCTCGGGATCGCGGCCGTCTTCGTCCTGATGGTCGCCCTCTACTACTACTTCACCGGCGTGGTCGGTGGCGCGCTCCTGGCGGCCGTCGTCATGATCATCACCGGCTTCTTCTTCGCGGCCGTCTCGGGGAACCTCGTCGGCCTCATCGGCTCCTCGAACAACCCGATCTCGGGCCTCACGCTCGCGACGACGATCGTCGCCGCGCTGACGATGGTCGTCATCGGCGTCAAGGGCGTCGAGGGGGTCGCGGCCGTCCTCGCGGTTGCCGCGGTCGTCTGTGTCTCCTCCGCCGTCGCGGGCGAGATGCTCCAGGACCTGAAGGTCGGGCACATCCTCGGCGGCACCCCGTGGAAGATGCAGGTCGGCGACGTCATCGGCGTCGTCATCGCCGGCGCCGTCATGTTCTTCCCGCTCTACCTCCTCCACACGTCGGACCTGGCGTCGAACCCGGGCGTCGGCGGCTTCGGCGGCAAGAACCTCCCGGCCCCGCAGGCCGGCCTCATGGCGGCCCTCTCGCAGGGGATCGTCGGCGGCGAGATGGCCTGGCCGCTCGTCCTCGTCGGCATCGCGATGGGGATCACGCTGATCCTCGTCCGCGTCAAGAGCCCGATGCTCTTCTCGGTCGGCATGTACCTGCCGCTCGAGACGACCTTCGCGATCTTCATCGGCGGCCTCATCCGCGGCTTCGTCGACAAGCTCGCCGGCAAGCGCGACCTCAACGTGGCACAGAAGGCGCGCGTGGAGAACGCGGGCGTCCTCGCGGCGTCCGGCCTGATCGCGGGCGAGGCGCTCGTCGGCCTCCTCGTGGCCGGCGTCGTCGCGTTCCGCTCCGACAACAAGTTCCCGCAGATCGAGGCGTTCGCGGGGATCGCCCCCTGGCTCGCGATCCCGGTCGTCGCCCTCCTCGCGGCGTACCTGATCTACGTCCCGCTCGGCAAGGCGGGCGCGGCCGACGAGCCGGCCCCGCCGACGGCGGTCATGTAGCCCCGGTTTTCCCCACGTTCCGGTCGAAGGCCGCGGCGCAAGCCGCGGCCTTCGTGTCGATGGGCGCTCACGACGCCGGGGAATGGAATCGTCTTCGTGAGCGGCCGCGCGGAGAGGTCGTCCTGGCCCGTGAAGCGGATCGCTCTCTCCGCGGGGCGTCCCGCGGGCCACCGGCCGGCCGAAGGACCTCCTCGACGCGGAGGCGCTCGCGGCCGCGGCCGCGGAAGAGTGATCGCCGGTCGCGGCTGCAGGTGAGGCGCCCTCCGGTAATACACGATTTCACGCCTGGCACCGAACCCGGTGTCGTGGGAGACTCGCCGGGTGAGCGAGAACCCGGAAGTCCCGTCGCCCGAGGCGCCCGGCCCCGCGCCGCCCGATCCGTCCCGCGCCGACCGGGCCCGCAAGGGGCTCCTCGTCTTCTTCGCGCTCGTGGCGCTCGGAAGCGGCATCTTCCAGGGGCTGATCCTCCGGTCGGGGAAGCCGATCGGGGAGAGCCCGTGGCTCGTCTACAGCCTGATGTGGACGCCGGGGATCGCCTCGATCGTCGCCCGGCTCGTCTTCCGGGAGGGCTTCCGCGACGTCTCGTTCCGGATCGGCGGCGCCGCGGGGTGGAAGGCGATCGGACTCGCGTGGCTCCTTCCGCCGCTCGTCGGCTTCGTCGCGTACGGCCTCGCCTGGGGGACCGGCCTCGCGCCGTTCGGGATCCCGGCGCTCGCGGAGGTCGGGCTCTCGGCCCTCCCGCCCGCGGCCCGGTTCGGGGTCCTCTTCGCCCTCTCGATGACTCTCGTCTCGCTCCTGTCCTTCCTCTCGGCGGTCGGAGAGGAGATCGGATGGCGCGGCTACCTCCTGACGCGCCTCGTCGAGGCCGAGGTGCCGCGGCCGGTGCTGCTGAGCGGTGTCGTCTGGGCCGTCTGGCACCTTCCGCTCGTCGTGAGCGGGCAGTACGCGGCGGGGCCGAGCCGGGCGCTCTCGGCGGTCGTCTTCGTCCTCACGGTCGTCGGAATCGGATTCGTGATGGGCTGGATGCGCCTCTCGACCGGGAGCGTCTGGCCGGCGGTCGTCCTCCACGCGGTCTGGAACGCGGTGATCCAGGGGACGTTCGACACGACGACGAAGGGGCCGTCGATGTGGGTCGGGGAGGCGGGGATCCTCGTCGCCGCCGCGGCGCTCGCCGCCGCCTGGCTCCTCGCCCGGAAGCCCTACGCCGCCCGCCGCGCGCCCGGCGAAGAGCCGTTCGCGACGATCCCCGGCCTCGCCGGCTGACCCGGGGTCCGGGATTGGTGCCCCGGGATTGGTGCCAGGCGTGAAATCGTGTATTGTCTTAGACAATACACGATTTCACGCCTGGCACCAGAGGGCGAGGGGTCGATTTCACGCCTGGCGCCAGAAGGGGTGTGGCCCCAGAAGGGGGCCCCTCACGGTGCCACCACCATGGGCGCGACCGCACGGGGGCTGTCGGCTCGGAGGGTGTGCGGGGGGACCGGCCGCTGGCCCGGCGGGCCGTGGTCCCCCCGCGAGAGTCGTCAGATGACTCCGAACTCCTTTCCGACGGCGACGAAGGCGTCGACAGCCTCGTCGAGGTCGGCGGTGGAGTGGACGGCCGAGATCTGGCAGCGGAGGCGGGCGTGCCCCTGCGGGACGACGGGGAAGCCGAAGCCGGAGACGTAGACCCCCTTCTCGAAGAGGGCGGCCGACATCGCAAGGGCCTTCGCCGTGTCGCCGACGATGACCGGGACGATCGGGTGGATCCCCTTCGGGATGTTGAAGCCCGCCTCGGTCATCTTCGTCCGGAAGTGCGCGGCGTTCGCTCGGAGACGCTTCACGGGAGACGGGTCTTCCATGAGCATCCGGAACGCCTCGAGCGAGGAGGCGGTGACGGCGGGCGGGAGGGCGTTCGAGAAGAGCGTCGTCCGCGAGCGCTGGCGGAGGAGCTCGACGAGCGGCGCCGGGCCGGTCGTGAAGCCCCCGGCGGCCGAGCCCATCGCCTTGCCGAGCGTCGAGGTGTAGACGGCGACCTTCCCGTGGACGCCGGTCTCCTCCGCCGAGCCGCGGCCGGTGGCGCCGATGACGCCGGTGGCGTGGGAGTCGTCGACGACGAGGAGCGCGTCGTACTTCGCGCAGAGCTCGACGAGCTCGGGGATCGGCCCGATCTCCCCCTCCATCGAGAAGACGCCGTCGGTCATGTAGAGGCGCCGGCGCTGGGCCTGCGATTCCTGGAGCGCCTTCTCCGACGGGGCGAGGTCGCCGTGCGGGAGGACGTAGCGCTTCGCCTTGCAGAGCCGGATGCCGTCGATGATGGAGGCGTGGTTGAGGCCGTCCGTCAGGATGGCGTCCTCCTCGCCGAGGAGCGGCTGGAAGAGCCCCTCGTTCGCGTTCCAGCACGACATGTAGAGGATCGTGTCCTCGGTGCCGAAGAACGAGGAGATCGTCCGCTCGAGCTCTTTGTGGAGCTCCTGGGTGCCGCAGATGAAGCGGACGGAGCCGAGGCCGTTGCCCCAGCGCTCGAGGGCCTTGCGGGCCGCCTCGACGACCCGGGGGTGGTTCGCGAAGCCGAGGTAGTTGTTGGAGGTGAGCATCAGGACCTCGCGGCCGTCGACGCGGACGCGGGCCCCGGTGGGCCCCTCGAGGACGCGCTCCTTCTTGAAGGTGCGGGCCTCCTTCAGGGCCTCGATCTCGGACGTGCAGTAGTCGATGAGGGCGGTGCTCATGACCGGCCAGAATACCAGCGCCCCGCGGGGAGCGGGGCGCTCGGAACGGCCTTCCCGGGGGCGAACGAGCTACTTCTTCTTCGCCTTCTTCGGGGCGGGCTTCTTCGGGGCCGCTTTCTTCGGGGCCGTCTTCTTCGGAGCGGGCCGGACGGCCTTCTTCGGGGCGGGCTTCTTCGGAGCCGGCTTGCGGGATGCGGGCTTCTTCGGGGCCGCCTTCTTCGGGGCCGCCTTCGCGGCGGGCGGAACGGACCGCTTCGGCGCGGCGGCGGCCTTGGTCTTCTCCTTGGCCCTCCAGGCCGCGATCTTCTCCTTCACCTTCTCGTCGACCTCCGACATCGGGACCCACTCCTCGTCGGGGTGAAGGTCGGAAGGCTGGAAGACGACGATCCGGTAGCCGTCGGGATCGAGGATCTCCGCCGAGCGCCCGGTGAACTCCTCGAGGGGGCCCCGGGTCACGGTGACGCCGCGCTCCTTGAGGGTCGTCAGGCAGGCCTCGATGTCCCCCGTCGAGAGCATGAGGGCGACCTGATTGCGGGCCGAGACCTCGCCCGCGCGGAGCGGGGTGACCTTGACGAGGATCGGTCCGAGCCCGAACTCGACCCAGTCGCTCTCGAAGCCCCCGACCTCGGGAAGGCCGAGCGTTTCCCCGTAGAAACGGCGAGACCGCGGAAAGTCGCTGGCGGCGACGTGCACCCGCCGGAGGGCAACGAACATCTCAACCTCCCGATTGGTTTCCCGGCGGCCGGGAAGGAGATCCGCCGCCGGTGACACGGACGAAATCCGGGGAGCGTTCCCCTGAAGCGCCCGTTTACCAGAAAGTGGTTGACTTTTCAACAACTTTCCGCTTATCCGAGAGGCGCTCCAGGGTCCACCCAGACGCTTCCGTCCGGGCCCCGCTCCCGCTTCCAGACGGGGACCCGTGCCTTGATCTCCTCGATTCCCGCGCGGCAGGCCGCGAAGGCCTCGTCCCGATGGGGGGCCGAGGCGGCGACGACGACGGCGACCTCCCCGATCCGGAGCCGACCGATCCGATGCCGGAGAAGGACGCGGACGACAGGAAAGCGCCCTGCCAGTTCCGCCTCGATCCGTTCCATCTCGGCCTCGGCCATCGGCTCGTAGGCCTCGTACTCCATCTCGGTGACGCGACGCCCGTCGTTGTTGTCGCGGACGACCCCGACGAAGAGGGCGAGGCCTCCGTCGCCGTCCCGACGGGCGGCCTCCAGGAGGGCGCCGGGATCGAGGGGCTCGCGGGAAAGGTGGGGCACGCTCAGCCTCCGGCCAAAGGGGGGAGGAAGGCGACGGAATCGCCCGGACGGACCGGGTCGCCGTCCGTGGCGTACCGCTCGTTCACGGCGACGAGGAGCCGGCGCCCGAGCCGAGCCGCGGCGGGGGAGAGGGCCGCGACGGCCTCGCGGAGCGCGGCGACGGTCGTCTCTCCGGGAAGGGCCTCGACGGCCTCGACGCTCCGCGAATCGCCGAGCTCGTCCCGGAGGGACGCGAAGAAGAGGATCCGGACCTTCATCGGTCCGGATCTTAACGTCGGCGGAGTTCTAGAATGCCCG
>JAKLER010000076.1 GCA_022711615.1 Acidobacteriota bacterium
CGCCCGGCGCGAGCTGGCCCGCCTCTCGGCCGGCCGCCTCCCGGAGGCCCTCCGGAGCCGTCTCGACGCCGTCGGGGAGATCGTCGGAGCGCTCGTCTCGCTCGACGAGACGCTCGGCGGGCTCCTGCTCGTCCTCGGCGACCCGGCGGCCCGGCGCCTTCCCCGCCTCTTCGATCCGGTCGCGCAGTCGGCGGAGTTCCTCCTCCTCGCCGGCGTCGACGCGCTCGCCTCGCGCGAGGAGGACGACGTCCGCCGGCTCGTCGCGCTGACCGGAGACCGCGGCGCGGCGATGGAGCAGCTCCGCGAGCGCGTCTTCGCCGGCTCGGCGTCGCTCGACGAGAGGGAACGGGCGCTCCTCTTCGACCTGACGAACGCCTTCGTCCGCCTCGCCTACTTCCTGAACCGCGTCGGCCGCGAGCTCGAGCGCTGCGCCGCGCGGCCCGCGGCCTGAGGGGCTCCGAGGACGAAAGATGGACCGGCTCTACGACCTCCCCGGCCTCGGCATGCTGGCGAAGGTCGCCCGCGTGAAGCGGGACCTCGCCGGGATCCGCCGACGGCTCCGCGCGACGGCGCCGGAGGTGAAGGAGCTCCGCGCGGCGGCGCTCCGTGCCGTCTGCCTCCACGCCTTCCGCCGCTCGCCGTTCTATCGGGAGCTCTGGAGCGCCGCCTCTCTCCGCGAGGACGACCTTTCGGCGCTCCGCGACCCGTCTCTCCTTCCGGTCGTGTCGAAGGAGCAGCTTCGGTCGGCGTGGCCCGACGGCCTCTGCGCCGACCCCGCGGCGCTTCGGCGGGCCCGCGAGATCCGGACCACCGGCTCGACGGGGACGCCGGTGCGCGTGGCGCTCGACCGCGAGAAGGTGCTCTTCACGATCGCCCTCTTCTCCCGCCCCTCGATGGAGATGCATCTCGGGCTGCGCCTGGAGCGCGGCCTCCACGTCATGGTCCGCTCGCCGCAGGCGATCGAGGGGCAGGCGCTCCGGGAGTTCCCGGCCGCGGAGGAGGTCTTCCTCGACGCCCTCTCGCCGGTCGAGGTCCTGATCGAGGAGCTGAACCGGAGACGGCCGCAGTACGTCCTCAGCTACCCGGGGATCGTCGGCGCGATCGCCACCGAGGCCCGGCGGCGCGGCGTCGCCCCGTGGCAGCCCGAGCAGTTCGTCTTCTCCGGGGAGAGCCTGAACCCCCGGGTCGTCGCGTCGATCCGCCGCACCTTTCCGCGCGCCGGCCTCGCGCAGGCCTACTGCGCGACGGAGGTCGGCGGGATCGCGGTGCAGTGCCACGAGGGGAAGGGGCTCCACACGCTCGAGTACCAGACGGTCGTCGAGGTCCTCGACGACGAGGACCGGCCGGCGGCGCCCGGCGTCACCGGGAGGATCGTCGTCACCGACCTGCGGAACCGCGTGACGCCCGTGATCCGCTACGCCGGCCTCGCCGACCTCGGCGCGTGGGCGGAGGAGCGCTGCACCTGCCCGCTCGCGGCCTACCCGCTCCTCGCGCGACTCGAGGGGCGAGCCGCCGAGGCGATCCGGGTCCCCGGAGGCCCGGTCGTCCATCAGTTCGCGCTGACGTCGGCCCTCGAGCGCCTCGAAGAGGTCGCCGCGTTCCAGGTGAGGCACGAGACGGCCACGCGGGTGCGGCTCCTCGTCGTTCCCGAGCCGTCTGCCGGCGAGGCGAGGCGCGAGGCCCTTCGCGCCGAGGCCGCGGACTTCCTCCGTCCCCTCCTTCCGGGGATCACGATCGAGGTCGAGCTCGTCCCGGCCCTCGGCCGCGAGCCGGGGAGCCACAAGACACCCGCCGTCGTCTCCCTCGTCCCCCGCGACGGAGGGCTCGAGTGATCGAGGTCCGCGAGGCCGGCCCGGAGGACGAGCCGGCCCTCGCGGCGCTGGAGAGAAAGGCCCTGCAGCGGGCGCCCGTCGTCTTCCTCCACGAGCACGTCCCGGGTCTCGGGGCGTTCCTCGCCCTCCAGGGCGACGCGCACGCCGTCTGGGTCGCGGAGGAGGACGGAGTCATCGTGGGGTGCATCGCCGACTCCACCCGGCGCGCCCTCTTCGACGGCACCGAGCGCCGCGTCTACTACCTCGGCGGCCTCCGCGTCTCCCCGGACGCTTCCCCCCGGACGGGATTCGCCCTGATGACGCGCGCGCGCCGGCGGCTCGAGGACGGGGGGCACGGCCTGGGGCTGGCGGTCGTCCTCTCCGGGAACGCGCCGGGGCTCGCGTTCGTCGAGTCCTTCACCCGACGGCGGCACGAGGTGGTCCGGGCCGGCGAGGTCTCGGCGATCGTCGTTCCGCCGCTGCCGGTCTACAGGACCTCGGGGCGGGGCCTCCCGCGGGCCGCACGGGAGGACGACCTTCCGGCCCTCGCCTCCCTCCTCTCCTCCTCGTTCTCGCGCCACTACGGGGCGCCGCCGTTCTCGGAGGCCTGGCTCGCCGAGACGCTCGGCCGGACGCCGGGCCTTTCGATCGGCGACTTCCGGGTCGTCGAGGAGGGCGGCCGGCTCGTCGCGGCCGCGGCCTTCTGGGACCAGCGGCCGGTGCGGCGCCTCCGCATCGCCGGCCTCGACGCTCCGAACCGCTGGAAGGCTCGGGCCTGGTCGGCGCTCGCGCGCCTCTCGGGCGGGGTCGGCCCCGACACGCGGGGCGGTCCGCTCGCGGTCTGCTACCTTCGCTTCCCTTCCGCCGAGGCCGGGCACGAGGCGGCGCTCGCCCGCCTCGTCCGCGCCGAGCTCGCCGACGCCCGCTTCCGCCGCCGGTTCGCGGCCCTCTTCGCCGGCTTCCACGAGAACGACCCGCTTCGCTCCTGCCTCGACGGCCTCGTACGGTTCTCGGTCCCGTCGACGGTCCTCCTGACGATCCCGAAGTCCGACCCGGCGCTGACGGCGCGCACGTACGACCCCCGCCGGCCGTATTTCGTCGACCTCTCGCTCGTCTGAACGGGGCTCCTGCGCGGCGCGGCCGGCCGGAGGCGCGGTCCGACCTCCAGGAAGCGTGCACGCTCACGAAGCACCCGTCGGTCTTCGCGGCCTCGCTCGTCAACCCCGCTTCCGTCGAGCTCGTCGAGTCGCCGCGCCGTGGCCCGATGGCCTCGATGCGAGTCGCGCGGGCGCGCTTCAGCGCGCCATCCGGACGCCCGTCGCCAGCGCTCCCGCCTGCACGTCCTGGGGAAGGTGGGTCCCTTCGACCCAGACGATCCTCTGGCGGCCGAGCTTCTCGAACAGCGACGCCACAGCCGCGTCGAACTGCCGTGCCGTGGTGATCGGCGTCGCGCTCCCCCAGGGCGTCGCGTTCGACGGCGGCTTCGCGCCGACCGCCCAGACGACGAGCGGGACACGGAGGTGCCCCAGGAACTCCGTCGCTTCGGCCGGAGAGAGGAGGCTCGCGTCCGCCGCCTCGGGCCCGAGGAGGAGAACGACCGCCCGCCTCCGTTCCCCATCCGCGGCGGCGAGGGCCGCCACCGCGAGGGCGTCCGAGATCCTCTGCTCGCCGGGACGCCACGCGGGCCAGTCGAGCCGGCGCGCCGCGATCCAGCTCAGGCTCCCGTCACCCGGGCCGAGCGGGCGCGTGATCGGGTAGACGTTCGTCCTCATCTCCGACTGCGCCGCCGTCTGCGCGACGGGCCAGACGTAGCGGAGGACGGCGTCCTCTGGGAGGCTCGGCTCGAAGGCGGTGGTCCGGTACCGGAAGAGCTTTCGGAGCTGCGCGAGCGCGCTCCCCTCGGAGAGGACGACGACCTCGCGCGGCCCCTCCTCCACCGCGGCGACCTCGAGCGGCGCCCCGCGGCTCTCGAACCAGCCGGTCAGGTCGGCCGCCGGAGGGAGAGCCGCCCCGTCCGGCGTCTCCACGGCGACGGCCGTCATCTCGGTGAACGCCTCGCTCCGGCGCGGTCCGCCGAAGATCGCCTCGGCGGTCGCGACGACGCCGCGGCCGAAGTCGAGGACGGCCTTCAACGCGTGGACCTTCGTCGGGTCGTGGGGCGGGAGGGCGATCGCCGACGGGTCCTCGGCGGCGAGGGGGACGTCGTCCAGCGTCACCGTTATCGAGCGCGGGTTCTCCTCCGTGAGGCAACGCCAGGAGAGCCTCGCGATCCTCTCCTTGCCGCCCGATCCCGGCTCGAGGAGGAGCGTCGCCTCGGCGGGGGGCCGCGGCCGGTTGATCCACTGCCGGATTCGGTCGACCTGCCGGCCGCGAGCGTCGTAGCCGACGGCGACGAGCTCGTGCGGGGCCGGCTCGCAGCCGAGGTCGAGGCGCGCCTCGAACGGCTCCCGGAGGTCGCCGACGCGCTCCCCGTCGAGATAGAGCTCGACGCGGACGACGGGGGCGGTCGCGACGACCTTGACCGGGACGATCCCGAAGACGAGTCCTACGAACAGCGACGCGAACGAGAGCATGGCCGCCTGCGTATGCTCCAGAATACGGCACGTCCGGCACGCGGCGTGCGTGCTTCGACGGAACCAGATGCGCACACTCGCCCTCCTCGCCGCCTTCGCCGCCTCGGCGGCTTCCGCCGCGGAGCCGCCGGCGACGCCCCCGCGCGCCGCGGCCTCGGTCGAGGTCACGCTCTTCAACCTCGACGTCGTCGTCACCGACCCGTCCGGAGCCCGCGTCCGCGGGCTGAAGGCGGAGGACTTCGAGGTCCGCCACGACGGAAAGGCCGTCCCGGTCACGAACTTCAGCGAGATCCGGGCGGGAGAGGCCGCTCCGGGTCGGGAGCCGGAACCCGGCGCCGCCGCACCCGCCGCTGCCGCACGCCCGCCTCGCCGGATCGTCCTCTTCTTCGACCGGCTCTACGTCCCCGACGCCATCCGCCGCGCCGAGCTCTTCGACGCCCTCTCGCGCCTCCTCGAGGTGACGATCACGGAGGGGGACGAGGCGATGGTCGTCACCTGGAACCGCTCGATCCGCACCGTCCTCCCCTTCACCGGCGACGTCGAGCTCCTCGCGGCGACCCTCCGGGGGATCGAACGGCAGAGCGGCCGCATCGCCCCGGAGCGGTCCGACCAGGACCTCCTGCGCGCCTCGGACGAGTGGTTCAGCTCCCTGGCTGCCGACCCGCGGATCGGGGTCGACTTCGGCGGCTTCATGCCCTCGGCCGAGCTCGCCGCGCAGCAGGCGTTCTTCGAGATGAAGGCGAAGACGTCCGCGTTGAAGGGGCTCGCCGCGACGCTCGGCGGGATGGACGGGCGGAAGGTCCTCGTCCTCGTCTCCCACCGCTTCTCGCGCTACGCCGGCCTCGAGTTCCTGCTCAAGGACCGGACGGGACCCGAGGCTCTCGGCGACCCGAAGACCCGTCAGTTCGACTCGAAGCGGCTCCTCGAGGAGGTGGCGCGCGCGGCGAACGCGAACGGCGTCACGCTCCACGGGGTCTTCCCCGCCGAGCTCGACGCGGCGATGCCCTCGGCCGACCGGTCTCGCCTCTCCGCGCCCGGACTCTCGGACCAGCCGCTCGGCGGGAAGGAGCGGATCGTCCTCGACAACGAGCTCGAAGCGCTCTCCTTCGTCGCCGAGAAGACCGGAGGCGTCGCGGCCGTCGGTGCGGGGAACGTCGACCGCTTCGTCGACCGCGTCGCCTCCGACCTCGAGTCGTGGTACTCGATCGGCTACCCCGCGCCGCCGGGTGCGGGGCGGGCGGTGCCGGTCTCGGTGAAGGTGAAGGGACGGAAGCTCGACGTTCGGGTCCGGAGCTCGCTCGTCGAGAAGACGACGGCCGAGCAGATGGCCGACCGGGTCCTCGCCCACCTCTTCAAGCCGGACGGCCGGGCGCGAATCCCGATCTCCGCGTCGGCCTCGCCGGCGCCCTCGTCGGGCGGAAAGTATCGAATCCGCGTCGAGGTGCAGGTCCCCATCTCCTCCCTCGTCCTCCTCCCGACCGCGAAGGGGGTCCAGGGCGCCTTCTCCGTCCTCGTCGCCTCCGTGGCCGCCGCCGGCGACTTCTCCGAGGTCACCCGCCGGAGCCAGCCGTTCGAGATTCCCGCGGCGGAGCTCGAGACCGCGAAGGCGGGCCACTACACGTACGAGCTCGACGTGGAGGCGGCCGGCCCGGACGCGCGGATCTGCGTCGGGGTCTGGGACGAGAAGGGGAGCGACGCCGGCTTCGCCGTCGTGAGCACCGCCGCACCGGCCGCCCCGCCGGCGGCGCCGCCCGCCGGATAGGCGCCGGGCTCGCCCGCGGGATCCCCCCGTTCATCGGAGGAACCTCGAACCGCAGGGCACGAGGAGTGTCCCGGCGACGAGCCTGCTCGGGCGATCCCTCCTCCTCGCCGGTAGAGAGCCCGAGGACCGCCTCGAGGTCCCCCTCGGGCACTCCGGGCTCCGCGAGCGAGACCTCCATCCCGGCCGCCCGGAACCAGGGGGCCTCGGCGAGCGGCACGGAGCCCCGTTCGCCGAAGAGGAGGCCGACGAGCGCGGCCTCCGGCGGCCCCAGCTCGGCCGCGTCAGCGCGGAGGACGAGGTTCGGCGGCTCCTGCCGGTCGACGATCACCGCCTTCGCGTCTCGCAACCGGCGCCCGGCGGTGCCGGCCCCCGGCGCGCGCGGCGCGCCCTCGCCGAGGAGCGCCGCCGGGAGGTGGTGCGCGACGCCGGATGGAATCCCCCCGTCTTCCCGATCGAAAAGGAACGACAGGGCGACCCCCTCGCCTCGTGCCAGCGCCCGCTCGAGCGTCACGGACGTGAGATTGCCGGCGAAGCTCCAGGAGTCGTCCCCCGCGAGGCCGCAGTCGAGCGTCTCGATCGGCCCCTCCCGGCCCGGGGCCGCGACGTTCAGGTCGAGGACGTAGCGGCGAAGAGGGTTGGGACCCGCTCGCCTCAGCGCCTCGCGGGTCTCGTTCCACCGCACCGAGAGGCGGTCGCCCGGCGAGCTCGCGGCCCTCGGCCGGGTGGCGGGCCGCGGCGCCCAGACGCGCGTCATCGCCCCCCAGGCCTTCCAGCGGAGCCTGTACGTGAGGGTCGTCGGTCCTTCCCACGGCGGAGCCCCCTCGGGGCGGAGCGCCCAGGAGAGCGTCGTCCCGTCGAAGGTGCAGTGGTCCGCTCCGAGAATGACCCCGTGCTCGAGCTTCCGCTCGCCGCCGGACGGCTCGAGGAAGACGACCTCGAGGAGCTCCGGATGGGCCGGCGGCCGGGGATCGAGCCGCCGCGTCGCGACGAAGGCCGCGGCGGGAAGGAGTCGTCTTGCGAGGATGGCGGAGGTTCGCAGGGGCGGTCCATGCGGCGAATCTCGCGGCCCGGGCCCTGCTCGACTCTCTCGAGCGGTTCTCCCTGGAGCGCGTCCTCGACGCGACACCCGCGACTCCTGGCGACCCGGGCCGGCGCCTCCGCCTCGCGGCGGCGGCGCTCCTCGTCGAGGCGATGCGCGCCGGCCCCGAGACGAGGGACGAGGAGCGGACCGTCGTCCGCACGGCGCTCCAGGGGACGTTCGGCCTCTTGCTCGCCGAGGCGGACGCCGCGACGTCGCTCTACGAGCTCGCCCGCATCGCCGACGAAGGCACCGGAGCGAGGCGCGCGGTCCCCGGCCTCCGGGCGCGGCGGGCCGCACCGAGCGGCGCCGTCGCCTCTCCGCCCCCCCGTCGCCCGTTCGCCGGGTCGGCGAAGACGGGCTCGCCATCGCGCTCGAGGATCCGCAGGAACGCGGGAACCACGGCAGGGTCGAACTGCGTCCCGGCCCCCTCGCGCAGGTGATTCCTGACCCTCTCCGCCGGCCAGCCCGCCCGATAGGCGCGGTCGTAGCGCAGGGCATCCCAGACGTCGACGACGGCGAAGAGCCGCGCAGCGAGCGGGATCTCGGCACCCGAGAGTCCGCGCGGGTAGCCTGTGCCGTTCCACCGCTCGTGGTGAGCGTAGGGAATGTCGAGCGCGGGACGGAGGAAGTCGACCCCCTTCAGCATCTCCCAGGCGTGCTCCGGATGACGGTGCATGATCGCCTGCTCCTCCTCGGTCAGCTCGCCCGGCTTCAGGAGGACGGAGTCGGGAAGCGCCATCTTCCCGACGTCGTGGAGGAGGGCGCCGCGGCGGATGTGGACGAGCTTCTCGCCGCAGACGCCGAGCTCCTCCGCGAGCTTCTCCGTGAGCCCCACGACGCGGCGGCTGTGCCCCTCGGTTTCCCGGTCGCGGAGGTCGAGCGCGCGGATCCACCCTTCCAGCGTCGCCTCGTAGGCGCGGAGCACCTCGTCGGCAGAATCCCGCGCCCCCGACGCCTCCGGGCGCCGTGCCCGCTCGACCGGCCTCCGACGATCCGCCACTCCGTCCCTCCCCCACGCGACCGTAGCGAAGGCCCGCGGGCCGGTCAAGGACGCGCCGTCCGGCCCCGTCGTCTTCGTGGAGCGCGACTCCGGGAAGGAACGCTCTCGAGCGCGGCGGATTGCGGGGCGGAGGCTGCGCCCTCGGCACCTATACTTCTCCGCGAGGCTCCCTCGTTGGCTCACGACGTTCGCTCGCCCGGGTCGCGCTTCTGCCGGCTCGTCCTCGTATCGGCGATCCTTTCCTCGCCGGGTGCCTCGGCGCCGGCGCCCGCCGTCGCCGGCCTGGCTTCGCCCGTGACGATCGACTTCGTCCTCCCGACCGTCGCGAACAACTCCGGCGTGAACGGGACCGCCTGGCGCACGCGCATCTGGGTCTTCAACGGCGACCCCGCAACGGCGACCATCCGAGGCTACTTCGGCCAGAGCCTTCCGGATCCCGGGCAGCGCCCGGCCGCGCAGCTGCACGTCTCGCCCGGTCGGACCGTCGCGTTCGACGACGTCGAGGTCGGCATCTCCGGACCGGGAATGATGTCCTTCGACGTCGACGAAGCGACGGTGACCGACGTCCGCCGCATCGTCATCCGGAGCGAGACGTTCAACGATGCCGGGCTCGACGAGGACGGCGTCCCTCGACGGTTCGGCCTCGGGATCGACGCGCAGAAGGTGGCGCAGCCCTACTCGCCGGGCGCGACCACGTTGTCGGCGGACGAGGACGCCTTCCTGCCGCTCCCCATCGCTCCCGGTCCCGCGTCCGTGGCGAGCGCGTCGCGGGCCAACCTCGTTCTCGTGTCGACGACGGATGCAGGAACGTTCGACGTCGTCCTCATGAGCCCCGCGGGCGAGGTGCTGACGGACGAGACCGGTGCCGAATGCCGCCGGGCGGTATCCCTGCCCCCCTTCACCTGGCACCAGGTGAACGACCTCTTCTCGTGGATGAGGGCGGCGCCGACGCCGAACGCCTACCTCGCGGTCCGTCCGACGATGCAGGGCGCCTTCGCGGCTGCAATCCACGTCGACAACACGACGGGCGACGGCGCTCTCTTCGCCGCCACCCCGGAACGGGCGTTCGGAACCGACTTCGTCTTCCCGGTCGCTCATGCGGAGGGTGCGAACGGGACGGTCTGGAGAACCGACGTCTCGATCCTGAGCCCGAGGCCGGCTCCGGCCGACCGGTCCCTCGAGATTCACTACACGCCGCGAAGCGGGCTCTACTCGATCGCCTGGGCGATGCACTTCGTCCCCGCACCGGGGAGCGTGGCATTCCGGGATGCGACGGTCACGATGTTCCCGGGAAGCGAAGTGATGACCCAGGGGTCGCCAACGGCCGGGAGCGTGCACGGAAGGTTCGTGAACGGCCCCGGCCTCATCACGACGCTCACGTACAACGACGCCGCGGCAGGAAAGTTCGGAGTCGCGATCCCCGCGTGGAGCCCCGACGCGGCCTTCGGCGGCGTCGAACGGATTCCGGCTGTCCTCGCGGGGATCGAGGAGTCCGCCGCCACGAGGACGAACCTGACCGTCCGGAACATGAGCCGCGTGCCCCTCACGATCACGCTGACCGGAATCGACGAGAACGGCGGCTGGCTCGGGACTGGTTTCTTCGAGCTCGCCGGATTGGAGGAGCGACAGTTCCCGAGCGTCCTCCTCGACACGTTCGGGCTGAGCCCGCCCGCGACGAACGCCACGATCGTCCTCGACCACGTACCCCCTCCGGGCTCCGGTCCGGACTCGGGCCGGTTCATCGCATACGCGACCTCGATCAACAACGGCACGGGAGACAGCGCGTACCTGCCGGCGCGCCCGCTTCCGGCGGGGGCCGTCGCGGGAGCCGCGGCGGCGGACGTCGCTTTCGTCGACGACGGAACGCGGGCCGTCCGGCCCCGCTGAGGGAGGCCATCCCCGTCAGGCGGGTCGCGCCTCTTCCGAGAGGGGGTTCGAATGAGCGAACGCTCGCCCCTCCAGCGGCCTCCGATCGCTACCTGGACCGCGCGAGGCGGAATCCCGCCCAGATCGGGCCGGCGTTCCTGAGATAGGGATAGCGGAAGGCCGAACGCGACCAGGACATCGAGGCGTTCGTCCCGCCGCCCCTGAGGATCTTGTGGGTTCCGGTCGGCGGGCCCTTCGGGTCGGTCTGCGGCGACATCGAGGCGTAGGGCTCGAACCAGTCCTCCACCCACTCGTTGACGTTCCCGTGGACGTCGTAGAGGCCGAACGGGTTGGGCTTCTTCATCCCGACGGGGTGCGGGGATCCGCCCTCGCAGGTCCACATGTACTCGCGGACGGACGGCAACCCGCAGCTGTCGGGGGAATCGAGGGCGTCCCCGAAGAAGAACCGGGTCTGCGTCCCTCCTCGGGCGGCCCGCTCCCACTCGGCCTCCGTCGGCATCCGAAACCTCGGTTCGCCGAGGAGCGCCCGCAGCCTCTCCAGGAATCCGCCCGGTCCGGCGACGTCGTCCCACGACACGCGGTCGACGGCGCAATCGCCGCCGCAGCTCGGGAACCACGTCGGGTTCGAGCCCATGACCGCCTGCCACTGAGCCTGGGTCACCTCGAATTTCCCGATGAAGTAATCCGAGGAAAGCGTGACGGGATGCAGGAGCTCGTTCATGTTCACGCGACCCGGCTCGCCGGCCGGCGACCCCATCTGGAACGTCCCCGACCGAATCCGCACCAGGACCAGGGGGACTCCGCCGGGAAGGACGTAGGTGACCTCGTCCGGGTCCTCGGCCGCGGGCGGGTCGTCCGGCGCGGCCAGGACCGCGTAGGGGTCACCCGACATGTTGTTGATCACGGTCGCGTAGGAGAGGACGGGCCGGTCGCTCGAGAACTCGATCCAGACGTTCTCGGCCGTCGTCCCGCGGAGCCCGGGAAACTCGACGGCGTCGAGCGGAAGCTGGCGGAACCCGCTCGGCCCCAGAGGTTCGAGGGTCCGGACCGCGAGGACGGCCACGCTGCCGCCGCGGTGAATCTTCACCGTCACCGTCGCGGTCTCTTTCCCCGGATTCACGAAGACGATGTTCGTCCGATCGCCCGAGTCCCGTTTCTCGCTGACGATCAGCTGTCCGATCGCGCCGGCGAGCATCGCCTGCTCGGGAGGGATCGCCGGCAGCCACTGCCCCGACGCCGCCCCCGTCTGGCAGGCGTTCACGTTGCTCACGGTCGCTCCGATGACGAGCGGACCCGTGGTCTCGAAGAGGATCGGACCGTACGCGCCGAGCTGCCGCGCGAAGAGCGTGGGGATGGCGTTCTCCAGGGAGACCTGATCGCGCCCCTTCACGACCAGCGGCTGGGCGTCGTGAGCGGTTCCGCTCGACTGGTCGAAGAACCTCGCGCTCACCGTGACGGGGGTCGTCCCCTGGTTCAGAAGCCTCACGCGCGTCCGGTACGCGGCTCCGTTCAGACCGCTGGAAAAGGCCGACGAGAGGAGGATGTACTCCTCCGCCGCGACCGACCGGGCCAGCGGCAGCGCGGCGGCGACCGCCGCGAGCACGAGGGTCCTTGCGCCTCCGTTTCGTCTCATATTCCTCCTGCCTTCCGCGATCGCCGTCTCGCGCCGAGAGGCCGGCTCCGGCTCCCGCCGCCCTCGACGGTCTCCTCATCGATCACTCGGGGAAGAGGTTACCCCGAAGACATGCAGGGGCTGGTCGCCAACGGCGTCGTCGCGCTTGCCGCGGAACAGGCATCCCGCCAGACTGAGCCATGGGGAAGACGACGGGAGTCCCATCGGCGCGGCGCGCCGGCCCTCGTACCTTCGCGATCGTCTGTCTCGCGCTCCTCTCCGCGTGCCATCGACAGGTCTCGGAGCCCGAGTCCTTCTGCCTCCCCTACACCGGGACGGCTCCTCTCGCGGTCCGGGGCCTCGCGCCCGGACAGACCGAGGACGACGTCGTCGCCCGGCTCGGACCGCCCGACCGCCGGAACGCGGCCGGCATTCTCGAGTCGCTCCAATGGCAACGCCTCCCTGACCTGGTCGCGACGGTCGACACGCGGACGCGGCGGGTGACGGAGGTCCTCGGGAACCGGCTCGACGCCGAAGGGGTCGAGGTCGTGTCGTGGGGAATGAGCGAAGCCGACGTCCGCGCGGTCCTCGGGAAGCCGGCGTCGAGCAAGGGGCACTACCGCCCCTCGGGCTCGGGAGTGATCTCGATCGGGATGAAGCGGGCCGGCGGGACGCTCTTCTACCGGCGCGACGGGAACGACCTCGAGATCACCCTGAACGACGACAGCCTCGCTTACATTCGGATACGGCCCGCGGCCCCCTGAACCCGGAGCCGCCGTCGCTCGTTACGGGACTCGATGACGGAACCCATCGCTCCTCTCCCGGAGCCCCCCCCGCGCGGAGGGCAGCTCCTCTCCGCCGTGGAGCTCCTCGTCGGCGCCGCTCTCGTCCTCGGCCACAACGTCTGGAGAGTCCTCCCGAACGAGGTGCCCCTCCTCTTCGTCCTCGGCCTCGCCTCGTACCGGCTGCGAAACGGCGGCTTCACGGCGATCGGCTTCCGGAGGCCCCCCTCCTGGGCGCGGCTCCTCGCGATCGCCCTCGGCGCAGCGGCGCTCCGCATCGCGCTCGGGGTCGTCGTCGAACCGCTCGCGGAGAGCGTCTGGCCGCCGATCGTCGCGCCCGCCGGCACGGAGGCGATCGCCGCGAACCCGTGGACGGCCCTTCGCTGGCTCGGCCTCGTCTGGACCTGGGCCGCGTTCGGCGAGGAGATCGGGTACCGGGGCTGGCTCCTCGGGCGGGCGGGCGACGCCCTCGGACGTTCTCCCGCCGCGACGGCCTTCGCCGTGGCCGCCTCGTCCGTCCTCTTCGGCTTCGGGCACTTCTACAAGGGGCCCGCGGGCGTCCTCGACTCGGGGCTGGCCGGCCTCGTCCTCGCCGGCGCCTTCCTCCTCGCCCGCCGGAACCTCTGGGCGCCGATCCTCGCGCACGGCTTCATCGACACGTTCGGAATCGCCGCGCTCTTCTTCGGCTGGGCCGACTGAGCCGGCGGTCCGTGGACCCGAGGCGTTCGAGGACGGGCCGACGGAGGCCGAAGTGGACGAGGCCGGCGAGGGACGAGAGACTCCGGGCATGCTCGATTCGCTCAAGCGGTTCTTCCGGGAACGGGTCCTCGACGCGCCGCCCGCGGAGGCGGGCGATCCGGGCCGGCGACTTCGCCTCGCGGCCGCGGCGCTCCTCGTCGAGGTGATGCGCGCCGACCCCGACGTGAAGGAGGAGGAGCGGACGGTCGTCCGCACGGCGCTCCAGGGGACCTTCGGCCTGCCGCTCGCCGAGACCGAGGAGCTCGTTCGCCTCGCCGAGGCCGAAGCGGACGCCGCCACCTCGCTCTACGAGTTCACGAGCCTCCTCGCCGACGGCTTCTCCCGCGAGGAGAGGAAGCGAATCGTCGAGCTGATGTGGCTCGTCGCGTTCGCCGACGCCGAGAAGCACCCGCTCGAGGAGCACCTGATTCGACGCCTCGCGGGGCTCCTCAAGGTCCCCCACCCCGACTTCATCGACGCGAAGATCCGGGCGCGGGAGGAAAGCCGGACGTAGCGGCCCCTCAGCGTCCCGTCTCGACGTCGCGGACGTCGTCGGCCCTGTCCCGGTCGAGGAGCAGGCGGCGCGGGTCGACGACGACCTCGCCCGGCAGGCCGTCGACGAGGATCGAGAGACGGACCGGGCCGCGGACCCTGTGCCGCTCGGCATGGAGCGGAGGCGCCTCGTCGTCTCCGCGTTCGCTCCGGGCGGCGCGGACGACGAGCTCCACGTCGCCGTCGAACGCGCGCTCCTTCTCCGCGCCGTCCGTCGTTTCGAACGTCCGGCCGTCGACGACGACGTCGACGCGGTACCGGCCGCCCGGCAGACGCGTGGCGGCCGCCTTCGTGACGCGGAGGTCGTGGACGACGCTGCGGGTCCACCACTCCTCGACGAGCGGACGGTCCGCGACGGGGGTCGCGGCGAGGAGGCGCGCGACCAGGTCCCGCGCGGTCGGCGCACGGCCCGTCGCCTTCGCGTCCGCGAGGAGGGCGCCGAGGGCGCCGTCGACGGCCTCCTCGCCGACGAGCTCGGAGGTCGCGGCCATCGCGAGGGAGCCCTTCGCGTAGAAGAGCCACGGCTGCCGCCCGACGTCGACGAGCGGCACCTCGCCCCCCGCCGTCCGGCCCGAGAGGTAGCGGTCCAGCTCGAAGTCGAGGACGGGACGGAGCGCGGCCGCCCCGCGGAGCGCCTTCAGGACGCGCAGCTCGGTTTGGCGGGCGAGCGACTCGACGAGGGCCGTCGCGCCCGGGCCGCTCGCCGGGTCGAGCTGGTGCCCCCACCACTGGTGCGAGACCTCGTGCGCGACCCGCTTCGCCAGGAGGTCGACGCGCCCGGACGCCTCCGTGTCGATCAGGAAGCCGCGCTTCTCGGCAAGGAAGACGACGCCCGGGAGGGCGAAGCCTCCCGCCCGGAGGCTCGCGTCGGGCACCTCGGCGATCCGCAGCTGCGGGAAGGGGTACGGCCCGTAGCGCGCGACGCAGAGGTCGAGCGTGGCGGTGGCCGCCTCGAGGACCCGCGCCACGTTTCGCCGGTGCCCGGGGTGGACGTAGACCTCCACGTCGACGCCGCCGTGGCGGACGCGCTCCACGTCGTAGCGGGCCGACGCGAACGCGAAGAACGCGTTCACGGGGTGCGTCGCGCGGAACCGCGTCGTCCGGACGGCACCGGCGATCGTCGAGGAGACGAGGACGCCGGGCGCGACCGGGAGCTGGTCTGTCGGCGTCGCGACGCGGACGTCGAAGGTCATCCGGCTCGGGCTCTCGGGGAGGTGGGCCTCCGGGTCGTCCTCCTCGGCCCGCTCCGGGAGGCCCGCGCGCCGCCGCGCAGCCGGGTCCGCGATCTCCCAGCTCCGCCGGTAGCCGATCGACGGGAGCATCGCGAATCCGTGGACGTACGTACCGTTCGGGACGAGGTCGACGTCGTCGTCCGCGGAGGGCGAGCGGCGCTCGATCCGGAGGTCGAACGCCAGGTCGAGCGAGGCGCCCGGCGCCATCGGCGCGCCGAGCGCGAACCGGCGCGTCGCGAAGCGTTCGTCCACGTCCGCGGGGATCGCTCCCGCGAGGGTCATCGACGCGACCCGGACGTCGCGC
>JAKLER010000077.1 GCA_022711615.1 Acidobacteriota bacterium
TAGGCGATCGTCAGGCCGTAGTTCGTCACGGGCACCCCCTCGCGGCGGCCGCGCAGGAGGCGCGACAGCATCTGGCGGCGGTTCCCCATGCAGCTCCCGCAGTGGACGACGAGCGCGTAGCGGGAGAGGTCGTCGGGGAAGTCCCGCCCCTGGACCGTCTCGAACTCGAGCGGGACGCCGGTGCGGGCGCGGAGCCAGGCGGGGATCTTCACGCGCCCGATGTCTTCGCCGACCGGGTGGTGGGTGCAGGCCTCCGCGACGAGGACCCGGTCGCCCGCCTTCAGCCGGTCGACGCCGCGCACGCCGCGGGCCATTTCCGCGAGGTCGCCCTGGAAGCGGGCGAAGAGGATGGAGAACGACGTGAGAGGAACGCCGGGGGGGACCTCCGCCGCGACCTGCCGGAACGCCTGGGAGTCGGTGACGACGAGGCGCGGCGGACGGCCGAGCGCGTCGAGCGCGCCGTGCAGCTCGTGCTCGCGGACGACGACGGAGATCGCGCCGTTGTCGAGGAGGTCCCGGAGCGTCTGAACCTGCGGGAGGATGAGCCGTCCCTTCGGGGCTTCCGCGTCGATCGGCGTCACGAGCACGACGACGTCGCCGGGGGAGACGAGGTCGCCGACGATCCGGCGCCCCTCGACGGCGTCGGCGGGAGCGGCGGCGAGGAGCGCCTGCCGGAGCTCGTCGAGACCGGTGCCGGAGGGGATCGACGTCGCGACGGCCGGGACTCCGGCCGCCGCGAGACGCCCCGCGAGGCCTGCCGGGGCCGGCCCCGTGTCGGCCTTGTTGAGGACGACGACGACCGGGATCGAACGGGCGCGAATCTCCCCGAAGAGCTCCTCCTCGAACGGCCCCCATTCGGGCGCCTCTGCGACGAGGAGAGCGAGGTCGGTCCGCTCGAGGGCGGCTCGCGTCTTCGCGATCCGCTGCTCGCCGAGCGCCCCCTCGTCGTCCACGCCCGCCGTGTCGATGAAGAGCACCGGGCCGAGCGGCAAGAGCTCCATCGGCTTCTCGACGGGGTCCGTCGTGGTTCCGGGGGTGGCCGACACGATGGCCACCTCCTGCCGCGTGAGGGCATTCAGGACGCTCGACTTGCCGACGTTCCTGCGGCCGAAGAGGCCGATGTGGGTCCGGAGACCGCGCGGGGCGGAGCTCACGCGCGCCGACTCCTCAGCAGAAGACGTCGCGGCGGCCGCTCTTCACCGCCTCGACCATCGAACGGGAACGCTCGCGCAGGCCCGGCTCCATCTCATCGAGCGAGGCGGCGATACGCGCCTCGCCCGCGCGGCGCGTCTCCTCCGAGCCGTAGTCGAGGAGGTACTCCTGGAACGTCGCGAGGGCGTTCGGATTGCAGTGCTCCTTGATCTCGCCCGGCTTCGCGAGGTCCATGAAGTCGGCGCCGGTCCGGCCGAGGCGGTAGCAGGCGGTGCAGAAGGAGGGGACGAAGCCGTGGGAGGCGACGTCCCGGATCACCTCGTCGAGCGAGCGGTGGTCGCCGAGGGAGAACTGCTCGGCGCACGGGTCGCCCGGGTCGGCCTCGTAGCCGCCGGGGTTCGTCCGGCTCCCGGCGGAGATCTGCGAGATGCCGAGGGCGAGGACCTCGCGCCGCGTCTCGGCCGACTCCCGCGTCGAGAGGATCAGGCCGGTGTACGGGACGGCGAGGCGGAGGATCGCGATGACCTTCTTGAAGTCGAGGTCCGAGACGGCGTGCGGCGGGTGGTCCGCCACCTCCGAGCCGGTCGCCGGCTCGATCCGCGGGACGGAGATCGTGTGCGGCCCGACGCCGAACGTCCGCTCGAGGTGCTCCACGTGCTGCATGAGGGCGAGGAGCTCGTAGCGCCAGTCGTAGAGGCCGAAGAGGATGCCGATGCCGACGTCGTCGATCCCGGCCCTCATGGCCCGGTCCATCGCCGTGACCCGCCAGTCGTAGTCCCGCTTCTTCCCGGCCACGTGGACCTCGGCGTAGGTCTCGCGGTGGTACGTCTCCTGGAAGAGCTGGTAGGTCCCGATCTTCGCCGCCTTCAGCCGGCGGAACTCCTCGTCGGTGAGCGGGGCGACGTTCACGTTCACGCGGCGGATCTCGCCCGGGCCGCTCGAGGTCGCGTAGACGGTCTCGATCGAGCGGAGGACGTAGTCGAACCCCTCCCGCGGGTACGACTCGCCCGCCACGAGGAGGATCCGCTTGTGGCCCTGCTCCTCGAGCCACTTCACCTCGCGGGCGATCTCCTCCTGCGTCAGCGCCCGGCGGACGAGCGCCGTGTTCCGAGCGCGGAAGGCGCAGTAGGTGCACTCGTTCGCGCAGAGGTTCGAGATGTAGAGCGGCGCGAAGAGAACGAGGCGCTTGCCGTAGATCGCCTCCTTGACCTCGCGCGCGGTGTGGAAGAGCTCGTCGAGGAGGGCGGGATCGGCGACGTTCGCGAGGACGGCGAGGTCGCGGCCGCGGAGCCCCTTCAGCTCCCGGGACTTCGCGAGGAGGTCGCGGACCTCGCCGGCGTCGGGCCGGGAGGCGGATTCGAGATCGCCCCAGATGCCGTCGTCGTCGATCCGGACGACGGGCTCGGGCGAGAAGGCGGAGTTCGTCATGGGTTCTCCCTGGCGGACCCCGGGTCCGGGGTCTCGGCCATCGGCCATCATCGCGCCCCGGACCCCCTCCGGTCCAGCGATGGAGGGGGCGGAACGGCGAATCTCCGGCGACTTCGTCGCAGGGAGCCCGGGAGCCCCGGAGCGCCGGAAATGTGCACGAAATGGACCGGTCGAGGCCCCCGGACGGGCGCCCGTTCTCTATGATGCCGGGGAGCCCGCGGAGCGCTCGAGAAGCCGGGAGCCGCCCCGGGCGTCGTCCTCGAAGGAACGGAATCGGGAAGGGAGAGGCAGCGATGGCCGAGGCCGCGAGCAAGAGCGGGCGTACGTTCCGGATGCCCCACACCCTGGTGATCGTCGGGAGCCTGGTCGTGTTCGTCCTGGTCCTGGCGTGGCTCGTCCCGTCGGGGACGTACCAGACCGTCGAGAAGGCGGGGCGGACCGTGACGGTGCCGGGGACCTACCAGCAGGTCGAGAAGGTCTGGCTCGGCCCTCAGTGGGTCGTCGTCGCGCCGATCCGCGGCTTCCTCGACGGGGCGCTCATCATCGCGTTCCTCTTCGCCATCGGAGGCGCCTTCGGCATCGTCCAGGCGGGCGGGACGATCGAGTTCGCGATCCGGAAGCTGACGGCGGCGCTCGCCGCGCGCCCGTTCCTCGAGAAGCTCGTCATCCCGGTCCTGATGGCGGTCTTCTCGCTCGCGGGCTCGGTCTTCGGGATGTCCGAGGAGGTCATCCCGTTCGTCGTCATCTGCATCCCGCTCGCGATCTCGCTCGGCTACGACTCGATCGTCGGCGTCGCGATCCCGTTCCTCGGAGCGGCGGCGGGCTTCGGGGCGGCGTTCTTCAACCCGTTCACGGTCGGCATCGCGCAGGGGCTCGTCGGCCTTCCGCTCTACTCGGGCCTCGGCTACCGGGTGGCGACCTGGTTCGTGACGACGGGCGTCATGATCGCGTGGGTGATGGTCTACGCGGCGCGCGTGAAGAAGCGCCCGGAGGCGAGCCCCGTGCGCGACCTCGACCTCGCGCGCGAGCGGAGCGCCCCGGCGAGCGGCGAGGCGGAGCCGTGGACCGTCCGGCACGCGCTCGTCCTCTCGCTCTTCGTGACCACGATGGGCGTCCTCGTCTGGGGGATCCTGAAGAAGCAGTGGTTCATCGAGGAGATCGGGGCCCTCTTCCTGGCGATGGGGCTCGTCCTCGGCGTCGTCGCGGGCCTCGGCGGGACGCGGATCGCGACGGCGTTCGTCGCGGGCGCGAAGGACATGGTCAACGTGGCGCTGATCATCGCCTGCGGCCGGGCGCTCCTCATCATCGCCCGCGAGGCGAAGGTCCTCGACACGATCCTCTTCCACGGCGCGGGGCTGATCTCGCACCTCCCCGGCGTCGTCGCCGCCCAGGTCATGTTCGTCGTCCAGTGCGTCATCAACTTCTTCATCCACTCGGGGACGGCGCAGGCCGCGCTGACGATGCCGATCATGGCGCCGCTCGCCGACCTCGTCGGCCTGACGCGCCAGACGATGGTCTTCGCCTACCAGCTCTGCGAGCTGATCAACCCGATCCTTCCGACGTCGGCCGTGACGATGGGCGTCCTCGGTATGGCGAAGATCCCGTGGGAGAAGTGGGCGCGCTGGTTCCTCCCGCTCATGCTGACGCTGATGGTCCTGGCGTTCCTCCTCCTCGTCCCGCCGGTGCTCATGCACTGGGGACCGTTCTAGGAGCAGAGCCGTGAAGGCGTTTCCGCTCCTCCTTGCGGCGCTCCTCGCCCCGGTTCCGGGCGCGGCCGTCCCCGGCGTCGCGTCCGGCGCCCTCCCCGAGGACCACCGGACGCTGACGAAGTCGACCTCGTACGACGCGATGGCGGCCTTTCTGAAGACGATCGACGGGAAGGGACCGGTCGTCGTCTCCGTCGAGGGGCAGACCGCGCAGGGGCGGAGCATCTTCCTCGTGAACGCGCGCGGGAGCGCGGCCTCGACGTTCCGGGTCCTCTTCTACGCCCAGCAGCACGGAGACGAGGTGTCGGGGAAGGACGCCCTCCTCTACCTCCTGCGCGACCTCGCCCGCGACCCGAAGCTCCTCCCGCCCGAGGTCGACCTCTGGGTGATGCCGATGGTGAACCCCGACGGTGCCGAGGCGGGCACGCGGAGGAACGCCGCCGCCGCCGACCTGAACCGCGACCACGTCACCCTCTTCCAGCCCGAGACGGAGGCCCTCCACCGCGTGGCCCGGCGGGTGCGGCCGCACCTCGCCGTCGACGCGCACGAGTTCGGGCGCGACTCGGAGGAGTGGACGCGGAAGGGGTGGGAGAAGTGGCCCGACATCACGATGGACGGGCTGAACAACCCCCACTTCGACCGCGAGCGCGTCGCGGCGGCGAAGCGCTGGGTCGACGCGTCGGCCGCGCCCCTCGAGAAGGCGGGGCACCGCTTCCTGCGCTACTGGGTCGGCGGCGCGCCCCCCGACGACGAGCAGCGCCACTCCGCCCCCGACACCGACGGCGGCCTGAACGGCGTCGGCGCCTACGGCGGCCTGTCGTTCATCATCGAGGCGGCCGTGCGACACCTGGCGCCGGACCCGCAGGCCGACCTCGGCAGGCGGGTCGACGCCTACCTCGTCCTCTTCCGGCGGTTCCTGGAGGGGGGCGGCCACCGCGACGAGGACCGCGCCGTCGTCGAGAAGGCGCGGAAGCTCCCGCTCCCGGCGTTCCTCCCGTCCGACGCGCTCTGGGTGAACCCGGAGGGGACGGTGACGGAGTTCCCCGTGGTCGAGCTCGCGACGGGGAAGACGATCCGTGTGCCGACGGCGAACGTGATGACCGACGTCGCGGTGAAGCGGAGCGTTCCGACGCCGCTCGGCTACGCCGTCGAGCCGGCGGCGGCCGCGGAGATCGGGGCGCTCCTGACGCGGCACGGCCTCGGGTTCGAGCGGATCGCGGCGCCGCGGACGGTGACGGCCGAGACGTGCGCGCTCCTCCGCGTCGAGGAGGAGTTCGACGACCTCTACGGCCGGTACGGCGGCCGGACGATCGTGAAGCGCGGCGCGGCGAGGCCGGTCGAGCTTCCGGCCGGGAGCCTCTGGGTCCCGCTCGAGGGGCCGGATGCGCTGCGCGCCGCGATCCTCCTCGAGCCGACCGCGATGTACGGCCTCTGGCAGTACCCGCGCCTGAAGGCGCTCGTCGCGTGGGACGGGACGATCCCCGTCCGGCGCGTCGTCGCCATGGCGGCGACGGCGGGATCGCCGAAGTGAGCGGGCCCGCGGAGCGCGCGTCGGCCCTGCCGCTCGAGGCCGAGCGCGTCCCCGCCGTCGAGCGGGTCGACCTCGTCCACGTGAGCCTTCCGTTCGTGAAGCCGTTCTCGATCTCCACGGCGACCTGGACGGGGAAGGAGACGTTCCTCGTCCGGGTCGAGGGCGGCGGGAAGGTCGGCTGGGGCGAGTGCGTCGCCGACCCGGACCCGTTCTACGCGCCCGAGACGACGACCTCCGCGCGGCACGTCGTCGCGGAGTTCCTCCTCCCGCTCGTCGAGGAGGGGCGGACGTTCCTCGAGCTCGACGAGCGCTTCGGCCACGTCCGCGGGAACCGGATGGCGAAGGCCGCGCTCGAGAACGCCCTCGTCGACCTCGCGGCGAAAGCGAAGGGCGTGCCGCTCCACGAGCTCCTCGGGGGGCCGAGGAAGCGGGTCCCTTCCGGGATCAGCATCGGCCTGCAGGATTCGCCCGCGGCGCTCGTCCGCGAGGTGGAGGAGGCCGTCGCGCGCGGCTACCACCGGGTGAAGGTGAAGGTGAAGAAGGGGAAGGACGTCGAGTACGTCGCGGCGGTCCGCGAGCGCTTCCCCGACCTTCCGCTCATGGCCGACGCGAACGGCGACTACCGCCTCGCGGACGCCGCGCACCTCGCGAGGCTCGACGCCTTCGGCCTCACGATGATCGAGCAGCCGCTCTCGTACGCCGACATCTTCGAGCACTCGCTCCTCCAGCGGGAGCTCGCGACGCCGCTCTGCCTCGACGAGTCGATCCACGACCTCGCCGACTTCCGCGCCGCCGTCGAGCTCGGCGCCTGCCGGGTCCTGAACCTGAAGGAGGGGCGCGTCGGCGGGCTCCTGGAGTCGCTCCGGCTCCTCGCCTTCGCGAGAGAGCGCGGGATCCCGGTCTGGTCGGGCGGGATGGACGAGACGGGGATCGGGCGCGCCGTGAACATCCATCTCCAGACGGTCGAGGGGTTCACGCTTCCGGGCGACACGTCGGAGACGAGCCGGTATTTCCGCGAGGACCTCGTGACGCCCTCCGTCGTCCTCGACGCGGAAGGGTTCGTGGAGGTCCCGGCCGGCGCCGGGATCGGCGTCGACGTGGTCCCGGAACGGCTCGAGAAGTACACGCTGCGAACGGAGAGGCTGAAATGAGGAAGACGGCGTTCGTTCCCGCCCTCGCGATCGGCGCGGTGTTCGGTGGCGTGCTCGCCGCTCCACCGGCCGTCGCGCAGCCGTCTCCGGCTTCCGCTGCTCCTGCGACTTCGGCCGCGGACGCCGCTCGGCCCCGGTTCGTCCTCCCGAAGGCGGGCGAGGCGATTCCCGCGCCGCTCCGCGCCGCGCTCGACGGCGTCCGCGCGGACGCGCTTCGCGCGCACGTCTCGTTCCTCGCCTCGACGCCCCTCGCGGGGAGGGGCCTCGGGAGCGACGGCCTCGAGGCGGCCCTCGAGTACGGCGCGGCGCAGCTCGCTCTCGTCGGCGTGGCGCCGTATGGCGCCGCCGACGGGAAGGGGGCGCGCACGTTCTTCCAGCCGGTGCCGATGCGCGAGATCCGCGAGCCGGGGGGCTCCGTCGAGATCGAGCGACGGACGGGGGAGGCGACGGCGCGACGGACGTTCGTCCACGGCGTCGACGTCGTCGTCCCGCCGCAGCCCGCCCGCTCCGTCTCGGCGCCGCTCGTCTTTGCCGGGTACGGCCTCCGCGAGGCGTCGCCCGCGCGCGACGACTACAGGGGCCTCGACGTGAAAGGGAAGATCGTCGTCCTCCGCGAGGGGCTCCCGCCGGGCGAGGCGTGGAGTTCGAAGGAGCTCGTGGAGAAGTACGCCGCGGGCGACTCCGAGGAGCGCTGGGCCGCGAAGCTGGAGACGGCGACGGCGCTCGGCGCGGTGGCCGTCCTCGCCGTCGAGGGGAACGACTGGGCGGCGCGCCTCCTGGGGAACGAGAAGCCCGCGACGTTCGCGTTCCGGTCGATGACGGAGGCCCCGGCACGCGAGCCGCTCGTCGTCCGGTGCGCACCCGTCGTCCTCGAGGCGCTCCTCGGCGCGCCGCCGAAGGTGGAGGAGCCCTCGCGGCCGCTCCCCGCCTCCGCGACGCTTCGCGCGACGGCCCTCGAGCGGACGGGGCTTTCCCGGAACGTCGTCGGGATCCTCCCGGGGAGCGATCCGGCCCGCGCGGACGAGGCCGTCGTCCTCGGCGCGCACGCTGACCACCTCGGGCGCGTGGACGGCGTGATCCATCCGGGGGCGGACGACAACGCCTCCGGCATCGCGGCCCTCCTCGAGATCGCGCGCGCCTTCGCGTCGGCTCCCGTCCGGCCGAAACGGACGCTCGTCTTCGCGCTCTGGACCGGCGAGGAGGAGGACAAGATCGGCTCGGGCCACTGGGTGCGGAGCCCGCTCTGGCCGCTCGCGAAGACGGCCGTCTACCTGAACTTCGACATGATCGCCCACCCCTGGAAGGCGGAGGAGATCCGCGACCTCGTCGCCTCCGCGAAGCTCCCCGGCGCGGAGGCGTTCCTCGCTGCCGCGCGCCCCGACACGTTCCTCGAGCCGGGGGTGGCGAGCTTCGCGCCCGACCTCGGGCCGCTCCTCGCGCGGGCCGGAGGCGCGGCGGACCTGGCCCTCCACCTCGACTGGACCGAGGGAGTCAACGGGGGCAGCGACTACCGGGACTTCGCGCGAGCGCGCGTCCCCTTCGTCCGGTTCTTCGGGAACTTCCACCCGGACTACCACCGCCCGGGCGACACGCCCGCTTCGATCGACCCGGATCAGGTTCGCCGCGTCACCCGCCTCGGGCTCGCGACCGCCTGGCTCGCCGCGGACCGCTGAGGGAGGCCTCCTCCCCGCGGTCCGCCGCCGTCACGACTTCCGAGAGCCGAAGAGCCTCGAGAGGAGCGAATCGGGAGGCGGGCAGGAGCAGCGCTTCTCGACCGGCACGCCTGCGAGGGCCTCCTCGACGTGGCGGCCGCAGCCGGCCCAGGTGGGCTTTCCGCACTTCGGACAACGAACGGGATGACACATAACTATATGAGTATATGTGAGTGGATGGCAGGGCGCAAGCCGGCCTCGATGCCCGTCCCCGGCCGCCGGGCGCCGGGCGCCGGGCGGCTAGCTCGCGGTCTGCGGCGAAGGGGAGGCGATCGCCGGAAGCTCCACCTCGCCGTACCAGCCCTTCCAGGCGATCTTCGTCCCGTACGGGGCGGAGAGGCGTTGGAGGAGCTCGACGATCTCCTTCGCCCGCTTCGTCGAGGCGAGCCGGGGGACCCCGAAGAGCGGCCCCTCGTCGTCGATCGTCACGGGGATCAGCTCGAGCCTCCGGAGGAGGCCGTCGCGGTACGTCATCCGCGCGACGACGCTCTCCATCACCTCGCGCGAGTCGCGCCGGTCCCAGACGGAGACGTTCGCGGGGCGGGGCATCTCGGAATCTCTCTGATGGGGGAGGTCCGTCGGGATCGCCTTCGGCGTCCGGTACTGGTAGATGAAGTTGCTCAGGCTGTAGAAGATCGGTCTTCCGTTTCGCAGCTCGATCCCGCGCAGGACGTGCGGGCCGCTGCCGAGGACCGCGTCGGCGCCGGCGTCGATCGCGCGGCGGAACGGGATCTCCTCGTTCGGCGGCGTCGTGTCCTGGATGCCGAAGACCCGGGCGTGGCTCACGTCGTGGACGTGGTAGGCCACGAAGACGGGGCCGTGCCGGCGCTTCGCGAGGAGGACGTCCTCCTCCATCGCCTTCACGTCGCGCTCCTGGGGCCCTTCGACCGACTCGACCGTCCCGTCGGACCGGGCGACGAGGACCGTCGCCGGGTCGATCGTCGCGAGGCAGGGCCCGGACGGGTCGGCGCAGCGGTCCCGGTCGGTCCAGTAGCGCATGTAGGAGAGGAGCGCGACGCGCCCCTTCTGCCCCGGGGGCCGCTTCGTGCCGGGCTCGCGCGCCTCGGCGAGCGTCCGGCCGGCGCCGGCGTGGGCGATCCCCGAGAGGTCGAGCGCGCGAAGGCACTCGAGGAGCCCCTCGCGACCGAAGTCGAGGGCATGGTTGTTCGCCAGGCTCACGAGGCTGATCCCTGTGGCGGCGAGCTCCCACGCGAACTCGCGCGGCGCGCGGAAGTTGTAGAAGACCTTCTGCAGCTCGGGCCGGTCGTTGATCGAGAACTCGAGATTCCCGATCGCCACGTCCGCCTCCTGGAGGATCCGGAGGAGGTTCTTCCGATCGGGGGCCTCCAGGTGGCTGATCCGCTCGTTGAAGATGACGTCGCCGACGGCGGTGACGACGAGGTCGCCGGGCTCCTCCCGCAGGAGCGCCGTCACCCGGGCCTCCCAGTCGACCTTCTCGGCTGCTTCCGCCGGCCGGACCCGCCGCTCGTACACCGACCGCCCCTGATCCCACCCGGGCGGCTCCGCCGAGACCACGCCGGATAGAAGGACGAACGCCGCGAGGGCCACGACCCGTGCCCCCCGAAACGGAACCTGAATCGGTGCCACCCGAAGCGGTGCCAGGCGTGAAATCATGTATTACCGTCCTTTCCTCGAATACTGCACGATTTCACGCCTGGCACCGGTCAAAGGGGGCGGCGCGAGTTCAGGTCGAAGGTGTCGCCGGGGAGGAGGAGGTGGAGGGAGAGGCCACGGACGCCGAGGAGGTCCTGGCCGGTGGGGCGAGGCTGGCGCGAGAGCGCGGCGCCCTTCGCGTCGAAGACCATGACGCCGCTCTCGCCGAGGACCTGGAGAGTCCCGTCGGGGCGGACCCAGATCGCGGTCTCCTCGTCGACGCCGATGCCGAGGACCGATGGGTTCTCGAGGACGACGGAGAGGAGCCGGTTCTGCCGCTGGCGGCGGAGGAAGTGCTGGTCGACGACGACGTCGGGCGGGAGGAAGCCGAGGCCTTGCCAGAGCTCGACGCTCCGCGTCCGCACCTGGGTGAAGTCCCCCTCCCCAGTGATCATCTTCTCGCTCTGACAGGCGGTGCCGGCCGACGTGCCGCCGACGACGGCGCCTCCGGCGAAGGCCGCGGCGATCGCGTCGCCGACGGGCGTCCCGAGGAGGGCGTTCGTGATCCGGATCTGGTCGCCGCCGCCGAAGAAGACTCCGCGGGCCTTCCGGGCTAGGGCGACGAAGTCGGGGCGCGAGGCGTCGGCGCGGCTCCGGATCCGGAGCGAGACGGCGTCGAGGCAGCCGAGCTCTTCGCGGAAGAGCTTCTCGTAGTAATCGGGGGCGTCGGCTTCCGAGGACGCCGTCGGGATTACGACGATCGGCGCGTCCTTCCCCCCGGCCAGCTCGACGAACTTCCGCATCACCTCGGGGGGCTTGTCGCCGCCTCCGATCAGGACGAGGTGGCCCCGCGCGGGGACCTCGGCGCCGAGGGCGAAAGGAGCCTTCGCGCCGAGGAGAAGGAGCGAGAAGGCGAAGAGGAGGGGGAGCGCGCGGGAGGATCTCATCGGGGCTCCTGGGCCGCCCGTCTGGCTCCCCGGCGCGGGGCGGCCCGCCGCGCCGGCGAAAAAAGGGGGGGGCGGCCACGGGCCGCCCCCTGCGAAGAAAGAGGAGGAGGGAGGGGCTAGAAGCTGAAGCGCGCGCCGAGCCGGAGCTGGCGCGGGGTCTCGATGCTGAGTGTGGCGCCGTAGGTGGCGCTCTTGCGCCAGGTGCCGCTGCGGTACTCGCCGTAGTAGTCGTCGATGGTGAGCGTCTCTCCGGTGTTCAGGACGTTGAAGCACTCGAGGGAGAGGTCGAGACGAGACTCGCCGGCGATCTTCGTGCCCCAGGCGAGGCGCAGATCGAGGATGTTCCGGTCCTCGAGCTGCTGCGAACCGCGCTCGGTCAGGAAGATGTAGCGGCCCGACGCGGAGTTGCCGTCGAGGTAGCGGCGGACGCTCCCGTTGGGGGTCCAGTAGGTGCCCGACAGGTAGGTGTACTGGCCGCTCGCGGCGAAGCCGAGCGGGAGGTCGACGGAACCGGAGACCTTGAACTCCCACTCGTTGAACGAGGAGTCCATCTTCCCGTAGGCGTTCACGAGGCCGTTCCGGTCCTCGAGCTCGGGGGCGTAGCCGTTGTTCTTGAGGACGTTCCCCTTCAGGTCGGTCCAGACGAGCGAGGAGCGGAGCTGCCAGCCGTGGCTGTAGCGCTTGTCGAACCGGACGACGAAGGAGTCGTAGTCCCGCTCGCCCGGGTTGTCCGTCGTGAGCGACCAGACGGGGTCCCCGTTGAGGGACCAGACCTCGAGCTCGCCGCCGCCGATCGGGTTCGGGATGCCGGTCACGCGCTCGTAGTCGTCGTTCGTGTTGACCATCCCCAGGAGGCTGCGGAAACGCCGGTTGATGTAGTCGGCGCCGACCGCCATGTCCTTGCCGAGCTGGTGCTCGATCGTGAGGAGCGTCTCGTCGACGTACGGGTGGTCGATGTTCCCCATCGTCGCGTAATCCGGCACGGACGAGCTGCAGTCGCCCCAGGCGCTGCCGTCCCAGTAGCAGTCGCCGTCCGGGATCGACCCCTCTCCCGAGGCCTCGCGGTCGAAGAGGTAGGTGTACATCGAGGAGTGATAGCGGCCCCAGTGGGCCTTGACGGCGAGCTTGGCGTTCCCGAGGACGTCCCAGGCGAAGCCGATGCGCGGGTCGACGAAGTCGGCCTTGTAGACGTCGGGGTTGCCGAACCCGCTCCGCCAGCCGCCCGTGTAGCTCGTGTAGCGGAGGCCGTAGTTGACCGTGAAGCGGTCGATCCTCATCGAGTCCTGGGCGTAGGCGGTGAAGCCCTCGGTCTCCGCGTTCACGTCGTACTCGCCGTACCCCGTGGAGCGCTCGTACCAGCCGCAGGTCGGGTCCTTCAGGTAGTTGGCGATCTGCTCCGCCTCGGTGGCCCCGGGGCAGAGCGTCGAGTCGTCGTAGTAGGTGAAGCCGCCGTTCCGGCGCCAGTTGTCGGTGGTGGAGGACCTCTCGTAGAGGACCCCGATCTTGAAGGAGTGCGAGTCGTTCGCCCCGAAGAGGCCGTCCTTGAAGAGGCTCCAGTTGACGTCGCCGGACATCTTGTGCCGGTGGTTGAGCTCCTGGATCTTCTGGTTCACGACGGCGAAGCCCGAATACCCGTAGTAGTCCTCGTGACCGGCGACGTCGTGCCCGGCGTAGGGGAGGAAGTCGTCGTTGCCGTCGTAGCCGGTCACCTTCACGTTGAGGAAGTTCGAGGAGCTGAGGATCGACTCCCAGTTCGCGCCGAACGTCACGTTCGGCCCGTCCTGCTTGCTCGTCGCCTCGGGGAAGGTGAAGGCGTCGATCCCGCGCCGCTCGTTGGTGACCTTGTCGTACTCGCCCATGGCGAAGATCCGGTTCTTCTCGTTCAGCTGCCAGGTGAGCTTCCCGAGGAAGCGCGGGATCTTGCGGTCCGACGTGTCCATCGCCCCGACGGGCGTCGTCTCCTGGTGCCAGTACTCGACGCTGCCGAAGAACCAGAGCTTGTCCTTCAGGATCGGGCCGCCGAGGCTGAGGGCGTAGTCCTCGAACGTGAAGGTCTCATCCGCGGTGTCGGGCGAGTTGTCGGAGACGAACGAGTCGGGCTGGTAGTAGGCCTCGAGCGTCCCCTTGAGCTCGTTGCCGCCCGACTTCGTGACGCCGTTGACGACCGCGCCGGTGTAGGCGCCGTACTCGGCGTTGGCGCCGAGGCCGGCCACCTGGATCTCCTCCATCCACTGGATGCTCGGGAGGAGCCAGTAGTTGCCGCTTGCCGCGTCGCCCACGTTAACGCCGTCGAGCGTGAAGGCGTTCTGGTTCGACGTCGTCCCGCCGTACGCGAGCATGCTGCTGCTGGCCTGACCGGCCGACGAGTCGATGTTGACGCCCGGGGCCGACCCGAGGACCTGGTAGTAGTTCCGCGGGACGGCCTGCTTGTCGATGAAGTCGCCGCCGAAGGAGGTGTGGACCTTGTTCTCGACGACGCTGACGATCGGCGCCTCGGCCGTGACGACGGCCTCGGCGGCGACGGAGGTGAGCGGAAGGACGAGGTCGATGGCCATCGCCTGTCCGAGGCTCACCCGGATCCCGTCGCGGCGGACCTTCTTGAAGCCCTGCAGCTCGGCCTCGACGGCGTAGTTGCCGGGGGGGAGCGCGGGGAATCGCCAGCCGCCCCGGGCGTCGGTGGTCGTCGTCATGCGGCCCTTGACGAGGGCCGACGAGTACGTGGTGACGAGCGTCCCCGGAAGGGCGCCCCCCTCGGCGTCCTTGACGGTGCCCTGGATGCTGCCGGTCACGGTGCCCTGGGCGCTCGCGATTCCCGAGAGGCCCAGCAGCAGGATCAGGGCGGCTCCTGTGACGACGGAGAGCGGACGTGACATGACTCCTCCTCTTGCTCGGCCTGGGGCCGTTTCGTGACGCCAGGGGGTGCGAGTTCCGGGTCGACCGTTCTTGGAGCGGCGCGGGGCGCGCCCGGGAGAGCGCGTCGGGCGCTTCATGGCTGGGCCCTCATGGCGGCGACGAGGGTCCGTCCCGCCTCCTCCACGTGCCGCTTCACGGCGGCGGCGGCTCGTTCGGGATCGTGCGCGCCGAGCGCCGCGACGATCTCGGCGTGCTCGGCGGCGTCGGGGTCCTCCCGCTCGGGCGAGGAGGTCGTGGCGATGCCGGGGACGTTGCTCCAGAGCATCGTCGGGAACGCCGACCAGAGGTGCCCGAGAGTGCGCGTGAGGAAGGGCCGGCGCGAGGCCGCGATGATCGCCTCGTGGAAACGGCGGTTCAGGTCGCGGTACTCGCGGAGGCGCGCGGGGATCTCGCAGGCGATCATCCGCTCGTGGAGCGAGGAGAGCTCGCGGACTTCCTCGGGCGAGATCGCCCGGGCCGCGTGGCGTGCCGCCATCGGCTCGAGGACGGCGCGGCTCGCGTAGAGGTCCTCGGCGTCCTCGACGGAAAGCGTGACGACGCGGATGCCGCGATAGGGAACGTGCTCGAGGAGCCCCTCGGCGACGAGCTGCTTGAGCGCCTCGCGAACGGGCGTCTGGCTGACGCCCTCTTCGCGCGCGACGCTCTCCTGTCGAAGCCAGTCCCCCGGCCTGCGGCGGCCCTCGAGGATCTCGGCCCGGAGCCTGTCGGCGACCCACTGGCGGAGCTGCCGGTGTCGCTCGGGTCCCGATCGCGCCTGCATGATGTTCTCTACATTATATATTCTGCATAGCGCTGTCACGAACTTTCTATCCAATTGATCTGTAGTGGTTTGTCTCAGTGCCCCGAGTCCGGGGCGGGCGATTCGACCTTTTCCCGGTCCACCGGTCGCGGTGGCCGGACGAAGTCCAGGGGACGCCTCAGGGCCCTGCCGAAGAGGTGCCTCAGCACCCCGGCGAGCTCCCCGGGCGGCATCTCGTAGGCCCGCGCCGCGTTGAAGAGCGACAGCGAGAACGCCACCGAGAGGTTCAGGACGAACATCACGCCGATCCCGGCGAGGCCGCG
>JAKLER010000078.1 GCA_022711615.1 Acidobacteriota bacterium
ACCCGGCTCCTCCAGCTCGCGGCGCGCGAGAACCCGGCCCCGGAACGGATGGCGCTCACCGACGGCCGCTGTCTCGAGGCGCGGATCGTCGACTGCCCCGGCGACGGCACGTCCGCGGCCCCGCCGGCGCGCATCGTCCTTCTCAAGGAGCGGGCCGCGCCGACGATCGACGACGTGCGGCCCCACCTGCACGCCCGCGGCGTCTCCGACCGCGAGGCCGAGGTCGTTTCCGGCGTCCTGCGCGGCCTGCGCAACTCCGAGATCGCGGGCGAGCTCTTCATCAGCGAGTACACCGTGAAGGACCACCTCAAGCACGCGTTCCGAAAGCTCTCGGTCGCGTCCCGCGGCGAGCTCCTCCGCGCCCTCCACGCCGTCCCCGGCCGCCCCCCGGCGCGTGTCGCCTGAACGGGGACGCTCCCGACGGCCCTCTCCGGCACGAACCCCCTCCGTCGTGGTAGGGTCGCCCGCCTGACGCTGCCATGTTCCGACTGAAAAAGCTCGAGATCCACGGTTTCAAGTCGTTCGTCGACCGAACGTCCCTCACCCTTCCGTCCCGCCTCACCGCCATCGTCGGGCCGAACGGCTCCGGCAAGTCGAACATCTGCGACGCCGTGATGTGGGTCCTGGGCGAGCAGTCGGCCCGCGCCCTGCGCGGGACGACGATGGAGGACGTCATCTTCAACGGCTCCGCCCGGCGCCGCCCGCTCGGCATGGCCGAGGTCTCGCTCACGCTCGAGTCCCGCGGCGGCCAGTGGGCCGACACCGGTGGCGAGGTCGTCCTCACCCGCCGCGTCACCCGCGACGGGACGAGCGACTACATCCTCAACGGCCGCAAGGCGCGCCTGAAGGACATCCAGGACCTCCTCCTCGGGACCGGCCTCGGCGTCCGCGCCTACGCGATCATCGAGCAGCAGAAGATCGACCTGATCCTCTCGGCCAAGCCTCAGGACCGGCGGCGCCTCATCGAGGAGGCCGCGGGGATCTCGAAGTACAAGATCCGGAAGCAGCAGGCCGAGGTGAAGCTGGAGGAGACCCGCGCGAACCTCCTCCGCCTCACCGACATCGTCTCGGAGATCGAGCGCGCCTGCACCTCGCTCAAGCGCCAGGCCTCGCGCGCGGCGCGTTGGAAGGAGCAGGCCGACGTCCTCTCGGGCCTGAAGAAGCGTCTCCTGCGCCTGAAGTCGGAGCGGCTCGTCGCCGCGACCGAGGCCGCCGAAGCGGCGCTGAAGTCGACGACCGACGCGGAAGGGGCCGCTCTCGCCGAGTCGGGGCGCCTCGACGCCGCCTTCGAGGAGGCGCGCCACGCCGCCGAGGAGGCCGAACGCCTCCGGCGCGAGCGGGCCGACGCCTTCGCCGCCGCCCGCGAGGCGCTCCTCGCCGCCGAAGCCGCGGTCGCCGCGGCCGCCCGCGAGGCCGAGGAGACCGAGGCCCGCAGGGAGCTCGTCGGCTCGCAGCGCACCGAGGCGGAGGAGGACCACCTCTCTTCCGTCGAGGAGGCGACGAAGGCCGAGCAGCTCCTGGCGGAGGCCGCCGAGGAGCTCGCGGCCGCCGAAGCGAGGGCGAAGGAGACGGGCGAGGCGCTCGCCGCCGCGACCCGTGACGAGAGCGACGCCACCACGCGGAGAGAGGGCTCCCGGCGGGAGCTCCTCGCCGCCGCCGCCCGCGCCACCGAGGCGACGAACCGGGAGCGCGAGGCCGCGCTCCTCGTCGACCGCCTCGGCTTCGCCCTGACGAAGGTCGAGGAGCGCAAGGGGCGCGCGGAGCTTCAGCTCCAGGAACGCCGCTCCGCGTTGGAAGCGGCGCGCGACCTCGAGGCCGAGACGAACGAGCGCCTCGCGGAGGCCCGGCGGCGGCTCGAGGAAGCGGGCGTCTCCAGGAAGTCCGCCGAGGAGCGGCTCGCCTCCCTCAAGGAGGAGCGCGAACGCGCAACGCGCCAGTTCCACGCCCTCGACAAGCGCCTCGGCGCCCTCGAGACCCTCCTCGCGGCGCGCGAGGCGGGCGGCGAGGCGGCGCGGCGCGCCCTCGAGACCTCCGGCGCGAAGGCCGACGGCGTCCTCGCCGACCACTTCGACGCCGAGGAGGGGTTCGAGCACGCGCTCGACGCCGCGCTCGGCGGCGCCCTCGAGGCCCCGGTCGTCCGCGACCGCGCGGCGCTCGCCTCGCTCATCGACACGGTCCGCGCCTCGCACCTCGGCACGGCGCGCTTCGTCCACCCGATCCCCGAGACGCCGTTCCCCCTCAAGCCGGCCGACGCGCGGGTCCTCGGCCTCGCCCGCGACCTCCTGACGGCGCGGCCCGGCGACGAGGGCCTCTCGGCCGCCCTCCCCGACGCCCTCGTCGTCGCCTCCGTCGACGACGCCCTTTCGCTCGCCGAGCTCCTGCCGGAGCGGACGTTCGTCACGAAGGACGGGGTCGTCGTCCGCGGCTCGATCGTCGAGGCCGCCGGCACCGAGGTGCCGGGCGAGGGGCTCTTCACCGTCCGGCGCGACCTGAAGAACGTCGGCGCCGAGAAGGACGCCCTCTCCGAGCGCCTCGACGCCCTCGAGGAGGAGATCTCCGGGACGGGGGCGCAGGCCGGCGAGGCGGCCCAGGCCGTCGAACGCGAGATCGCCGCGTCTCGCCGCGCCGAGCGGGAGCACTCCGAGGCGCTCGCGCGCCTCTCCGCCGCCCGCGACGAGGCGACCCGCGCCGAACGCGAGGTCGCGACGATCCTGGAGGAGGAGAAGCAGCTCCGCGCCGACCTCCTGCGCGTCGGCGAGGAGCGCGCGAAGGCGCTCGAGCTCTCCGCGCAGAAGACCGGCGTGATGACCGCCATGGAGGCCGCGATCGCCGGCCTCGAGAGCGGCCTCGAGTCGGCCCGCGCCGTCCGCCTCTCGGCCCAGCAGGCCGACGGCGAGGCGCGCGCCGCGCGCGACGTCCTCCGCGAGCGGCGGCGGGCGGCGCAGGAGGCGTTCCAGACCCACCGGAACCGGGCCGACGCGGCCGCCCGCCGCCTCGCCGAGCTCTCCCAGCAGATCACCGCGCTGGGCGAGCGAAAGGAGCGCGCCCTCGGAGCCGGCGAGGAGGCGCGCGAGCGGCGCGAGGAGGCGGTCGTCGCCGCCTCCGAGGCCGAGGCCGCCCTGAAGCAGGCGGACGCGGCCGCGGTGCAGCGCCGCGGCGGCCTCGAGGAGCTCGACCGGGGCGCCCACGCGGCCCGCGAGGCGCTCGACGCCGCGCGCCGCGCCCGCTTCGAGGCCGAGCTCGTCGTCGAGCGGCGCCGCGGCGACCGCGAGCACCTCTCGGAGACCTGCCGCGCCGAGTTCGGCGTCCCGCCGGAGGAGCTCCCGCCGGTGGAGCGGGCGGAGGGCGAGCCCGAGCCCGACGACGAGGCCCTCGCCGCGATGCAGGAAGAGGTCGTCCAGAAGACGGTCGCCCTCGAGCGGCTCGGCCCGGTCAACCACGCCGCGCTCGAGGAGTTCGACGTCGAGAGCAAGAGGCTCCAGGAGATGTCGACGCAGAAGCTCGACCTCGAGAAGTCGCTCGACCAGATCCTCGAGACGATCCGGACGATCAACCTCACCTCCTCCGAGCGCTTCACGCAGGCCTTCGTGGCGATCAACGCGAACTTCGCGCAGGTCTTCCAGAAGCTCTTCGGCGGCGGCACCGCCTCGATGCAGCTCCTCGACGAGAGCGACCCGCTCGACTCGGGGATCGAGATCATGGCCCAGCCCCCCGGCAAGCGGAACCAGACGATCGGGCTCCTCTCGGGCGGCGAGAAGGCGCTCACCGCCGTCTCGCTCCTCGTCTCGATCTTCCGCTACAAGCCGTCGCCGTTCTGCATCCTCGACGAGGTCGACGCCCCGCTCGACGAGGCGAACATCGACCGCTTCACGACGCTCCTCAACGAGCTCTCCGAGGAGACGCAGTTCGTCCTCATCACTCACTCGAAGAGGACGATGGAGACCGCCCAGGCGCTCTACGGCGTCACGCAGGAAGAGCCGGGCGTCAGCAAAATCGTGAGCGTTCGCTTCGACTGAAGAGGATCGGGCGGGGGTCCGGGGGGCGCCGGCGCTTCAGCGGCTGCAGACGGCGAGGACCTGCCGGACGTCGGTGTGCCCCTGGAGGCACTTCAGGATGCCGTCCTGGAGGAGGGTCGTCATCCCCCCCTCCACCGCCATCGCGCGGACCTCGTCGACGCTCGACTTCCGCTGGATCGCGAGGCGCAGGCGTTCGTCGTTCACGAGCAGCTCGTGGACGCCGAGGCGCCCCTTGTAGCCGCGCCCCTCGCACTTCGGGCAGCCGGCGGCGCGATGGAGCGTCAGGGGGCGGCCCTCGAGCGCCTTCTCGAGGAGCTCTCGGCCGAGGAGGCCGGCCACCTCTTCCCGCTCGGCGGGTGTCGCCTCGTACGGCGCCTTGCAGGCGGGGCAGAGGCGCCTCGCGAGGCGCTGGGCGAGGACGGCGAGGAGGGCGTCGGAGAACGTGAACGGGTCGAGGCCCATGTCGACGAGGCGGGTCACCGTCTCGGGGGCGCTGTTCGTGTGGAGGGTCGAGAAGACGAGGTGCCCGGTGAGCGAGGCCTCGATGCCGATCGAGGCCGTCTCGTGGTCGCGCATCTCGCCGACCATGATGACGTCGGGGTCGGCCCGGAGGAACGCCCGGAGCGCCGTGGCGAACGTGAAGCCGATCCGGGGCTGCACCTGCACCTGCCGGAGCCCCTTCTGCGTGATCTCGACCGGGTCCTCCGCCGTCCAGATCTTCCTCACCGGCGTGTTGATCGAGCCGACGAGCGAGTGGAGCGTCGTCGTCTTGCCCGAGCCGGTCGGGCCGACCGCGAGGACGAGGCCGTAGGGGACCGAGACGACCCGCTTCAGCTCCGAGAAGTTCCGCGGCGAGAGGAGGAGCTTCTCCATCGGGATCGGCTCGCCGGCGGCGAGGATCCGCATGACGACGTCCTCGTCCCGGCTGACGACCGGGATCGTCGCCACGCGCAGCTCGATCGGCTTGTCCTTCATCCGGAGCCGGATCTTCCCGTCCTGGGGCTTGCGCCTCTCGGTGATGTCGAGGTTCGCCATGATCTTCAGCCGCGCGACGAGGCGCGACCGGAGCGCCGGCTGGAACCTCCGGTAGGTCTCGCAGACGCCGTCGATCCGGAAGCGGACCGTCGTCTCCCGCTCGTCCCCGTCCGGCTCGATGTGGATGTCGGAGACGCCCCTGTTGTAGGCGTCGACGATGATCTGGTTCACGAGCTTCGCGACGCCGCTCTCGTCGTCGCGGGCGACCGAGAGGTCGCGCGCGTCCGGGCCCCCTTCGGAGGAGGGCTCGATCTCGATCGAGGAGAGGATCTCCTCCATCTGGTCGGTGAGGGGCGCGTCCTCCTTGACGACCTGGAGCGGCTCGATGAGCCGGGCGAGCTGGGACGGGGTCGCCACGTTCTCCACGATCCGCTTCCCGAGCGTGAATCGGAGGAGGTCGATCGCCTCGTAGGCGAGCGGGTCCGAGAGCGCGATCGTCACGCTCGTCTCGTCGGCCCGGATCGGCAGGACGCTGTAGCGCTGGATGAGGTCCATCGGGACGAGGGAGACGGCCTTCGGGTCGATCTCCACGGCGTCGAGGTCGACGAAGGGGACGTTGAACTTCCTCGAGAGCGCCCGCGCGATCTCCTGCTCGCTGACGAGGCCCATCTCGACGAGCACCTGCCCGATCCGCTTCCCGCGCCGCTTCTTCTGCTCGGCGAGGGCGGCCTCGATGTCCTCCTCGCGGGCCAGCCCGGCCTCGACGAGCACCTCTCCGAGGCGGAGGCGCTTCCCCTTCGAAATCGCGTCCTTCTGCGTCGCCGCGGCGGCCGCGACCTCCTCCTCGCCGACCTTCTTCTGCTCGACGAGGATCTGCCCGAGCGGGACCTCCCGCGCCTCGGCCTGCTTCTCGAGGCCGCGCGCGAGGCCGTCGCCCCCGAGGGCGCCGTGCTCCACGAGGAGGGCTCCGAGCGTGACCTTCTCCTCCCGCGCGTTGACGCCGTGCGCGTAGAACCAGACCTCGCCGAAGGCGCTCGAGGCGCTCGCCGGGACTCCCCAGAAGCCGAGCCGGTCGTCCTTGCGGGCCGTCTCGACCGAGACCGCGAAGGTCTGGCCCCCGGCGACGTGGACGTCGAGGCTGACCGTCTCGCCCGAAGGGCCCGCCACGGGCGTCCCGCTCCGGTGGACGGCGACGTAGGCGACCTGCTCGGAGGCGACGCGCTGGGGCGTCTCGGAGGCGATCCCGGCGACGTCCCGCGCCCGGACGACGAGGAGGAGGTCGGAGTCGGCCGGGCGGAAGCGCCCGAGGCGCCCCACGAACGTCCGTCCGTCGACGAGCCCGACCGTCACGGTGGCGGGACGGTCTCCGTAGCTGCGTTCCTCGGCCATGGTCCCTCCCACGCGGCGTGCCCGGAGGAGGGACGAGAGTAGCAGGAGGCGGGCGGGGCCGACGGTGCGCCGATTGACCTCGGCCGCCGGGATTCCCAGAATCGGGACGGCAGGCCCTCCTGCCGGGAGGCTCCGATGAGAGACGCCCCGCCCGCGATCCGCGCCGGCTCGAGGAGCGGCCTCGTTCTCCTCGCGGTCCTCGTCGTGCTCCTCGCCGCGCCCGCCGTCCTCGCCGGCGAGGAGATGGACGTGAGGAAGGACGGGAGCCTCTGGGCCCGGCTCGAGACGGGCGGAGCGGTTCGGATCGACGGCGTCGTCGTCGGCGAGATCGAGGGCGACGGGACCATCCGCGTCGAGGGCCGCGTCGCCGGCCGCATCGAGGAGGACGGGGAGATCCGCGAGGACGGGACGGTCCGGACGCGCGTCGAGAAGGACGGGACGCTCCGCCGGAACGGGACGGTCATCGGGCGGATCGAGGAGGGCGGCGCCATCCGGCGCCACGGGAGGATCTGGGGCGAGGCGACCCCCTGCTGCGCCTCGTTCGACGACCTGCGCCGGCTGACGGCGCTCCTCCTCTTCTTCGACCGCAGCTTCTTCGTCCGCTGACGGCCGCCTCCCGCGGCTCGCCCGCGGCGTGGCTCTCCCCGCCCGTCAGTCGATCCGGAACGACTTCCGCGCGCGGACCGTCAGGCCCGGCTTCTTCGTCTTCACCTCGACCCGGTGCCAGGTCCGCGGCCGCTGGTCGGCCGGAGTGAAGGTCAGGAAGTACTGGTTCTCGAGCTCGGCGACGACCTCGCGAAAGACGTCCGGAAGGGACTTGATCGAGGAGATGAACCAGGCTCGTCCGCCCGTCTCCGAGGCGAGCCGGTCGAGGCCCCTGAGGAGCGCCCGGACCTTCGCCGTCCCCTGGGCCACCGTGAAGATGCTCGCCTCCGTGGCGCGCGCGAGGTCGACGACCTGGTCGATCGACATCCGGCTCCGGTTGTCCTCGCCGTCGGTGAAGAGGACCACGGCGCGCCGCCCGCTCGTCTCGCGGAGACGCCGGAGCGCCACGGCGGCGGCGTCGTAGAGGGCGGTCTCCCCGCTCACGCGCGCGGCCTCGAGCGCCTTCCGCGCCGCCGAGCGGTCCGTCGAGAACGGGGTGAAGCCGACGACGTTCGACGCGAAGGTGAGGACGGCGGCCCGGTCGCCCGGCTTCAGGGCCGCGAGGAACTCGAGCGCCGCGCCGCGCGCGTTCCGGAGCTTGAGCGCCATGGAGCTCGACTGGTCGAGGACGAGGACGACCGAGAGGGCGGAGTTCACCGACTCGAAGGTCTCGATCTCCTGCGGCTGGCCGTCGACGAAGACGGAGAAGTCCTCGCGCACGAGGCCACGGACGTAGCTCCCGCTCGAATCGGTGACGATCGGCGAGAGGGAGACGACCCGGGCGTCGGCGGTCGCGGAGAACCCGAGCCCGCGCGTCCTCACACGCGAGACCGCGGCTTCGCCGCCGTCGCGCCGGAGGACGGCCTCGATGCGGTGCGGGCGCGGGGCGTTCCCCGCGCTCCAGGTGAGCGTCCACGGCTCGCCGTGGAGCGTGCCGGCGGGCCGGCCGTCGACGAAGACCTCGACGGCGTCGCCGGGCCGGTGCCCCGTGAGACGCACCTCGATCGCCGTCTCACCGAGCGGGATGTCGTCGGGCCCCGGCCTCACGATCCGCAGGGAGGGCGCGTCGTCCGCGCGGGCCGGGCCCGCCGCGAGCGCGACGAGCAGGGTGGCGAGCGAAAGGAGCGAGCGACGCGTCATCGAGGTCCTGCGTCTCGAATCTACATCCGCCGGACCCGGCCGGCCGCGAGCGCGGCGCCGATGACCTCGTCCCTCGCCGCCGGCCAGTAGGCCGCGGAGGTCGCGGAGGTCGCGGCGACGGGCCGCCAGTCGAAGGCGTACGCCATTCGGGCCCGGCTGAGGAGGTCGTCGATCGCGGACCGGAGGACGAGAGGGACGACGCCCGCCGGGTCGCCCGCGTCGAAGACCGACCTCGCGACGGCGACCGGGAGGTCGTGGAGGCGGTCGCCGAAGAGCTGCGGCACGCGGTATTCCGAGAGCCGCTCGTAAGACGGCAGGTCGAGGCAGGCCAGGCGGCTCCGGCCTTCCCAGTGGAAGGCTCTCGCTCCGAGCTCGTCGAGGAACGCCTTCGCCCCCGCCTCGCCGAGCCGCGCGACACGGCCCGACCAGACCTCGCGCGCCTCGCGCGCCGCCGGGACGTCCGGCAGCGACGGGTCGGTCCGAAGCGCGAGCCGCCGCCCGATCCGAAGGAGGTCCGACGGAGAGAGGTCGTCGGCCACCGCAACCGCCCCCTCCCGGGCGAGCCTGTTTCGCCGGGAGGCCGGGACGAGGTCGCGGGCGAGCCGGCTCCAGGCATCGTGCCGCTGCGCTTCGGGGAGGCCGGCGAGGGCGCCCGGAAGCTGCTCGGCGGCCCGGCAGGCCAGCGCGACGAAGCGAAGGGCCTCGTCGTCGAGGCGCGCCGGCGTGAAGAGAACGGCGGGAAGGACCAGCCCGGCGCGGACGGCGTCGTTCGAGAGGAGGGCTCTCTCGTCATAGACGAGCCCCTCCGCGTGCAGGAGCCCGAGGGGGCTTCCGATTCCCGCCCAGCCCCCTGCCAGCCTCAGGGACGCTCCCTCTTCGGGCGTCTCGATCCGCGCCGGCTGGAACGGGGAGGGAACCACGATGCCCCTGCGGGGACCCCACGAGAGGGAATGCCTCCGGACGAGCCGGGAGTCGGCGAACGTGAGATCGCCCGGGTCGAGGACGCATCCGGAGTAGACGTGGACGGCGAGCGCCTCGAGCGTCCGTTCGGCTCGCAGCGCGTCGAGGCGCGGAAGACCGGCTTCGAGGAGCGACGCGACGTTCCTCTCCGTCGCGGCCTGGAGCGTGCCGAGGACGTGGCGGGCGCCGGACGCCGTCGCCGCCACCCTCTCGTCGGCCTCCCGCCCGGCCGGGATGGCCCCGAGGCTCTCGAGGAGCGCGCCGAGGGCGACGCGAGCCTCTTCGACGTCTCCCGCGCGCGCGGCGGCGAGCGCGTTCTCGCGCTCGGAGGCTGCCCGGGCGAGGACCCAGAGCGGGACGTGGTCCTGGGTCCGGGCGAACGTCCGACGTCGCGCCACGGCGTCTTCCGAGGCGTCGTACGAGTACCTTCCTCCCCTCCAGGCGAGGGCGGCCGGCGGGCGGAAGCCGGAAAGGGCCGCGGAGAGGAGCTCGTCGGCCGTCTTCGCCGGTCGCGGCCCCTCCTCGTCCTCCCAGGCGAGCGCCTCCGCGCGTTCCGCGCCGAGGAACCGGGTCTCCGCCTCGCGGAGCGCGGCGAGGAGCTCGCCGTGAAGCCAGCGATCGTAGGGCTCCATACCCGCAGCGGGAGCGGTCCGGGGCGTCGCGAACAGCGGCTGACCGAGGAGGGACGCGAACAGCTCGCGCGCACCCGCGTCGGAGATCGACCCGCTCCGGAAGAGGTCCGAGAGCACCTGGACCGAGGCGAGGAAAAGGCCGGCGCGGAGCTCGGCGTCGCGATCGGTGCCGTTCGTGTCGAGGCGGTTCAGCGTGAAGAGGTACCGCCGGGCGGTCTCCGCGTCGACGAGCGGAAGCTCCTCGAGCGGCGCGTAGCAGCCGAGGAAGCGGTCGACGCCGCGGGCGAGGAGGAGGACGGTGCCGGGCTCGCCGAGAACGGGCCGGTCGCGGACGAGGCTCGAGACGACGACGAATCGCTTCGACGCCGGCAGCGGACCGGAGACCCCCTCGGTCTCCTCCCGGAGGACGCGCTCCAGCGCCTCGGCCGGTCCCTCGGTCCGCTTGGCCGCAGCGGCGAGGACGTCCGAGAGCTCCTTCTCGTTCGCGGGCAGAGCGGGGCGCGCGAGGGCCTCCATCCAGAGTCCGGCTCCGCCCGGGAGGGCGATCTCTCCGCCGGCCGCCGGCCGGAGGAAGCCGGCGAGCTGGGTGAAGTCCCAGGGGTCGCGCTGGGTGTTCCCGTAGCTCCGGCCGGTCTTCCCGATCGCGGAGAAGAGGCGCTCGAACCGCTCGACGGACGTCTCGCCACCGGTCGTCGCGCCGAGGACGAAGGCTCGCGCGGTTTCCTCGGGCAGCGGCCGGAGCGCATCGGCCACGTACGCGGCCTTGCCCGAGCCGGAGCCGAAGAACCTCACGACGAACCGGGGAAGGTCGGACGGCGACTCTCCGACGACCGCCGCCCAGACCGATTCCGCGGCCGCGCCTCCCGGCAGCCGGATCTTCCCGTTCCGGATCTCGAGCGCCTCGGGGTAGAGGGCGAAGCCGTCGAGCGCCTTCTCGTAGACGAGCTTCCAGCCGGCGAATCCCCCGGCCGGCCCGCCGACCGCCCGGAGCTCCTCCCGGGTCCTCGCGTCGACCCCGTGCAGGGCCACCATCATCCGGGACGCCGGGACGTCGGTGACGAAGCGGAGGAAGGCGTTCCGGGCGTTCAGACGCTTCTCGTCGAGGCCGAGCGTCTCGCGCCACGCCGCGAGCGAGAACGGGAGCTCGGCCGTGCCGGACGCGCACTCCACGCGGACGTCCTCCCCGGCCGCGAGGCGCGCGAGGACCGCTGCGGCGGGCTGCCCCAGGACGTCGAGGAAGGTCTGGCGGCGCACCGCCTCGGGCTCGGCGAGGGGCTCCGCCTCGAATCCCGGGCCCTCTCCGCGGACCCGATAGCCGAGCCAGCCGAGCGCCCGCCGGGTCCCCTCCCACGCGCCCGGCCTCGTCGAGAGGATCGCCGGACAGCCCTGCTTCCCCTTCCACTCCTCGAGGTCTTCCGCGAAGGAGACGACCGCCTTCCGCTTCTCACTCTTGCTCCACGGGTCGGCCGGGTTCGTCCCGGAGAGGAGGACCCGCCCCACCTCGGCGAAGAAATCCGATTCGGTCCGCCGCTCGCCGAGGTCGAGAAGACGACGGATGCTCGCGGTCCCGCCGGGGACGTCGACCGGGTCTCCGCGCAGGTCGGTTGCCGGGAGGAGGAGCAGGACGAGCGACAGGCCGAGACGCCGGACCGGTCCGTGCGCCGGACGGCCCGGGAGACGTCGGCCGGAGCCGGGGGCTCCGACCCGGGGCGGGGCGGCGGCGGAGGTCATCGGCGGCGAGGCCCTCAGCGCGTTCCCGCCTGCCGAAGGGCGGCGCGCGCCGCGGCGGTCGGTCCCCCTGCGGTCGAGGCGACCGGCGGCTTTCCGACCCCGTGGACCTCCTCGAGCGCGGTCGCCACCGCGTCGATCTCGCCGCGGAGCGTCTCGAGGCCCCCTTTCAGGCTCTCTCGCGTGACGTCGGCCGCGGCGGCATCGGCGGCGAACGCGCGAAGGACCTGTGCGCGCAGGCTCTCGAGCGAGTAGAGGATCCGCGTCCCCTCGGCTTCGATGCGTGCCGCGGCCGTCGTCAGCTCGGCCCGGTGGACGAGCTGGGCGTCGAGCGCCTCGAGGGCCGCCGAGAGACGGCTCCTCACGACGGCGTCGGGCGCGGCCTCCGCCCGGGCCGCCAGCTCCGCCCGCTCGCCCACGAGCCGCTCTCCCGCGTCCTCGGAGAGCATCCCGCGCAGCTCGCGCTCGCGGCGGGCGAGCTCCCTCGACGCCGAACGGAGCGCCTCGACGGTCTGCTCGGGCCGGCGCAGGAGCTCCCGCACGAGCGGCGGCGCTCCCGAAAGCTCGGAAAGGAGCCGATCGCAGATGCCGTCGACGCGCGCCTCCCGGGCCGAGACCGCGGCGAGGGCGGGCCTCTCGGCTTGCGCCGGAGGCGGCGGTGTGACGAGCGGCGCCGGGGCGGCCCGCTCGGTGGCCGCCCCGGTGACGGCGGCGCCGCGCTCCTGCGCCGCCTCCGCCTGCCGCCTCTCCCGGCGACGGACCTTCGCGAAGATGTCGGCCGCGCCCATCGCGAAGCCGAAGCCGACGAAGAAGAACCAGAAGAGCTGCGGCTGGGTGAGGCCGATGAGCCCGGCGACGACGGCGGCCCCGGCCATCACCCACGCCTGGGGCAGGCTCGCCTCGTCCTCCTCCCGCAGCCTCTTCTCGAGGCGTCTCTCCTCCCGCGTCGGGGTCCGGCTCGCGCGATCGACCTGGGAGACGACCTGTCCGACGGCGCGGGAGACCTCGTTCGCGACGACCTCGATCTTCCCGACGGGCATCCGCTCGAGCGCGCCGAGCACCCGGCGAACGCTCTCCTCCAGCTGCTGCTCGATGCCCCGGCCCGGATCGGCCATCTCGTCCTCCCGCCAGCGGGTTATACGCCGCGGAGCGGGAAGGGTTCAGGCGCCCCGCCGGCCGGGCTCGCTCCGTTCGCCCGGCCCGATGCGCCGGGCCGGCCGGGAACGGCGCACAGAGTGTAGATGGTAGACCTGACCCCTCCCTCGTGGGGTAGGCTGGAGGGACGGAGGACGCCATGATCCTGAACCCGAAGAGGCTCGGGGAGCTCCCACTCGACGCGCGCTCGCGGGAGATCGTGGAGAAGACGGTCGCCTTCTTCGAGGCGAAGGGGAAGGCGCGGCTGAAGCAGGACGACTTCGACCGGGTCTGGTACGCCGACTTCCTCCGCTTCGTGAAGGAGGAGCGGATCTTCGCCGACCTCCTGACGCCGCCGGAGCTCGGAGGGCCGGACGCCCGCTGGGACACGTTCCGCAACTGCTTCGTGAACGAGGTCCTCGGCTTCTACGGCCTCTGCTACTGGTACACGTGGCAGGTCTCGATCCTCGGCCTCGGCCCGCTCTGGATGAGCCCGAACGAGGCGACGCGGAAGAAGACGGCCGCGGCGCTCGCCGACGGCGGCATCTTCGCCTTCGGCCTCTCCGAGAAGGAGCACGGCGCCGACATCTATTCGACCTCCATGAAGCTCGCGCCGCGGGGCGATGCGTTCGTCGCGACGGGCACGAAGTACTACATCGGGAACGGCAACGAGGCTGCGATCGTCTCCGTCTTCGGGAAGATGGAGGGGACGGGCGAGTACGTGTTCTTCGCGGCCGACCCGAAGCGGGCCGGTTACGAGCTCGTCAGGAACGTCGTCGCGAGCCAGTCGTACGTCGCCGAGCTCGCCCTCGAGGACTACCCCGTCGCCGCGGACGAGGTCCTCCTCCGCGGCCCCGAGGCGTGGGACGCCTCGCTCAACACCGTCAACGTCGGGAAGTACAACCTCGGCTGGGCCTCGATCGGGATCTGCGAGCACGCGTTCCACGAGGCGCTGAGCCACGCGGCCGGCCGCCGCCTCTACGGGATGTCGGTGACCGACTTCCCGCACGTCGCGCGGATGTTCGTCGACGCCTGGGCGCGCCTCGTCGCGATGAAGGTCTTCGCGTTCCGCGCCTCGGACTACCTGCGGGCCGCCTCGCTCAAGGACCGTCGCTACCTCCTCTACAACCCGCTCGTGAAGATGAAGGTGACGACCGAGGGAGAGAAGGTGATCGACCTCCTCTGGGACGTCATCGCGGCGAAGGGCTTCGAGAAGGACATGGTCTTCGAGATGGCCGCGCGCGACATCCGCGCCCTGCCGAAGCTCGAAGGGACGGTCCACGTCAACATCGCGCTCATCGTGAAGTTCCTCGCGAACTGGCTCTTCCGCCCGACGTCCTACCCCGAAGTGGGACGGCGGACGGAGCCGGTGCACGACGCCTACCTCTTCGCGCAGGGGCCGGCGCGAGGTCTCGGGAAGATCCGCTTCCACGACTGGGCGCCGGCCTTCGAGAGGTACGCCCGCGTCCCGAACGTCGCCCTCTTCCGCGAGCAGCTCGGCGCGTTTCGCGAGCTCGTCGCCGCCGCCGCGCCGACCGAGGACCAGGCGAAGGACGTCGACCTCCTCCTCGCCGTCGGCGACCTCTTCGCCCTCGCCGTCTACGCCCACCTCGTCCTCGAGGGGGCCGGGCACCATTCGCTTTCCGACGACGCCCTCGACCAGGTGTTCGACGTCTTCGTTCGCGACTTCTCCGCCTGCGCCCTGAAGCTCCACGAGCGATCGGGGGCCACGGAGAAGCAGGCCGCGATGGCGCTGCGCCTCGTCCGGCGCCCCGCGTTCGACGCGAGCCGGTTCGAGAGGATCTGGAAGGGCGAGGTGCTCTCCCTCCGCGACACGTACCGGATGAACGAATAGAGCCATGGGGTCAAATAGAGCCCCGGGGTCATAGAGCCCCGGGGTCAAGAGCCCCGGGGTCAGGTCTACCATCTACACTCTGCGCGGTCGCGCAGAGTGTAGATGGTAGACCTGACCCCTAACGCAGGCGGCGGCGGAGGGAGGCGGCGACGGCGGTCGCTTCGGGGATTCGGAGGGCGAGGGCGAGGAGCGCGTAGACGGCGGCGAAGGCGCCGCAGACGAGCGCGCCGAGGAGGACCGGGCCGAGCGCCGCGAACGCGAGCTTCACGCCGAAGCCGGCCGCGGCGGCGCCGAGCGCCGCGCCCCAGACACGGAGGGAGAACGACGCCGGCAGGCCGGTCTTCCCGACGCGCGCGTTCAGAGCGCGGCGCAGGAGGAGCATCTCGAGCCATCCCGCGAGGCCCGAGCCGAGCGTCAGCCCCGCGAGGCCGAGGCGCGGGTCGAGACCGAGCAGGCGCGGCAGCGCGAAGGCGAGGAGCGCGCCGACGGCCGCGCTCGCCCCGACGCGGATCATCGCGAACCGGAGCGGGGTCCGCGTGTCGTGGAGGGCCCAGAAGGCCGAGGCGTAGAGCCTTCCGAGCGTCGAGGCGAGGAGGCCGACGGAGGCGGCGGCGAGGACGATCCAGACGATTCGGACGTCCTCCGTCCCGAACGCGCCGGT
>JAKLER010000079.1 GCA_022711615.1 Acidobacteriota bacterium
CCGTGGAGAGGACCGCCTCGGAGATGAACGCGAGCGTCCCTTCCGCCCCCACGAGGAGGTTCCGGAAGATCTCGACGGGCCTCTCGAAATCGAGGAAGGCGTTCAGCGAGTAGCCGGTCGTGTTCTTGATCCGGTACTTCGACCGGATGCGGGCGACGAGAGCCGGGTCCGCCTCGAGCGTCGCCTTGAGGTCGAGGAGCCCCTGCCAGAGGGCGGGCTCCGCCGCGCGGAAGCGGGCGTCGGCGTCGGGGGCCGCCGTGTCGATCCGCGTCCCCGACGGGAGGAGGAACGTGAGCGACTCGAGCGTGTGGTAGGCGTTCTGGGTGACGCCGCAGCACATGCCGCTCGAGTTGTTCGAGAGGATCCCGCCCATGGTGCAGGTGTTGATGGAAGCGGGGTCGGGCCCCATCTTGGCGCCGTACGGCCGGAGGGCCGCGTTCACGGAGGCGCCGATGACGCCGGGCTGAGTCCGGAAGCGCCGCCCGCCCTCCTCGACCCTCACCGTCCGCCAGTGGCGCGCGACCTCGGCGAGGATGCCGTCCGTGACGGCCTGCCCCGACAGCGAGGTCCCCGCGGCGCGGAGCGTCACCGGCACCTTCGTCTCCCGCGCGAGGCGGAAGAGCTCCGCGACCTCGTCGACGCTCTTCGTCAGGACGACGGCCTTCGGGATCAGCCGGTAGAAGCTGGCGTCCGACGCGAACGCGATCCGGTCCACGGGTCGGTCGAGGACGCGCGCGGGCTCGGCGATCCTCTCGAGGGCGGCGCGGAGGCTCCCCGCCTCCGTCGACGTCCCGGGGGCGACCGTGGAGCCTTCGGTGGCGGTCGTCATGCGAGGCCCTCCTGGGGAGCGCGGGCGGCGCCGGGGGGATTCTCCCCCGCCGGCGCCGGCCCGCCCGGTATCAGAAGTAGAACGCCTGGAGCTGGACCGTGAACTGGTTCGTCGGCTTCACGGCCGAGCTCTTCGGCTCGACCCTCAGGACCTGGGCCGTCAGCTTGAAGTTCTGCCCGGAGACGTACCAGTTCAGCCCGCCGCCGAAGCGCTCGATGTCCTTCCCCTCGTCGGCCGCGTTCGCGAACGACTGGCTCTCGTACTTGAGGAAAGGCTGGACCTTCGCCGAGGAGAGGTAGTACGCCGCCTCGACGAGGAGGTCGTCCTGCTTCGGGATCGACGCGAGGAAGTCGCCGCCGTCGTACCGGATCCACTGGACCTGGCCCCCGACCTCGTCCCCCTTCGCCACCGGGATCGTCGCGAAGACGTCGCCGCTGAAGGCGCGGTAGTCCTTCTGGAGGTCGGCGCCGGCGCTCACGTTGACGACCTTCTTCTTCCCGAGGTTCGTCCCGGCGAAGACGTAGCCGCGCTCCGTCTCGAAGAAGTTGTACTGGAGGTAGCCGGCCGTCCGGAACGAGTTGCGCGAGGCGGAGTCGCGCACGCCCTGCATCACCGCGGCGCGGTACTCGAGGCGCCCGCCGTCGACGAGGTACCCCTTCGCCTGGAAGCCGTTGTCGCGCAGGCCGTTCGTCTGCGTCGGACCGGCCATGACCGTCGAGGCGGGGCTGATGTCGAGCGTGAAGAACGAGAGCGTCGACTGGAGGATGTTGCGGCTGAGCGGGACGAGGAAGTGCCCCGCCTCGAGGGTGAGCGCGTCGTTCAGCTTCCAGGAGACGAAGGCGTCCTGGATGACGAAGCCGGTGTTCGTCTGCTTCGCTCCGGCCGGGTTCACCTTCCCGAGGTTCCCGCTGTCGGTCTGGAAGAAGAACGTGACGTCCTTCGCGACCTGGCCCCCGACGAGGAGGCGGGCCCGCCGCGCGAAGAGGTTCTGGGCATAGCCGCCCGTCGCGGCGCTCTGGGTCCAGTCGGCCCAGCCCTGGAACTGGAAGCCGAGCTTGAAGTTCACGTTGTCGTTGACCTTGATCACGGCCTGGGCCGCGGCGGGCGACGGGAGGAAGGCGACGGCGAGCGCGGCGGCGGCCGCGGCGCGGGCGAGCGTCAGAACGAGCTTCATCGGGCGCCTCACTTCGCGACCGCTTCGACGGTCGGGATCATCCAGGGGAAGACGTAGGCCTGAAGGAAGACGAGGACGCCGACGAGGCAGGCGAGGACGATCGAATGCCAGAAGACGTACCGGAGGATCGTCCCTTCCTGGCCCTGCTGGTTCGTCGCGACGCTCGCCACGACGATGCTCTGCGCGTCGATCATCTTCCCCATGACGCCGCCGCTGCTGTTCGCCGCGGCCGCGAGGACCGGGTTGATGCCGAGCTTCTCGGCGCTGATCATCTGCAGCCCGCCGAAGAGGACGTTCGAGGAGGTGTCGCTCCCGGTGAGCGCCACGCCGAGCCACCCGAGGAGCGGCGAGAAGAAGGGAAACAGGACTCCCGTCGAGGCGAAGGCGAGGCCCATCGTCGCGTCGAGGCCCGCGTAGCGCGTCGAGAAGCCGAGCGCGAGCATGGCGCCGATCGTGAGGAGCGAGATCCTCACCCGCATCAGCGTCCCCCAGAAGACCTTTGCGATCTCCTTCAGAGAGAAGCCGAGCAGGAGGCCGCTCAGGATGCCCGAGAGGAGAAGGCTCGTCCCGGTGGCGGAGAGCCAGTTGAACGTGAAGACCGCCTCCTCGGGCTTCTCCTCCTTCACGACCGGCGGCGCCTTGATGACCGCCTTGTGGAGGCCGGGGACCTCCCACTTCAGCATCGAGACACCCTTGAGGACGTTCGGGGAGTCCTTCTTGCCGCCGTTCAGGACGTCCTTGACCTGCGGGAGACCCCACGCGAAGACGAAGACGGAGAGGAGGATCCAGGGCATCCAGGCCATGAGCGCCCGCTTCGGGGTGTGGACCGGGCGCGCCGCGGCCTCGGCGGCCCGGTCGGCGTGGTTCTCGTGGTCGAACGTCCAGGTCTTCTTCGGCTGCCAGAACTTCAGGAGGAGGACGGTCGCCCCCATCGAGACGATGGCGCCCGCGATGTCGACGACCCAGGGGCCGTGGTAGTTCGAGACGAGGAACTGCGTGATCGCGAAGCTGAGGCCCGAGGTGAGGCAGGCGGGCCAGACCTCCCACATCGCCTTGCGGCCCGACATCGCCCAGACGAGCCAGAACGGAACGAGGAGAGAGAAGAACGGCAGCTGCCGCCCGGCCATCGCGGAGAGCGCCTGGACGTCGAGCCCGGTGACGGAGGCGAGGACGACGATCGGCGTCCCGAGCGCGCCGTAGGCGACGGGCGCCGTGTTGCCGATCAGCGCGATCCCGGCCGCGAGGAGCGGCCGGAAGCCGAGGCCGATGAGCATGGCGGCGGAGATCGCGACCGGCGTGCCGAAGCCCGCGGCCCCCTCGATGAACGCCCCGAACGAGAACGCGATCAGGAGCGCCTGGATCCGGCGGTCGTCGGCGAGCCCCGCGACGGTGTGCTTGACGACCTCGAAGTCGCCCGACTTGACCGTCAGGTCGTAGACGAAGATCGCGCAGAGGACGATCCAGCCGATCGGGAAGAGACCGTAGGCCGCCCCGTTCAGCGCCGACGTGAGGGCGAGCTTCGTCGGCATCCCGTAAACGAAGATCGCGACCCCGAGGGAGGTCGCGAGCCCCAGGAGCGCCGCCTTGTGCGCCTTCACGTGGAAGAACGCGAGCAGCCCGAGGAGCACCACGACCGGCAGCGCCGCCACGAGAGCCGACAGCAGGAGGTTCCCTGCCACCGGCGTGTAGATCTGGGTCCAGGTCAACATCAGCCCCTCCTCATCCCGACCAGATGGGCCTAAGGATGGGAGGGCGAATACTTAGGTGCAATGATGAAGATTCATCAATTTATGCGTGTTTATACCTAGAGAAAGCAACCATGACGGCAGCGGAGTCCTACGATCCGCCGGGGGGCTTGGTCAGGGTGTCGCGAGCCCCTCTCGAATGGCGAAGCGCGTCAGCTCGGCGGCCGAATGGATCTCGAGCTTGTTCATGAGGTTCTGCTTGTGGACCTCGACCGTCTTGCTGCTGATCTCGAGCTCCTGGGCGATCTCGCGGGGGCGCTTCCCGCCGGCGAGGAGCCTCAGGACCTGCCGCTCTCTCGGGGTGAGCGACGCGAGCGACGGAGAGCCGGGCGTCGACGCCTTACGGACGAGCTCCTCGACGACGAGCCCGGCGATCGAGGGGCTGAGATACGTCTTCCCTGCGAGCGTCGTCCGGATCGCGAGGGCGAGCTCCTCGAACGCGCCGTCCTTAAGAACGTAGCCGAGCGCGCCCGCCCGGAGGACCTCGGCGACGAACCGCCGGTCCGCGTACATCGACAGCGCCACGATCCGCGTCCCGGGGAGCTCCGCAAGGATGAGCCGCGTCGCCTCGACGCCGTTCAGCTCGGGCATCGCGATGTCCATGACGACGACGCCGGGCCGGAGAAGGAGCGCCTGCGAGACCGCCTCGCGGCCGTCCGCGGCTTCCCCGACGACCTCCATCTCCGGCTGCTGGGAGAGGAGGGTCCGGAGGCCCTCACGGACGATCCGGTGGTCGTCCGCGAGCAGGATCGTCGTGCTCATTCGCTCTCCTCCCCCGCCTCCGCCCGATAAGGTAGCACGAGGGCGACCGTCGTCCCCTCGCCCGGACGGGAACGGATCGCGACGCTGCCGCCGAGGTCGTCGAACCGCTCCTGGATGCTGAAGAGGCCGAAGCTGCGGCTCTCGTCCGGCGCCGGGGCGGCGGCCTCGAAACCCTTCCCGTCGTCGCTCACCGCGACCTCGACGCCGGTCTCGAGCCAGCGAAGCCGCACGGACGCACCGTCGGCGTCCGCGTGCTTGACGACGTTCAGGAGGAGCTCGCGGACGGCCGCGAAGACGAGGAACCGCCGCTCGTCGCCGAGGTCCCTCCTCTCACCCTCCCTCTCGAAGCGGAACGCGATGCCGTGCCTCTCCTCGAAGCTCTCGCCGAGCCACTCCAGGGCCGCCTCCAGGCCGAGCTGGTAGAGGACCGGCGGGCTCAGCTCCCACGTCAGCTCCCGGGTCTCCCGGACCGCTTCGCCGACGAGGGCGTGGACCGCCTCGATCCCGGCAGCGAGCGGCGTCCCCTGCGCCTCCTGCCGGAGGGAGCCGAGCCTCACCTTCCCCATCGAGAGCGTGGCCCCGAGCTGGTCGTGGAGCTGCGCGGCGATCGCCCGCCTCTCCCTCTCCTCGACCCGTGTGATCTCCGAGGCGAGCCCGCGCAGCTTCCGGCGCGAACGGTCGAGCTTCTCCGCCATCTGCCGCCGCTCCGTGATGTCCTGGACGATCCCCTCGTAGTGGTCGAGCCTCCCCTTTTCGTCCCGCACGGCCCGAGCGTTCTCGAGGACCCAGATGAGCGCGCCATCCTTCCTCCTCACGAGCGACTCGAAGCCGCGGACCTCCTCCTCCTCGACCAGCGCCTCCTCGAAGCGTTCCCGGCTCGACGGGTCGACGTAGAAGTCGCGCCGGATGTCCGAGATCGACTCCGTCATCTCGGCCGGAGAGGCGTAGCCGGCCATCGCCGCGAGGGCGGAGTTGACCGTCAGGAACCGCCCGGAAGGTGTCGACTGGTAGATCCCTTCGGCCGCGTTCTCGAAGATGCTCCTGAGGTTCGACTCCGCGACCCGGAGGGCGCGCTCGGTCCTCGCGCGCTCCAGGATGTCCCTCCGGAGCTCCTCGTTCGCCCGCGAGAGCTCCTCCGAACGCTGCCGGATCGTCTCCTCGAGCGCCTCCTGGTGCCGGCGGAGCGCCTCCTCGGCGAGCTTGCGCCGGCTGATGTTCAGAGCCAGGACCGCGTTCAGGACCCCGAGGAGGACGAGGGCCCCGGCGCCGGCGAGGAAGACCTTCCGGTAGCGCGCGAAAGCCGACTCCGGGAGGTTGAGGACCGTGCTCCCCTTCGGGAGCCGCGAGGCGGGGATCCCCCAGCGCGCGAGCGCGAGGTGGTCGAAGAGGTCCCGGCCCGGCAGGCCGCGGAGGACCGGGATCGATTCCGGAGCCTCCCCGCGAAGGATCCGGAGCGCGATCCGTGCGGCGGCCTCCCCCTGGTCGAACCCGCTCGTCAGCCGCCCCCCCACGATCCCGAGGCCGAGGTTGAAGTCCCAGGCTCCGTAGACCGGAACGCTCGACGCGCCCGTCACGAGTCGCGCGCTCTCGTCATAGCCGAAGACGCGGCCGTCGGCGTCGCGGAAGAAGAAGGCGAAGAAGACGAGGCTGTCGGGGGGGAGGGTCCGGAGGCGCGCGAGCAGCCGCTCCATCGAGAGACCGTCGAGCGGCTCCATCGGGACGCCCCTCACCGCGGGTCCCAGCTCGGCGAGCCGGGCCCTCACCGCGAGGCCGGTCTCCGTGTCGTCGTTGACGACGTAGATGCGCCGCGTGCCGGGGTGGAGGTCGAGCGCGGTCTCGAGGCTCGCCCCGAGGTCCGCGTCCTCGCTCACGCCGGTGAAGAGGCGCCGCCCCTTCAGCTTCTCTTCGCGGAAGTAGTTGACGCCGCAGAAGACGACGGGCGTCCCGGGGAAGACCTCGTCGCGGTGCTCGACGAGGAAGTCCACCGCGCGGTCGTCCACGCCGACGACGAGGTCGATCCGGTGGTCCGCGTACTTCCTCCTGTAGACCTCCGGGAGCTGGGCGACGTGCCGCGGCTCGTAGAAACGCTTCGTGTCCATGTACTCCACGAAGACGTTCTCGACGCCGAGGACCGGCTCGAGGACCGAGGTGATTCCGCGATGCTCGTCGTCGGCCCACTTGTAGCCCTTGTAGTACGAGTGGAGAACGAGGACGCGGTGGCCGGACGCCGCGTCGGCCCCGGAGGTGGCGGCTCCCGCGGCGACGGCGCCGGCGGCCGGCCCGAGAAGGAGCGCGAGCGCGGCGAGGAGAGCGCGAAACCTCATTCCGACCCCGGGATGGAGGCTAGCAGGCCGCTCCGGAAGCTCCAGACGACCGAAGCTCACGGGTCGAGAATAACCTAGATATTTTTACGTAGATTCAGATAAGCTGACCCGTGGTCACCGGAGAGCGCTCCGGGCCCGGGAGGCGAGCGATGTTCGAGGCATTTCGCGCACGAGCCGAAGCCGTCAGCGCCGAGGTCCACCGCGTCGGCGGGAGCGCCGAGGCGCTCGCGTTCGTCGCGGAGGTCCTCGCCAAGGAAGGGGTCGCCGCCCAGGCCGGCGCGCGGGCGGTCTGGGCGCCGGGTCCGCTCGTCGCGGGGATCGACCGCGACGCGCTCGCCGCCCGCATCCCCGGCCTGACGTTCGACGTGACGCGGGAGGCCGCGGCCGAAAGCCGCGTCGGCGTCAGCGAGATGGATTGGGGGCTCGCCGATACCGGAACCGTCGTCCAGGACGCGACCGACCCGGCGCTGCGGCTCGTCTCGACGCTCCCGGAGATCCACGTGGCGCTCCTCCCTTCGGACCGGATCCTCCCCAGCCTCGGGGACGTCCTCCCGCGCCTCGACCCTCGGACCGCCCCGTACGTCGCGTTCGTGACCGGGCCGAGCCGGACGGCCGACATCGAACGCGTCCTGACGATCGGTGCCCACGGGCCGTCGCGTCTCGTCGTCGTCGTCCACGGCGCCGGGGCCGCACCGGCGGAGGTGACGCCGTGACGGTGACGTTCCGCAAGGAGATCGCCGGCGCGCTCGGCGACGCGAACCTCGCGTCCGCGCTCGGCCGCTTCTACGAGGCCTATCCCGTCAGCCGCGCGAAGGCCTGGCAGGGGATCGACTTCGAGGCCGTCCGCACGAGGATCGCCGAGGTGAAGGGGCACGCGGCGGGCCGGCTCGCCGAGCTCGCCGAGCGCTTCGCGAAGGAGGCCGGCGCGCGCGGCGCGAAGGTCGTCCTCCTGAAGAGCCCCGAGGAGGTCCGCCGGTACGTCGTCGACCTCGCCCGCGAGAAGGGCGTGAAGAGAGTCGCGAAGTCGAAGTCGATGGCCTCCGAGGAGGTCCACCTCAACGAGGCCCTGGCCGAGGCCGGGATCGACGTGAGAGAGACCGACCTCGGCGAGTGGATCATCCAGCTCGCCGGCCAGCGCCCCTCGCACATGGTGATGCCCGCGATCCACCTGACGAAGGAGGACGTGGCGGAGATCTTCAGCAAGGAGGTCGGCGAACGGCTCTCGACCGACATCCCACGGCTCGTGAAGGTGGCGCGCAAGGAGCTCCGGAGCGCCTTCCTCGAGGCCGACATGGGAATCTCGGGGGCGAACGTCGCGGTCGCCGAGACCGGGACGCTCGTCCTCGTGACGAACGAGGGGAACGCGCGCCTCGTCACGTCGCTCCCGCGGATCCACGTCGCCATCGTCGGGCTCGAGAAGCTCGTCGAGCGGCTCGCCGACGTCGTCCCGATCCTGACCGCCCTCCCGCGGAGCGCGACGGGGCAGCTCCTGACGAGCTACGTCTCGATGATCACGGGCGCCGCGCCGAACACCGACGGGACGCCGAAGGAGCTGCACGTCGTCCTGATGGACCACCGCCGGACCGAGATGGCGGCGGACCCGGTCTTCAAGGAGGCGCTCCAGTGCATCCGCTGCGCCTCCTGCCTCAACGTCTGCCCGGTCTACCGGCACGTCGGCGGGCACGTCTTCGGCGACGTCTACACGGGCGGCATCGGGACGATCCTGACGGCCTGGACAGGCGCGATGGAGCGCTCGAAGGAGATCCAGGGGCTCTGCATCCAGTGCGGCAACTGCGTCGGCGTCTGCCCGGGGAAGATCGACATCCCCGAGCTCATCGTCGAGGTCCGCCGCCGGCAGGTCCAGGAGAAGGGGCAGCCCCTCGTCCAGAAGGCGATCTTCAAGGTCGTCAACAACCGCCGCCTCTTCCACTCGGTCCTCCGGTCGGCCTCGCTCGCCCAGAAGCCGTTCGAGAAGGACGGCTTCGTGAGGCACCTGCCGCTCTTCCTCTCCGGGCTCGCCGACTTCCGGAGCCTCCCGGCGATCGCCGAGGCGCCGTTCCGCGACGCGTTCCGGGCCATCGAGCAGAGGGTCGTCCGCGCGGAGGAGCCCGCGGCCCCCGGTGCGGAGGCGCGCAGGATGCGGAAGGCCGCCTTCTACGCCGGCTGCCTCATCGACTTCGCCTACCCCGGGATGGGCGGGGACGTCGTGAAGGTCCTGAACGCGGGCGGCGTCGAGGTGACCTTCCCCGAGACGCAGACCTGCTGCGGGGCCCCGGCCCGCTACAGCGGCGCCTACGAGGTGGCCGCGCAGAACGCGATCGACAACATCGAGGCGCTCCTCGCCGAGGGGGCCGAATGGGTCGTCTCCGCCTGCCCCACCTGCACGACGGCGCTCCGCCACGAGTTCGCGCGGTCGCTCCGGAGCACGGGGCGGACCGAGTGGCTCGCGAAGGCCGAGGCGCTCGCGGAGAAGGTGATCGATTTCTCCTCCCTCGTGACGAAGCTCGTCGACGAGGGCTCGCTTCACATCGACCCGAAGAAGGTCCCCCCGGTGACATACCACGACTCCTGCCACCTGAAACGGACCCTCCACGTCTCCGAGGAGCCGCGCGCCCTCCTCCGGAAGGCCGGGCACGAGGTCGTCGAGATGAAGGAGTCGGACACCTGCTGCGGCATGGGCGGCTCCTACTCCCTGAAGTTCCCCGAGATCTCGAAACCGATCCTCCAGAAGAAGCTCGCGAACATCCGCGACACGCAGGCATCCGCCGCCGTCATGGACTGCCCCGGCTGCGTCATGCAGATCCGCGGCGGCTTCGACAAGTCGAAGGACCCCGTCGAGGTCCAGCACATCGCGCGGCTCCTCGCTCGGGCGGTCGCCGACCCCGCGGGAGACGGCTCCGAGCCCTGAGGGAAGGCCGCTTCAGACCGCCGGCGCCGTCGCGCGCGGGACCGGGCGCGGCACGGCTGGCGTCGCGGGGATCGGCGGTCCGGAAGGCTCCTTCGCGAGCGGCGTTGCCACCGGCGTCGGCGCCGCCGCGGACCCCGGCACGGCCCCCGCGCCTGCCGCGGGGCCGGCCGCAGGCGGCGGCGGAGCGGTCGACGGGAGAAGGCCGGACGGGGCCGGCTCGTCCCCCGCGGCCGCCGGCGCGACGGGATCGAGGGGCGGGACGCCGACCTCGTCCAGAGCCTCCTCGTCCGGCTCGAGCGCGCCGGATCCGGCTCCGCCCGCCACGAGCTCCTCGCCGGCCACATCGGCCGGCGTCCACCGCAGCCGCAGCGGCGTCTCGAGCTCCACCTTCAGCTCCTCGTCGGTCAGCATCCCGACGGAGGCCAGGCGGCGGAGGACGCCGTTCACGAGCCGGGTGAAGCCCCTCGACAGGACCCCTCCCGCGAACGAGGACTGGTACTTGATCGGCCCCGGGATCAGCGCCACGAGGAACGCCCCCTCGCGGGGCGTCAGGTCCTGGGGGTTCTTGCCGAAGTAGTGGCGCGCCGCGGGACCGAGGCCGTGGAGGCCCGGCCCCCACTCGATCACGTTCAGGTAGATCTCGAGGATCCGCCGCTTCCCGAGCGACGACTCGAGCAGGAGCGCGAGGGCCGCCTCCTGGAGCTTCCTCCGGTAGCTCCGCTCGCGCGTCAGGAAGAGGTTCTTCGCGAGCTGCTGCGTGATCGTCGAGGCGCCCCGCGCGCGCCGGCCGCGGACCCAGTTCATCGACGCCGCGACCGGGATCTCGCCGAGGTCGATGCCCGGGTGTCCCCAGAAGTCGGCGTCCTCGGAGGTCAGAAGCCCCCGGACCAGGTGCGCCGGCACCTCTTCGAGCGGGACGAAGTCGGGGCTCTCCGGGTCGACGGCCACCGGCGTCCGGCGGCCGTCGCGCCCCGTCATGACGCGCCGGAACGGGCCCCGAAGCCGCTCGATCTCGGGAAGGGGCTGCGCCGGCGGGCGGAAGTCGAGCGCCTCCTCCACGACCCAGGACTTCGGGTCGAGCATCCGACCGCTGATTCGCCCTTCGAGCGCCGCGCTTCCGAGGTCGCCGCCTTCGGCGGGGAGCTCGAGCCCGGACGCCGCGAGCAGCGGCCCGAGCTCGAGGCGAGGGATCACGAGGGCCACGTCGATCCAGGCGTCGCCGGGCGCGGTCGCGCCGACTCCTCGCGCCGAGCCGGCGAGGCCGGCCGCGTCGCCGGTCGCGCAGGCGACCTCGACGAAGCGCGCCTCCGGATGGAGCGTCGCGCTCACGGAGCCCACCGCGTCGAATGGTTCGCCCAGGGAGGCTTCGGCCGAAGCGTCCTCCTCGGGCGGGAGCCCGAGCCGGACCTGCCGGGAGAGGAGGTTCGCTTCGACCGCGAGGCCTTCGCCTGCCGTCCGCGACAGGGCGAGCGTCCCGGTGACGACGCCGAGGTCGCCGACGAGAACGCCGTCCCGCCGAAGCCGGACGAGGCGCGTCAGGTCGAGCCGGTCGGCACGGAGGTCGGCGCCGCCTCCCGCCGTCCGCCCGAGAGCGAATGCCCCCTCGCCGGAACGGCCCGAGAACCAGGCGACGCCGCCCCGAGCCGACACGTCCCACTCCGACGGAGCCACGCGAACCGAGAGGCCATGGGGCAGCTCGGCCGAGATCGAACCGCTCTCCAGCCGACGCAGTCGGCCGACGAGGCCGTGCCCCGCGAAGCCCGCACGCACGTCGACCCGGTCGAGGCGCAGGGTGACACCGTGGCCGGCCAGCGCGAGGCCCGTCAGCCGCGCGCGGAACGGGAGCCGAAGGCGCACACGCTCGAGCTCCGCCCGGAAGCCGCGCTCCGCCGCCTCGGAGACGATCCGGGCGCGGACCTTCGCCTCGAGCGCCGCCTCGACGACGGCGAGGAGACCGCGCATCGCCGCGCCCGCGAGAAGGGCGCCGAGCGCGAGGAGGAGGACGCGACGCGCGCGGGACATCCGGAGCCCCGACTTTACCGGGAGGCGGCGTCCGAGCGCACGCTCGACTTCGGCCGGCAGGGACGCCCTTGACGCCGGAGCGCGCGCCCCCTACGGTTGCCGATCGAGGCGGAGTGCGGGATGGACCAGGAGGAAAAGTCGGAGCGGAGCCGGGCGCAGATCCTCGAGGCGGCTCTCGAGCTCTTCTCCCGGCAGGGCTACCGCGGGACGAGCATCCGCGACATCTCGAAGGCGGCCAGCGTCTCCACCGGAAGCGTCTACCACCACTTCCGTGACAAGGAGGAGCTCTTCGACACGCTCCTCTCCCAGTACTGGGCGGCGATCGAGAGCCCCGATTTTCCCTTCAACAGGGCCCTCGCCTCGGGGGCCTTCCCAGACCGTCTCGAGGAGCTCGCCGAGGCGGCGGAGGCGAGCGTGCGGGCCTGGGAGCGCCACGTCGCGCTCATCTACGTCGACGTCGTCGAGATGCAGGGGACCCACATCCAGCGCTTCTACTCCGGCATGGCGGAGCGCTTCGCGGCGTTCCTCCGCCGCTACCACGCGCAGGACGACTTCGAAGCGCGCCTCACGCCGGACGTGTCGCCGCTCTCGGCCGTAATGCTCGCGAGCCGGATCTTCCTCCAGTACTACGCGGTCGAGCGTCTCTTCCACGTCCCCGACCAGTTCGGCAAGCCGTCGAAGGAAGCGATCCGGGACATCTCCGAGATCCTCCGTCGCGGCATGCTCCGCGAGCGCCGTCCCGCCCGCTAGGGACGCGGCTCCGCTCCGGCGGCAGCATCCCGGCGCGAAGGAAGGCGGCGAGCGCCGCGGCGGGTGCATCGGTCGTCCACTCCAGCGGAGGTCCGGCGCCGCCGGCGCGCCGGCGCCCCTCGCCCGGCCCTCTTCGCCCATACTCGAGGGTCGAGTGGCCGCGGCCCCGCCCGGCCGGGAGATCGTCATGAGCCTCGTCGAGGAGCGTCTCGAAGCCGTCGGCCGCGTCCCGCTCGCGGTCCTTCCGACCCCCTTGCAGGAGGCGCCGCGACTCGCGGCGCACCTCGGCCTCGCAGGCCTCCTCGTCAAGCGCGACGACCTGACCGGCCTCGCGATGGGGGGGAACAAGGCCCGAAAGCTGGAGTACGACCTCGCCCCGACGGCCTCCGGCGAGTTCGACGTCGTCCTCACCGTCGGCGGCCCGCAGTCGAACCACGCCGTCCTGACCGCCGCCGCCGCGCGCCGCCTCGGCCTCGAGGCGAAGCTCGTCCTCGGCGGCCCCGACGTCGCGCACCGGAAAGGGAACCTCCTCCTCGGCGCGCTCTACGGCGCCGAGACGCGCTACCTCCTGGACGACGACGCGAACGACTCCCTCGCGGCGGCGATGGAGGCCTGGGCGTGCGAGCTGCGGGCCACGGGGCGGCGGCCGTTCCTCGTCCCGCTCGGCGGGAGCACGCCGAACGGCGCGCTCGGCTACGTCCGGGCGATGCGCGAGCTCGCCGCGCAGCTCGGCCCGGGGAAGGTCCAGCTCGTCGCGGCGGTCGGCTCGTGCGGGACGCTCGCCGGCCTCGCGCTCGGCGCGAGGCTCTTCCTCCCTGCCGCGCGCGTCGTCGGGATCAGCGTTTCGCGGGAGGCCGACCCGATCGCCGCCCGGGCGGCCGAGCTCGCGGCCGGAAGCGCCGCGCTCCTCGGCCTGCCGCCGCAGCTCGGCTCCGCGGACGTCGAGGTCCACGACGCCTTCCGCGGCGAGTACGGCGTCGCGACGGAAGCGGGGCGCGAGGCGATCCTCGAGAGCGCGAGGCTCGAGGGGCTCCTCCTCGACCCCGTCTACACCGGCAAGGCGATGGCAGGCTTCTTCGGCCTGGCCCGAAGCGGCGTCCTCGATCCGGCCGTCCCCGTCGTCTTCCTCCACACGGGCGGGCTCCCGATCCTCTTCTCCTTCGACGACGATTTCGACGACGCCGCGCCCTTCACGAAGGTCTTCCCGCGGAGCGCGCGATGAGCCGGCCTCTCCTCGCCCCGCTTCTCCTCGTGCTCCTCGCCCGCCCGGCCGCCGCGCAGGCCCCCGCGGGCCTCTCCGACCCGGACGCCCTCGTCCGCGAGCGCGCCGCGGCCGCTCTCGCGACGACCGGCGCGGCGGCCGTCGACCCGCTCGCCGCGGCCCTCGCCGACGCCGACCCGTACGTCGCCGGCGCGGCAGCCGACGCCCTGGCACGGATCGGCGAGGCGAGCGTCCCCGCCCTCGTCCGCGCGCTCGCAGACCCCCGCGAGGACGTCCGGACCGGAGCCGCGATCGCCCTCGGAAAGCTCGGGCCGGAGGCGGGCGGGGCCGTCCCCGCGCTCTCGAAGGCGCTCGCCGACCCGAAGGAGGTCGTCCGCTGGACCGTGGCGAACGCCCTCGGGGCCGTCGGCCGCGCCGCCTCCCCCGCGCTTCCCGCCCTCCGCGACGCCCTCTGGGACCGCGACGAGGACGTCCGGCGCGGGGCCGCTCTCGCGCTCGAGCGGATCGACCCCGCGGCGTGGCTTCGCGCGTCGTCGTGGGAGACGACGCTCGCGACGATCGAGCGGCTCGTGCCTCTCCTCATGAAGGAGCACCACGTCCCTGCCGTATCGATCGCCCTCGTGAAGGACCGCAAGGTCGCCTTCTCGAAGGCCTGGGGCGTCGCCGACGCGAAGACGGGCGCGCCCGCCACGACGGCGACGCTCTTCGAGGCCGCCTCGATGACGAAGCCGGCCTTCGCGTACGTCGCGCTGAAGCTCGTCGAGGAAGGGAAGCTCGACCTCGACCGGCCGATCGCGGAGGTCGTCGACCTTCCCTCCGTCCCGGGCCAGGCCGAGCTCGCGCGGATCACGCCGCGGAGGGTCCTCTCGCACACCTCGGGCCTGCCGAACTGGAGGCCGGGAGGCGAGGAGCGCGACGGCCCTCTCCCCGTCCTCTTCGAGCCGGGTTCCCGCTTCGGCTACTCGGGCGAGGCGATCTACCAGCTCCAGCGCGCCGTCGAGAAGGTGGCGGGAGCGCCGCTCGAGGAGTACGCGAAGGGCGCCCTCTTCGCGCCTCTCGGCATGGAGCGGGCCTCCTTTGGCTGGGCCCCGGAGCTCGACGCCGCGCTCGCGACCGGACACGACGCGGACGGGACGCCGAAGGCGCGCGCGCGTT
>JAKLER010000008.1 GCA_022711615.1 Acidobacteriota bacterium
CGGCCAGCCGGCCGATCCCGAGGCGCTCGAGCGCCTCGCGGACGACGTCGTGGTCGCGCCGCGACGGGGCGGCGAAGCGGCCGCGCCGGGCCGTCCGGCCCATCAGCACGACCTCCTCCACGGTGAAGGCGAAGAGTCCGGCGTGCGCCTGCGGGACCCAGCCGAGGAGGCGCGCCCTTTCGCGCCGCGACAAGCGGGCGAGCGGCCGGTCCGCGGCGCGCACCTCGCCGGCGATCGGCGGCAGGACGCCGAGGAGCGTCCGGAAGAGCGTCGTCTTCCCTCCCCCGTTCGGGCCGAGGAGGCAGACGATCTCCCCGCCCGCGAGGTCGAGGTCGACCCCTTCGCCGACGGGAGCCCCGTCGTAGCCGAAGCTCAGGCCGCGCGCCTCGAGGCGCCTCACGAGAAGCGGCCTCCCCGCGCGAGGAGCCAGAGGAAGGCGGGCGCGCCGACGAACGCCGTGAGGATGCCGAGCGGGAGCTCGATCGCGGCGGCGCTGCGGGCGAGCGTATCGGCGATGGCGACGAACGCGGCGCCCAGGAGGAGCGCGGCCGGCATCGAGCGCGCGAACCGCGGCCCGACGAGGAGCCGTGCCGCGTGCGGCACGACGAGCCCCACCCAGCCGACGATCCCCGCGATCGCGACGGAGGCGCCCGTCACGAGCGTCGCGGAGACGATGAGCGTGAAGCGCAGGCGGGAGACGTCCTCCCCGAGCGCAGCGGCCTCCTCGTCGGCGAGCGTCAGGAGGTCGACCCGATGACGGAGGAGGAGGAGCGGGAGGAGCCCCGCCGCGACGAGCGGCGCCGCGCGCCCCACGTCGGCCGGAGAGGAGGCGCTGAGCCCTCCGAGGAGCCAGAAGGTGATCGACGGGAGCTGCACTGTCGGGTCCGCGAGGACTTTCGCGAGCGAGATCCCGGCCGAGAAGAGGGTCCCGATCGCGATCCCGGCGAGGACGAGGACGAGGACCGGGTCGTGCCGCCGCACGCGCCCCGCGACGAGCGTGACGAGGCCGACGGCGGTGAGGCCGCCGGCGAAGGCCGCCCCCTGGATCCCGAGCGTCGGCAGACCGAAGAGAATCGCGAGGGCCGCTCCCATTCCCGCCCCTGCGGAGGCTCCGAGGATGTCGGGCGAGACGAGCGGGTTGCGGAACATCGCCTGGTAGGCCGTCCCGGCGGCCGAGAGGGCCGCGCCGACGAGGAGGGCCGCGCCGAGCCGCGGGAGGCGAAGGCTCCAGACGACCATCGTCGCCTGCCCCTCCGCGGAGGGGCCTCCGAGGAGCGCGCGCAGGAGCTCGCCGGGCCCGAGCGCGATCGGGCCCGCGGCGAGCCCGGCGAGGACGGCCAGCGTGAGGAGGAGTCCGAGGAGGAGCCAGGGCCACCGCGGCATCAGGCCCCCGCCAGCATCCTCTCGAGCGTCGCCCTCTCGGGGGAGAAGCCGTAGAACCGAGCGTGGAACGCGCGGACCCTCTCGACCTCCTCCTTCCCGAGCGGCGAGCCGTGGAGGCGCGAGGCGAGCCACGGGAGGCCGACGAGGCGGTTGACGCCCGGAGGGCCGTCGAGCCACCCGAACGGCAGGCTCGGGACCAGGTGGAGCCGCCCCGCACGAAGGGCGGGAAGGCGCGACCAGCGGTCGTCGCTCCGCGCGCTCGCGAAGAAGCCGGCGTCCTGTGTCAGAACGACCTCCGGCTGCCAGGCCGCCACCTGCTCGAACGAGACGCGCGCGACGCCTCCCCCCGGGCCGTCCGCGACGCTCCGTCCCCCGGCGAGGGCGAGCGACTCGGCGTTGAGCGAGCCCTCCTTCACCGTCTCGAGGCCGTCCGGGCCGCGGGCGACGTAGACGCGCGGCCCTCGCGCGCCCGCGCGGAGCGCCCCGCGCGCCTCGGTGAGCAGCCGCTCCGCCTCGCGCGCAAGCGTTGCGCCGCGCTCCGGCACGCCGAGGAGGCGCCCCGCCTCCGAGAGCTGCCACGGGCTGTCGGCGAGTCGCCCCGGCACGAGGACGTACGGGATGCCGGTCCGCTCGTGGACGTTCTCCGCGGCGGAGAGGTAGGTCGCGTCGACCGTCCCGGTGTCGAGGATCAGGTCGGGCTCGAGCGCGAGGAGCTTCTCGAGCGGGATCGTGCTGCCGCGCCCCGAGAGCCGCCCGAGGAACGGGCGTTCGCGGACCGCGGGCGCGAGGAACGCGCGCGCCTCCGGCGAGAGAGGCATCGGCCAGCCGATCAGGCGCTCCGGCGAAAGGACGTGGGCGAGGACGGCCGCCGGAGGGCCGGCGGCGAAGACGCGGCGGACCCGCTCGGGGCGCGGGAGGCTCCCGAAGACGCGCATCCGGGGTCCGGCGTCGGCCGCGGCGAGGAGGCGTGCGCCCGGGAACGCGGCGAGGGCGGCGAGGAACGTGCGGCGGTTCATCGCGGCGGGGCCGACGGCGAGAGGAACCGGGGTCGCGGCGCCACGTCGACGCGCCGGGAGGCCGTTCTGCGCAGGCTCACGACCCGATGATAGCCGCCGGCCCGCGGCGTCCCCGCCGGTCCTCCCGGCGACGTCCTGGACGCCCATCCATCAATAAACTATGATTCGTGATCAGCCGAATCGAGGGCCGGGTGCCGGCCCCTCCCTCCCGAAGAAAGGACCGTTCCATGGACACCGCCCCCCGAAAGATCGAAGTCCTCGGCCCCGGCTGCACGCGCTGCAAGGAGACGTTCCGCGTCGTCTCCCACGTCGTCGAGACGGAGCGCCTCCCCTTCACCGTCGAGAAGGTCGAGGGGATGGAGCGGATGATCGAGCTCGGCCTCCTGGCCACTCCCGGCGTCGCCGTCGACGGGAAGGTGATCTTCTCCGGCCGCATCCCGAAGGCCGAGGAGCTCCGCGCGGCGCTCGCCGCCCTCTGAGTCCCCGCGACGGGGCGTGGCTGCGGCGGACGCGGCGCCCGCCCGGAGGCCATCCATGAAGGAGAGGACGAAGCTCCTCCTGATCGTCGGGTTCTTCCTCGGCGCGTATTTCCTGCCGGTCGAGAGCTCGCGCTTCCAGCGGGCCGTTCCCGAGGGGTTCGTCCTGCTCCGCGACTACGCGCGCGAGCACGTCCTCCTCTGTCTCGTCCCGGCGTTCTTCATCGCGGGCGCGATCGGCCAGTTCGTGAGCCAGGGCGCCGTCATGAAGTACCTCGGCGCGACGGCGAAGCGCCCGGTCGCCTACGGGGTCGGCTCGGTCTCCGGCGCCATCCTCGCGGTCTGCTCCTGCACGGTCCTGCCCCTCTTCTCGAGCATCTACAAGCGCGGCGCGGGCCTCGGCCCGGCCACGGCGTTTCTCTACTCGGGCCCCGCGATCAACGTCCTCGCGATGATCCTCACGGCGCGGGTGCTGGGCCTCCAGATCGGCCTCGCCCGCGCGATCGGCGCCGTCGCCTTCGCCGTCGTCATCGGCCTGATCATGGCGGCGATCTTTCGTGAGGAGGAGGCCGAGCGCGCGAAGAACGGCCCCGACCCGTTCGCCGCGGCAGGCGCTGCCGCGAGCGGCCGGACGCGCGCGGGGTGGCAGGATGCCTCCTTCCTCGGCTCGATGGTCGCGATCCTCGTCTTCGCGAACTGGGGCGCCTCCAACCGCGCCGTCGGCTTCTTCGCGGCGGTCTACGAGGCGCACTGGTATCTCGCCGGCGCAGCCCTCGCGGCCCTCGTCTTCATGATGGTCCGCTGGTACGACCGGGACGAGCTCCGTCTCTGGGTCCTCGGCTCGTGGGAGTTCGCCAAGCAGATCCTCCCGCTCCTCCTCGGCGGCATCCTCGTCGCCGGGTGGCTCATGGGCCGCCCCGGCCACGACTCGGGGCTGATCCCGGACGCCTGGATCGCCGGGGCGGTCGGCGGCAACTCCCTCGCCGCGAACCTCTTCGCCTCCGTGGCCGGCGCCTTCATGTACTTCGCGACGCTCACCGAGATCCCGATCCTCCAGGGCCTCCTCGGGTCCGGAATGGGCAAAGGGCCCGCGCTGGCGCTCCTCCTCGCCGGCCCGGCCCTCTCCCTGCCGAGCATGATCGTCATCAACTCGTACCTCGGGACGAAGAAGACGGTCGTCTACGTCGCCCTCGTCGTCGTCATGTCCACGATCACCGGTCTGGTCTTCGGAGCGTTCGCGTCATGAGCATCGAGAAGAAGCACCTCGTCACCGGGGCCCTCCTCGCCTTCGTCGCCGTCACGGGAGTCACGTTCGCGGTGAAGGAGACGCGGCACGCGCAGGCCGTCGCCGCAGCGGACGCCGCCCGGCCCGCGGAGCCCGCTCCTTCGGCCGCGATCGCAGAGCCCCCGGCGCCCCCCGCCGCCGCTCCCGTTCCGACCGCGCCTCCCGCGGCCACGCCCCGCCCCGCGCCGCCGGCCGCGAAAGCCCCCGCCTCGCGGCCCGCTCCCGAGCCGTCCACGGTCTACGTCACCTACTTCCACACCACGGCGCGCTGCGCCTCGTGCCTGAAGATCGAGGACCTCACGAACGCCACGATGACGACGCGCTTCGCCGGCCCCATCGCCGAGAAGCGGATCGTCTGGCGCCTCGTGAACGTGGACGAGCCCGTCCACGCCCACTTCGTGAAGGACTACGGCCTCTACACGAAGTCCGTCGTCGTCTCCGAGGTGAAGGACGGCAAGGAGGTCCGCTGGAAGAACCTCGACCAGGTCTGGCACCTCCTCGGGAACCCCGGGTCGTTCCAGGACTACGTCGAGCGGGAGGTCCAGGCCTTCCTGGGCACGGCTTGACGCCCGACCTCGCTCCGGCCGCCGCGACGGCGCTCTGGCTCGGCGTCCTGACGTCGATCAGCCCCTGTCCCCTCGCGACGAACATCGCCGCCGTCTCGTATCTCGCGCGCCGCGCCGACCGCCCGCGCCTGGTCCTCCTTTCGGCCCTCTCCTACTCCCTCGGCCGCGCCCTCGCCTACGCCGCCGTGAGCGCCGTCGTCGTCCTCGGCCTCCTTTCGGTGCCCGGCGTCTCGCAGTTTCTCCAGCGCTATATGAACAAGCTCCTGGGGCCTCTCCTCGTCCTCGTCGGGATGTACCTCCTCGGCCTAATCTCGGCCGGACTCTCGACGACGGCCGGGAGCGAGGAGCTGCGAAAGAAGGCGGCCGAAGGGGGCGCCGTTGGCGCGCTCTTCCTCGGAGCCCTCTTCGCCCTCTCGTTCTGCCCGGTCTCGGCGGCCCTCTTCTTCGGCAGCCTCGTCCCGCTCTCGCTCCAGCACGGCTCGAAGGTCGTCCTCCCCGTCGTCTACGGCTTCGGCACCGCGCTCCCGGTCGCCGTCCTCGCCCTCGTCGCCGCGGGAGGGACGAAGGCGCTCGGCGCGGCGCTGAAGAAGGTGGGGGCATTCGAGGTCTGGGCGCGGCGCCTCACCGGCGTCGTCTTCGTCGCCGTCGGGGTCTACCTCTCGGTGAGGTTCGTCTTCCTGGGCTGAGGCGCCGCGCGGTCGAGACGACCCCGCGCCCCGCTCACTTCCCGGGCTGCCCGCCCAGGGCCTCAGCGAGGCAGCGGACGGCGAAGATCGAGTTGCCCGTCGCCAACCCACGGCTGTACGGGACGAATCCGAGCTTTGTCCGGGTGACCTGACACGGCGTGCAGCCGGACGCGGTGCCCTCCGCATCCGGCGCCCTCATCCCATACTCGGCCAGAGGGCGCGCGGCGGCCTTTACCGTCGTCCCCTCCGGTCCGACGAGAAGCGTGACCTCGACGACGGCGCTCTCCGGCCGGGCCGCGTGCGCGTCGGCGAGGAAGACGATACGTGCCGTCCGTCCCGGCTCCTCCTCCCGCGAGCTGATGAACGAGAGAGCGGCCGGGGCGGGCCTCGCTTCGACCATGCGTCCGGGTCCGGCCTCGCCGATCCGACCCGCCAAGCGGCTACGATGCCCGTCCGATGACGCCCGCCGGCCTGCAGACGACCCTCCTTGCCATCTCGAGGATGGACTGCCCGTCCGAGGAGCGGCTCGTCCGGATGGCGCTCGACGGAGTCGAAGGCGTCGACGACCTGAGGTTCGACCTGCGGAGCCGGACCCTCTCCGTGACCCACCGGGGAGAGCCCGGTGCGCTCCTCGCGAAGCTCGAACCTCTCGGCCTCGGGGCTCGCGTCGTCGAGTCGGTCGCCGCTGGTCCCGCGACACCCGCTGCGCCGAAGGTCCACGAGGAGGCTTCCTCCCTCCGCCTCCTCCTCGCCATCAACGCCGTCCTCTTCCTCGTCGAGAGCGTCGCCGGCTGGCTCGCGCAGTCGACCGGCCTCATCGCCGACTCCCTCGACATGCTCGCGGACGCCTTCGTCTACGGCCTCGCCCTCTGGGCCGTCGGCCGGGCCTCCGCCGCGAAGCTGCGGGCCGCGCACGCCTCCGGTGTCCTCCAGGCGCTTCTGGCGGCGGGTGTGTTCTTCGACGTCGCGCGGCGCTGGGTCACCGGGAGCGCGCCCGAGCCGCCCGCGATGATCGGGATCTCCGCCCTCGCCCTCGCCGGGAACGTCTCCTGCCTCCTCTTCCTCGCCCGGCATCGGCACGGCGGCGCACACATGAAGGCGAGCTGGATCTTCTCGACGAACGACGTCCTCGCGAACCTCGGCGTCATGGCCGCGGGCGCTCTCGTCGCGGCGACCGGCTCCCGCCTTCCCGACCTCGTCGTCGGGACGCTCGTCGCCGCGCTCGTCCTCCTCGGAGCCGTCCGGATCCTGCGGCTGCGGTGAAGGCCGGGGGGGGCTCCGTCCGAACCGCGAGCGGAGCGCCGCCGGCCGACTTCCCCTCCCGCCGCGCACGATTCTCTCCGCGCACCCTTGACATATCAAGTTTCGTGGATATATTGGTCCCCATGGCGACGACGATGTCCCGCGCCAAGCCGGTCCGGACCGGCCTCCCGCTCGCGAGGGAGGACCGCGCGGAACGTCTCGCCGACCTCTTCCACGCCCTTTCGGACCCGACCCGCATTCGTATCCTGGCCGCCCTCCGGAACGGGGAGCAGTGCGTCTGCAACCTGACCGGGCTTCTCGTCGCCCAGCAGTCCCGTCTCTCCTTCCACATGAAGACCCTCAAGGACGCTGGCCTCGTTCGGGACCGGCGCGAGGGGCGCTGGATTCACTACTCCCTCGTCCCCGAGGCGGTGGAGGAGATCCGGGTCGCCCTCGAGGAGCTCGAGGCGGCCGCGAAGGCGTGCGCCGCGAGCTGCTGCCGCACCTGAAACCCTTTTTTTTCTTCAACGTATCGAGAATTCTTGATACAAAGGAGACGAAGATGAACGACAACGAGATCCGCGACGTCGTGAGGGAGAAGTACGGGAAGGCCGCCCTCCAGGTGAAGGAGGGGCGCGCCTCGTGCTGCGGCACCGCCCCGTCGGCTTCGGGCCTCTCCTGCGACCCGATCACCTCGAACCTCTACGCCGACCACGAGAAGGAGCTCCTCCCGACGACGGCCGTCCAGGCCTCGCTCGGCTGCGGCAACCCGACGGCGCTCGCAAAGCTGGAGGAGGGCCAGGTCGTCCTGGACCTCGGCTCCGGCGGCGGCATCGACGTCCTCCTCTCGGCGAAGAGGGTCGGGCCGACCGGCAAGGCCTACGGCCTCGACATGACCGACGAGATGCTCGCGCTCGCTAGGGAGAACCAGCGACAGGCGGGGGCGACGAACGTCGAGTTCCTGAAGGGGACGATGGAGGAGATCCCGCTCCCCGACGCGAGCGTCGACGTGATCATCTCGAACTGCGTCATCAACCTCGCGGCGGACAAGGACCGCGTCCTGGGCGAGGCCTTCCGCGTCCTGAAGCCGGGCGGGCGCTTCGCCGTGTCCGACGTCGTGACGAAGGGGGAGATCCCCGCGCCGGTGAAGAAGAGCGTCGAGCTCTGGATCGGCTGCATCGCCGGCGCCCTCGACGAGGACGACTACGTCGCCAAACTCCGCGCCGCCGGCTTCACTGACGTCACCGTCGAGCCGACGCGCGTCTACCGGGTCGACGACGCCCGCGACTTCCTCGCCTCGGCGGGGATCGACGTCGACGCCCTCGGCGCGGAGGTCGACGGGAAGTTCCGGAGCGCCTTCGTCCGCGCGGTGAAGCCCGCCGCGTAGGAGGTTCGAGTGAGCGAGGCCGCCGCCCCGAAGCGCCTCAACGTCTTCGAGCGCTGGCTGACCCTCTGGGTCGCGCTCTGCATGGTCGCCGGGGTCGCCCTTGGGAAGCTCTTCCCCGGGGCGACCGACGCCGTGCGGAAGCTCGAGTTCGGCGAGGGGAGCCAGATCAACGTCGCGATCGCCGTCCTGATCTGGCTCATGGTCTACCCCATGATGCTGAAGATCGACTTCACGAGCCTCGCGGGGGTCGGGAGGCGGCCGAAGGGCCTCCTCGTCACGCTCTTCGTGAACTGGCTCGTCAAGCCGTTCTCGATGGCCTTCCTCGCCTGGCTCTTCTTCAAGAACGTCTTCGCGGCCTGGATCCCGGCCGGCCTCGCCGACCAGTACATCGCGGGGGCGATCATCCTCGCCGCGGCGCCCTGCACGGCGATGGTCTTCGTCTGGTCGTACCTGACGGACGGGGACCCGGCCTACACGCTCGTCCAGGTCTCGGTGAACGACCTGATCATGCTCGTCCTCTTCGCGCCGATCGTGACGTTCCTCGTCGCCGGCGCGAGCAACCTGACGGTGCCGTTCAAGGTCCTCCTCCTCTCCGTCCTCGTCTTCATCGTCATTCCGCTCGCCCTCGGGAGCCTCAGCCGGACGCTCCTGATTCGGGCGAGAGGGCGGGCGTGGTTCGAGGGGACCTTCCTCCCCGTCTTCCACCCCGTCACCGTCGTCGCGCTCCTCGCGACGCTCGTCCTCATCTTCGCGTTCCAGGCCGACAACCTCCTGACGAACTGGTTCCACGTCGTCCTGATCGCGGTCCCGCTCCTGATCCAGGTCTACTTCAACTCCGGCCTCGCCTACGGCCTGATGAAGCTCCTGAAGGTGCCGCACGCCGTCGCGGCGCCCGGCGCCCTCATCGGCGCGAGCAACTTCTTCGAGCTCGCCGTCGCGACGGCGATCGCGCTCTACGGCCCGGGCTCGGGCGCCGCGCTCGCGACCGTCGTCGGCGTCCTCGTGGAGGTGCCGGTCATGCTTTCGGTCTGCTCCTTCTGCAACCGGACGCGGGGATGGTTCCCGGCGCCCGCCGCCACGGCACCCTCCTCCTGAGGAGCCCGGTGAGGAAGAAGGTCCTCGTCCTCTGCACCGGGAACTCCTGCCGCTCGCAGATGGGCGAGGGGTGGCTTCGGCACGACCTCGGCGAGAGCGTCGAGGCGTTTTCCGCCGGCACGACGCCGTCCTTCGTCCACCCGCGGGCGATCCAGGTCATGGCGGAGGCGGGCGTCGACCTCTCTACTCACTCGAGCAAGGGGGTCGAGAGCCTCCGCGGGGTCGCGTTCGACCTCGTCGTCACCGTGTGCGACTCGGCGCGCGAGGCATGCCCGGTCTTCCCGGGCGCGAAGCGGACCGTCCATCACGCCTTCGAGGACCCGGCCCACGCCGGGACCGGGAACGAGGCGCTCCCCGCGTTCCGCCGTGTCCGGGACGAGATCCGGTCCGTCCTCGTCCCGCTCGTCGCACGGGAGCTGGGGCTGCCCGGGCGCTGAGGCCCCGCGATGAGGCGACGCCGCGCGGAAGGGGCGGGCCGGTGACGGAGCAGACGCGAATCGTCTCCTTCCGCGTCGACGCCGACGGCCGCCTCGTCGCCGACCCGTCCGACTCCCGGCAGCTCGGCCTCCGGCCGGGCGACGCGCTCCGGATCGAGACGGGCGACCCGCTCTGGGTCGCCCGACGCCCGGTCTCGAACCTCGCGCGCGTCTACGTCGAGCCGACGAACGCCTGCAACCTGACCTGCTCGACGTGCGTGCGGAACGTCTGGAGCGCCGAGTCGGGCTTCATGACGGAGGAGACGTTCGACGCCCTCCTCCGCGGGCTCGCGGCGCTCCCCCGTCCCCCGGTCCTCTTCTTCGGCGGCTTCGGCGAGCCGCTCGCGCACCCCCGGATCCTCCCGATGCTGGAGGAGGCCCGCAGCGCCGGCGCCGAGGTCGAGCTCATCACGAACGGCATCCTCCTCGGCGACGAGGTCCGTCGCGCCCTCGTCTCGCTCGGGCTTCGCCGGCTCTGGGTCTCGATCGACGGGGCGACGCCCGCCGCGTATCGCGACGTTCGGATCGGCGACGCCCTCCCGGAGATCCTGGCGAACCTCGCCGCGTTCCGGGCGCTGCGCGAGGCCTCGCCCGGCCGGAGCACCCGGCTCGGCCTCGTCTTCGTCGCGATGCGCCGGAACCTCGGGCAGCTCCCCGACGTCGTGAAGCTGGGACGCGCGGCGGGAATGGACCGCCTCCTCGTGACGAACGTCCTCGCGTACACCGACGACCTGAAGGACGAGACGCTCTACGACGAGGGGCTCGCCCCGGGCGACGGGGACTCCCTGGAGAGGACGGCGATCCTCCTCCCGCGCCTCGAGCCGTCGGGTGCCGTCCGCGAGGCCCTTGCCGCCGTGGTCGACGGCGGACCGGTCGACCTGCGCCCTCGCCTCTCCGCCGTCCGCGGTCGCAACTTCTGCCCCTTCGTCGAAAGGGGGACGACTTCCGTGAGGTGGGACGGGACCGTCAGCCCCTGCCTCGCCCTCCTCTACGACCACGACTACTGGCTCGGAGACCGCCGGCGGCACTCGCACGCCAGCGCCGTCGGGAACGTCCGGGACAGGAGCCTCGCCGACGTCTGGGCCGACCCCGCGTACGTCGAGCTCCGGCGGCGCGCCCAGGCGTTCGACTTCTCGCCGTGCAGCTCCTGCAACACGTGCGAGATGGCCGACGACAACTCCCGCGACTGCTCGGGCTCTCCCCTCCCCGCCTGCGGCGGCTGCCTCTGGGCGCAGGGGCTGATCCAGTGCCCGTGACGCTCCCCGGACGCGGCGCCTCCGTCCGCCCCGCCTCGGCCCGCCCTCAGGCCTCCGCGACGAGCGCGTCCTCGGCGATCGCCGCCTCGTCGAGAGGGGGCGCCGCCGCGCGAGGCGGCGCCCCCCACGGCTCGCGTTCGCCGATCTGCTGGCGCCACATCGCGTAGTAGAGGCCCCGCCTCTCGACGAGCTCGTCGTGGCTCCCCGTCTCGACGATCCGCCCGCGCTCGAGGACGTGGATCGTCCCGGCGTGCGCGATCGTGCTGAGGCGGTGCGCGATCAGGATCACCATGTGCTGCCGGCTCCCCGAGACCTCGCGGACCGACGCGGCGATCTCCTGCTCGGTGATCGAGTCGAGCGCCGACGTCGCTTCGTCGAAGATGAGGAGGCGGGGGCGGCGCAGGAGCGCGCGGGCGATCGAGAGGCGCTGGCGCTCCCCGCCGGAGACCCGGAGGCCCGACTCCCCGACGCGCGTGTCGAGCCCCTGGCCCGAGCGCGTCAGGAGCGGCGTCGCCGACGCGCGCCGGAGGGCCTCGAGCATCTCCTCGTCGGTCGCGTCCTCTTTCACGAGCTGGAGGTTCTCGCGGATCGTCCCCGAGAAGAGCTGCGGGTCCTGGGTCACGAACCCGATCTGCCGTCGCACGCGGTTGTAGCGCAGCTCGTGGATCGGCACGCCGTCGATCGTGACGACCCCCGCGGTCGGCCGGTAGAGCCCGACGAGGAGCTTGACGAGCGTCGACTTCCCGGAGCCCGACGGGCCGACGAACGCGATCGTGTCGCCGAGCCTCGCCTCGAACCCGATGTGGTCGAGCGCATCCTCCGCGGCGCCGCGGTAGCGGAACGAGACGTCCTCGAAGCGGAGGCTCTCGATCTCACCGACGTCGACCGGCTCCTCGGGCCGCTCCTCGACCGGTGTCGCCATCAGACGCCCGAACGCCGCGAGCGAGGCCTCGGCCTCCCGGTGGTTCAGGAGGACGTTCCCCATCTGCTGGAGCGGCCCGAAGATCGTGTTCAGGATGAACTGGAACGCGATCAGCTCGCCCGGCGAGAGCGCCTTGCGGAAGATGAGCCAGAGGAGGATGAAGAGGATCGACTGCCGGAGGACGTTGATGATCGCCGCCTGCAGGAACGCGAGGCCCCGCACGCGCTTCACCTTCGCCATCTCGAGGTCGAAGATCCGCTGCGTGTAGCCCGAGAGGCGCCGGAACTCGGCCCGGGTGAGGCCGAGGCTCTTGACGAGCTCGATGTTCCGGAGCGACTCGGTGATCGCCCCCGACATCCGCGTCGTCTCGCGGACGACCTGCCGCTGGACGGTCTTGATCCGGCGGCTCAGGAGACCGGTCAGCGAGCCGAGGACGAGGACGCCGATCCCGAACGCCGGTATCAGGAGCCAGGAGCGGGTGACGCCGTACCAGACGAGGAAGCCGACCCCGACGAGCGAGGAGTAGAGGACGGTCACCGAGGCGTTCACGAACCGCTCGGTGTCGGTCCGCACCTTCGTCAGGAGCGCCATCGTCTCGCCGCTCGGCCGCTCCTCCATCTCCTGGAACGCGAGCCGAAGGGTCCGACGGAGGCCGTCGTCGAACATCGCCCGCCCGATGCTCTGGACGAGGAGACGCATCACGTATTCCTGGAGGGCCGAGGCGAGACGAGCGGCGAGGGCGACCCCCGCCGCGACGAGGAGCCAGAAGAGCGCGCCGCGGACGAGCTCGGACTCGGGACGGCCGCCGGGCGCGAGGACGTAACGGTCGACGATGAGGCCGAAGATGAGGGGGTCGACGAGCGTCAGGACCTGGGCGAGCCCGGCCAGGAGGAGCGTGAGCGCCACGAGCCCGCGGTGCGGCCGCAGGTAGCGGCCGAGGATCGCCATCGGGGTCTCGCGGCCGGACGGGTTCGCGCTCGGGCGGGCCATCGCGAGCAAGGTACCACTCCGCCCGCGGCGAGCATCCGGCGCCTACTCCGGCCGAAGCGGCCCGACGCGGCCCTCGCCCGACGGGGGGCCGGCGAGCGGGAGCCAGAACGAGAACGTCGCTCCCCGCCCCACCGCCCCCTCGGCCGAGACGTCGCCGCCGTGACGGGCGACGATCCGCCTGGCGAGGGCCAGCCCGACGCCCGTCCCGGCGAACTCGGACGGGGCGTGGAGGCGCTGAAAGACCCCGAAGAGCTTGTGGGCGTAGGCCATGTCGAAGCCGGCCCCGTTGTCGCGGACGCGATAGACGATCCGCCGCCCCTCGACCGCCCCCTCGATCTCGACGACGGGCGCCTCGACGAGGGCCGAGAACTTCACCGCGTTCCCGACGAGGTTCACCCAGACCTGCCGCAGGAGGTCCGGGTCGCCCTGGGCGGGCGGCAGGTTCGCGAGCCTCAGCTCGACGCGCTCGCCCGAAGGGGCCGCCAGCCGGGCCTCGGCGAACGCCGCGCGCGCGAGGCTGGTCATGTCGACCTCGGTTCGCCGCATCTCGGCGCGCGAGGAGCGCGAGAAGGCCAGAAGATCGTCGATGAGCTGCCCCATCTTCCGGGCGTTCCCGCTCACGATCCCGAGGAGGCGGCGCCCCTCGTCGTCGAGCTGGCTCCCCTTCTCCTCCGAGAGGATCCGGGAGAAGCCGTCGATGGCCCGGAGCGGGGCGCGCAGGTCGTGCGAGACCGAGTAGGAAAAGGCCTCCAGCTCCCGGTTCGCCTCCGTCAGGAGCTCGGTCCGCCGGGCCACGCGGCGCTCCAGCTCGGCGTTCAGATCGGCCATCCGCTCTTCGGCCCCCTTGCGCTCCGTGACGTCGAGGACCATCGCGATATGCGTCGAGGGCGTCTCGCCGGGCGCCCACATCGGGGAGACGGAAAGAGTCACCCAGACGAGCGTGCCGTCCTTTCTCACGTAGCGTTTGTCGATCGTGTACTCGCGCCGCCGACCTTCCAGCAGGTCTTCGACCAGCTCGGAGCTGGCCCGGACGTCCTCGGGGTGCGTCACGTCGCGAAACGTCCGGTCGACCAGCTCGTCGCGGCCGTAGCCGAGGATCTCGGCGTACCGGTCGTTGACCCTCAGGAAACGTCCCGTCGGCGTCTCCACGTGCGCGACGCCGACGGCGCGCTGCTCGAAGAGCGCCCGGAAGACGCTCTCGCGCTCGCGCGCCGCCGCCTCCCGCGCCCGCTCGGCGGTCTGGTCGCGGACGACGACGACGGCCCCCGAGACGGCGCCGTCCGCGGCGTGGGTCGGCGCGACACTCCCGAGCACCGGCCGCGTCACGCCCTCCCGGGACTCGAGGACCGTTCCCCTCCCGATCGACCGGAGCTCACCCGTGCGCATCGCGTCGGCCACCGGATCGACCTCCTCGCTTCCCGGGCCCTCGATCCGAATGCGAAGCACCTCGCGCACCGGCCGGCCGACCGCGTCCGGCTCGCGCCAGCCGGTCAGCGACTCGGCCACCCGGTTGAGCCGCGTGATGCGCGCCCGCTCGTCGGTCGCGAGGACGGCATCGCCGATCCCGTAGAGGGCCGCCCGCGTCCGCTCCTCGCTCTCCCGGAGCTGGTCGGCGTCCCGCTTCCTCCGAAGCCGGTTGACCATGAGGAGGCCCAGCGCCGCCGTCGCGGCCGGGTAGATGACGAGGACGGGGAGGCCGATTCCGGCCAGGACACGGAGCCCTACCCCCCTGGGGAGCGTCATCGTCAGGGCAAGCATCGTGAAGTGGACCGCGACGCCGAGCGCGTAGAGCTCCTTCGCCCCGAGGTCGGCGAGGGCCGCGCGGCGCCGGTAACGCCACGCGAGGCCGATGCAGCCGGAGGCCACGATGACGCTGACGCCCATCGGGGTCGCGGCGCCTCCCTGCCAGAGCCGGAGGGCCGCCGTCATCGCCATCGCGATGACGGTCGGGAGGGTCCCGAAGAAAAGGCCGGAAATGCCGAGGAGGATCGAGCGCGTGTCGAAGATGATCCCCGGCTCGAGCACCCAGGAGGAGAGCATGAGGGCGATGCCGAGCCCGCCGATCGCCACCCCGACCGCGATCTGTCGGAGGCGGCTCTCGTCTCCCCACCAGCGCGTCGTCGCGAGGTCGTAGACGAGCGCCATCGCGAGGAGGAGGCTCGCGTTGTGGACGAGCGCGAGGAAGGCCCCGTCAGGCATGCGCGGCCCCGTCGAACGAAGCCGGACGCCGGGGCGCCGACTGCCCGCACGGCCCTCTCTCTCCCGATTCGGGTGCGGACCGATCGCTCACCGCTCCCCCTTCTCCGGTTCGCTTCGTTCGCCGCGGGCGCACCGTACAGTCTAGACCTCGTTCCGACCGTCCGGCGCGACGACGCGCGAAAGCCCGCGATAGAATTGCTTCGTCTTCGATCCCCGGCCCCTGAAGGGAGGCCCTCCCGGGGCCCGGGACGGTGGGCAGGACCCGGCGACGGGTTCGACGCTCCGAGGGTCGCCTCCGGAAACGGGACGGCGTCCCGCCTGGAAAGGAGATCCTCGATGCCCTCGCCGACACCCCGCGCGACCCGCTCCGGCTGAGGGGCTCTCGTGGACCAGCCTCGCGCCGCGGGCGCCGCGACGCTTCGCGTCTCCGTCACCGACCGCTGCAACCTCCGCTGCGCCTACTGCATGCCGGAGGCCGGGGTGCCGCTCGTGCCGCGGGGCGAGATCCCGCGCCTGGCCGAGCTGGCGGAGGCGGTGCGATGGCTCGCGGCGCGCTTCTCCGTCGACCGCGTGAAGGTGACGGGAGGCGAGCCCCTCGTCCGCGGTGGCCTCCCCGCGTTCGTCTCGGCCGTCGCCGCGATCCCCGGAATCCGCGAGGTCTCGATGACGACGAACGGGACCCGCCTCGCCGGCCTGGCCCGGGAGCTCGCCGCGGCGGGCCTGGCACGCGTGAACGTCTCGCTCGACACGCTCGACCCGGAACGCTTCCGGGAGCTGACGCGCGGGGGCCGTGTCGAGGAGGCGCTCGAAGGGGTCGACGCCGCCCTCGACGCCGGACTGACCCCGCTCAAGCTCAACTCGGTCCTCCGCCGCAGCTCCTTCCGCGACGACGTCCCCGCCCTGCTCTCCCTGGCGTCGGAGAAGGGAGTCGAGGTCCGCTTCATCGAGCTGATGCAGACCGGGACCGAGGCCGGCTGGGCGATCGCCGAGCGCGTCACCGGAGCCGCCGTCCGGGAATGGCTCGTCTCCGAAGGCGCTCGCGTGGCGCCCCTGCCGGACCGCCCGAACGCCCCGGCGCGCCGGGCGGCGATCGACTGGAACGGCCGGTCCGTTGCGACCGGCTGGATCGACCCGGTCAGCCACGCGTTCTGCGGCGACTGTGACCGTCTGCGCCTCGACGCCCGCGGCCGCCTTCGCCGCTGCCTGATGGACGACCACGCCTTTCCGCTCGTCGACCTGCTCCGCCGGGGCGAGGCCGGTGTCGCGGCGGCCGCCGCGCTCTACGTCGGGGGCAAGCGCCCGCCGGACGAGATGACGATCGGCTCCGCGATGGCCTCGATCGGCGGCTAGCCGGACCGCGCCTCAGCCCGCGGCCGTGCGCCCCGACGAAGATCTGCGAGGAGCCGGCGCCCGACCGAGACCAGCCGGCGACGCCGGCACGCGTCGAGGACGTGACACTTCGCACAATTTGCGTCGTTGACACTGACCCCTCCTCAAATAGACTCGGTCTCAAAACCACTAAGTCCGAATCGACCTGCCGGGACGACCGGGAGATCGAGACTCCTTGTGCGGGAGGCACGCAACTCATGACGCACCTGAGCCGATCAACCGTCGTTCCGGGAGCCTGCACGACCAGGGGCCAGAGCCTGCGCCGTCGCCTGGCAGTCGCCCTCTCCGTCGTCGGCGCCGCGATCGCTGCGGCGACTCCCGTCGAGGCGGGCGACTCCACCATCACCGCGCCGCGAATCGTCTACACGGGCGTCAGCCAGACGGTCGAGTTCGCGGGCACCGACGCGATCTCGAACGAGAGCCGTGTGCTCACGATGGACGCGTCGATCTCCGGCTCCTGCAATCCGACGGCGGGAAACGGCTGGTCGATCTCGCTCTGCGGCCGGGTGCAGATCAGCCTGACGGACGGCACCGGCGGCTCCCTCTACATGGCGGGCACGACCCAGGTCCAGTCCTCTCCCGCCGTCTACCAGACCGCCTCGGGCGCGATCGTCGAGAACCCGACCGACCCCGCCGTCTGGGGTGGCCCGGTCCTGACCATCTACATGAACGGCACGCTCGACCAGCTGAACGGAGCGCTCGCCGACCTCGAGTACATCCCGGCGCCGGACTACGAGGACGGGACCTGGGACGAGCAGACGCCGCCGGGCTCCGGCACGCCGAACATCGACATCCTCGTCAACGACGGCTCCGTCAGCTCGACGAACGCCACGACGGAGATCGTCCTGCGCGTCGAGGGGCCCAACGGAGGCCCGACGGTGGCCGGGCCGGTTTCGGCGCTCACGGCGGCCGCCGGTGCGGAGAACAAGTTCCCGCCGAGCACGTCGGACCCGGCCGTCTTCTCGGTCGTCGATCCCGAGCTCTGCCTCAGAAGCCCGAACAACCGGTGCGACGGCGCCTACGACGCCGCCCCCGCTCCACTCATTCCCGAGCCCCACGACGCGATGCTCCTCGTTGCGTGGCTCCCTCAGGCGGGTTGCGGCCAGTTCGCCTTGCGGAGCGTCTCCGGCTTCACAAACCTCGGCGGGGCCGCGTTCCCGTCGGTCAACTCCATTCTGACGAGTCCGGCCGGCCTCGACCTCGAGCAGCCCGCCGCCGACGCCATTCTCGCCACCCTCGGATTGGCGGGCACCATCGACCTCTCCGGGCAGTCGAGCGGCAACAACCTCACGACGGTCTTCGCGGGGACCGCGGGGAGCATCGCGGACGTCCGATACGCACTCTCGCAGCTGACCTACATGGCTCCCGCTGCCGAGACGAGCTGCACGCTGAACATCGCGTTCGCCGACCTCGGCAACAACGGCATGCCAGAGGAGTGGGTCCCGCCGAACCCACCCGTCGGCGAGTACGAGATCCCGAACGCCCTCGCCTCGGCGATCTCCGTGACATTCAACGTCGTCGACACCCACCCCGACGTGACGATCGACCAGATCCTTCCGTCCCAGGCGGGCGACCCGGCCGGACCCAGCAAGCCGTCGGGCTTCAAGATCACGTTCGGCGAGCCGATCGACCCCGCGAGCTTCGACACGAACGACCTCAGCCTCGCGACGAGCAGCGCGAGCGGAGCGGCTTTCGGAGCGCTCGTCCCCGTGACGTCGGGACTCGTCTACACGGTCCCGGTCACCGCCACCGGTGACGGCACGCTCACGCTGACGATGGCCGCGGGCGGCGCCTGCGCCGCCGGGCACTTCAGCGGCAGCTCGTGCGACGCCGGCTACGACTCGGAAGCGCCCGTCTACTCCGACAACGAGATCGCGTGGGACCAGACGGCACCGACGGCCACGATCGTCCCCGAGGCCGGGCAGCCCGATCCGACGAGCGCGTCGCCTGTCTACTTCACGCTCGACGTGAGCGACACGGTCTCCACTGCGCCGCTCGACGTCGTCGGGAGCGAGATCGGCCTCTCCGGGACGGCGAATCCTACGACGGCGGTCGTCAGCTGGCCCGACATCACGAAGCCCAAGCAGTTCCGCGTCGCCGTCTCGGGGATGAGCGGGCCGGGGACGGTCGCCGCGAAGCTCCTCGCCGGCGCCTTCCTCGACCAGGCCCTCAACCCGAACACGGCCTCGGCCGACGCGGTGATCAACTACGACAACGTGAAGCCGACCGTCGCGGTGGCGCCCGCCGCGGGGCAGGCGGACCCCACGTCCGACCCGCAGATCCAGTTCACGGTCACGTTCTCCGAGAACGTGACGGGATTCACCGACTCCGCCTCCGATCTCGTCCTCGGGGGCTCGGCCCTGCCGACTTCGGCGAGCATCACCGGCGGACCAGCGATCTACACCATCACCGTCACGGGCATGTCCGTCACGGGCTCCGTGACCCTGAGTGTCCCCGCCGGGGCCGCGCAGGACGCGGCGCTTCTCGACAACGTGGCCGCCCCCGCAGCCGCGACCGTCCAGTGGGAGCTCCCGCCGCCCGCCACCCAGGTCGCGTTCGTCCAGCAGCCCACGAACGCGACCTCCGGCGCGGCGATCACCCCCGCGGTGACGGTCCAGCTCCGGGACGCCGCCGCCAACCCCGTGGCCGTCGCCGGAACGACGATCACTCTCGCCCTCGCGTCCGGCACCGGCGTCCTCTCGGGCACGACCAGCCAGGTCACGAACGCCTCGGGCCTCGCCACCTTCAGCGACCTCTCGATCGACCTCGCCGGCGCCAAGCAGCTCACCGCTGCCAGCGCGGGGCTGACCTCCGCCATCTCCGGCGCCTTCACGATCACCGCCGGGTCCGCCACCCAGCTCGCCTACGTCCAGCCGCCGACCCCTGCGGCGCCCGGGGCGACGATCTCCCCCGCGGTGACGGTACAGCTGCAGGACGCATCCGCGAACCCCGTCGCCGTCGCCGGGACCACGATCACGATCAGCCTCACGAGCGGCACCGGCACGCTCTCGGGCACCATGAGCCGGCTCACGGACGCCGCGGGCCTCGCGACCTTCAACGACCTCTCGATCGACACGGCCGGCTCCAAGCAGCTCACGGCCACCAGCGCCGGCCTCACCTCCGCCGTCTCCAGCGCCTTCTCGATCACGTCGGCGACCGCCACGCAGGTCGCCTTCGTCCAGCAGCCGACGGATGCGCTCTCCGCCGCCACGATCGCCCCCGCGGTGACCGTGCAGCTGCGGGATTCCGCCGCGAGCCCCGTCGCCCTCGCGGGTGTGACGATCACCCTCACGCTGACGAGCGGCACCGGCGTCCTCTCGGGTACGACGAGCCAGGTCACGAACGCCTCGGGCCTCGCCACGTTCGGCGACCTCTCGATCGACCTGGCCGGGGCCAAGCAGATCACCGCCGCAAGCTCCGGCCTCACCTCCGCCGTCTCCAGCACCTTCACGGTCACGGCCGGCCCGGCGTCCCAGCTCGCCTACGTCCAGCCGCCGTCACCCGCGGCTCCCGGCGCGACGATCACCCCCGCGGTGACCGTGCAGCTGCGCGACGCCGCCGCCAACCCCGTCGCCGTCGCCGGGACGACGATCACGATCAGCCTCACGAGCGGCACCGGCGTCCTCTCGGGCACCACGAGCCAGCTCACGAACGCCATGGGCCTCGCGACCTTCAGCGACCTTTCGATCGACACGGCCGGCCCGAAGCAGCTCACCGCCGCGAGCGCCGGCCTCACCTCCGCCGTCTCGAGCGCCTTCTCGATCACTTCGGCGACCGCCACCCAGGTCGCCTTCGCGCAGCAGCCGACGGATGCCCTCGCTGCCGCCACGATCGCCCCCGCTGTGACCGTGCAGCTGCGCGACGCCGCCGCGAACCCCGTCGCCGTCGCCGGGACCACGATCACGCTCGCGCTGACGAGTGGCACGGGCACCCTTTCGGGTACGACGAGCCAGGTCACGAACGCCTCGGGCCTCGCCACCTTCATCGACCTCTCGGTCGACCTCGCCGGCGCCAAGCAGCTCACCGCCGCGAGCGCCGGCCTCACCTCCGCCGTCTCCGGCGCCTTCACGATCACGGCCGGTCCGGCCAGCCAGCTCACCTACGTCCAGCAGCCGACACCCGCCGCACCCGGAATGACGATCACCCCCGCCGTGACGGTGCAGCTACGCGACGCGGCGACGAATCCCGTCGCCGTCGCGGGAACGACGATCACCCTCAGCCTCACGAGCGGCACCGGCGTCCTCTCGGGCACCACGAGCCAGCTCACGAGCGCCGCGGGCCTCGCGACCTTCAGCGACCTTTCGATCGACACGGCCGGCCCGAAGCAGCTCACCGCCGCCAGCGTCGGCCTGACCTCCGCCGTCTCCAGCTCCTTCTCCATCACGTCGGCGACCGCCACCCAGGTCGCCTTCGTCCAGCAGCCGACGGATGCGCTCGGCGCGGCCACGATCGCCCCCGCGGTGACCGTGCAGCTGCGGGATGCCGCCGCCAACCCCGTCGCCATCGCGGGGGTGACGATCACCCTCGCGCTCTCGAGCGGAACCGGCGTCCTCTCGGGCACGACGAGCCAGGTCACGAACGCCTCGGGCCTCGCCTCCTTTGCCGACCTCTCGATCGACCTCGCGGGCGGCAAGCAGCTCACCGCCGCCTCCGCCGGCCTGGCCTCCGCCATTTCCGGCGCCTTCACGATCACGCCCGGTCCGGCCGCCGCGATCGCGGTGACCGCCGGATCGCTTCAGAGCGCTCCGGCCTCCGGGGCCTTCCCGGCACCGCTCGTGGTGACAGTGACCGATGCCGGCGGCAACCCCGTGAGCGGAGTGACCGTCACGTTCCTCGCTCCGTCTTCCGGGCCGAGCGCCCTCCTGAGCAACGGCGGGGTCGCCACGACGAACGCGGCCGGGCAGGCCTCGGTCACGGCGATGGCGAACGGCATCCCGGGCGGGCCGTACTTCGTGACGGCCAGCGTGGGCGCGCCGCCGGCGGCCCAGTTCGCCCTGACGAACCTCTCGGCGGACGCGATCGCGAACGTCCCCGTGCTCGGCGGTGTCGGCATCGGCGTCTTCGCGCTCCTGCTCGCCGCCGTCGGCGCCCTGGCGTCGAGAGGCGCGTTCAAGGTCTGATCGCGGACGGAGGCGTCTGAGGGAACCGGGCTCGCCCGGTTCCCTCCGCGCCTTCGGGGTGCGGCGACCTCGTCCACCGATCGCGCCCCCGGCGTCACGGCGAATGGGCGGCTCCCGCCGCGGGAACGCTTCCTGCGCCGCATTCGACCCCGAGCGCATCCGGGGTCCTTCCGAGCGGGCCGGACCGCGCCTCAGCCCGCGGCCGCGCGGCGCTTCGCGAACGCGAGGATCGCGCCGAGCGCGAGCGAGAGGAACGCCGCGAAGAGGACGCGCAGCTCCGGCGGCAGCAGGAACGTCACGGTGTGCGCGGGAATCCAGAAGAACGGGATCGTCTTCAGGAGGACGAAGCCGAGGAAGCCCCTCCAGTCGATCGCCGAGGCCACCGCGCCGATCCCGACCGACGGCACCCGCGCGAGCGCCCCGCCCGCGAGGTCGAGCCAGGTGTCCGTGAGGCGATGGACGAGCATCAGCGCGACGCCCCAGCTCAGGTTCATGACGGCGCTGGTCCAGAACGCGGTCGCGACCTTCGCCCCCGAAGCGCCCGGGAGCGACGGCAGGAGCCCGGACTTCATCGCCGCCGGGACCCCCGCGGCGTAGACCGGGAAGAGGAGCGCGAGCGCCGCGCCGAGGAGCCCCCAGACGACCGCCCGCCAGGCCGGCCCGGCAGGGAGCTTCCACGCGCCCGCCACGACCCGGATCGCGAGGAGCTCTCCCAGGCTCGCCAGGATCGCGAACTTCAGGAAGCCCATCGCGTACGGGTGCGCACGCGTCGTCTCCACGATCCACTCCTGCGACGACGGGACGACGAGGAGGAGGACGACCGAGGCGAGCGTGCCGCAGAAGGCGAAGCTGCCCCGGCTCATGCGCCGGCCTTTCCTTCGGCCGGGGCCGCCGGCCGGAGCCGGTCGACGGCCGCCGCCACGAGGACGGTCGTCAGGCTCCCCGCGAGCGTGTAGAGCGGCCACGCGAGGGGCGTCCCGAAGACGACGAAGACCATGACGCCGACCCCCGACAGGAACCCGGCGGTCCCCGCGCGGCGGCTCGTCCCGCCCCGCAGCGCGAGGAGGAAGAGGCCGAGGAATCCGCCGTAGGTGAACGAGGCGATCGACAGCGCGAGCTCCACGACGGCCTGACCCGTCCCGATGAAGACGAGCGCCGCCCCCGTCAGGAGGACGGCCCAGCCGAAGCTGACGCGGCGGGAGAGGCGGAGCTTCTCCTCCTCGCTCGCGAGGCGGCCCCTCTTCGTCGAGGCCCAGAGGTCGAAGACGGTGGCGCTCGAGATCGAGCTGATCGAGCCCGACACCGTCGACATCGCCGCGGCGAGGAGCCCCGCGATGATGAGGCCCGAGAGCCCCGACGGGACCTGCTCGACGATGAACTTCGGGAAGACGGCGTCGCCCTTCAGCGGCAGGTCGCCGTAGAAGAGGAAGAGGAGCGTCCCGACGGCGAGGAAGAGCGCGAACTGGAGGATGACGACGACGCCGCTCGCGACGAGCGCCCGGCGGCCGTCGCGGAGGCTCTCCGTCGCGAAGAGGCGCTGGACGATGATGTAGTCGGTGCCGTGCGAGGCCATGGAGAGGACGGCCCCGCCCAGGATCGCGGTCAGGACGTGGTACGGCGAGGTGAGGAACGAGCCGTCGGTCTGGAAGATCGTCAGCTTTCCCGCCGCGGCCGCCTCGGCGAGCCGGGCGCCGAGCGCCGGGACTTTCGGGACGAGGACCGCGAGGGCGACGAAGCCGCCGACGACGTAGACGCCGAGCTGGATCACGTCGGTCCAGATGACGGCGCGGACGCCTCCGACCTGGACGTAGATCACCGTCACGGCCGCCGTCAGGAGGATCGCCCCGACGTAGAGCGTCGGGTCGCCGACCCCGGAGAAGAGGTTGTAGCCGCGGAAGATGACGACGAGCGGGATCGCCGTGGCGTAGAGCCTCACGCCGTCGGCGAAGATCCGGGTCAGGATGAACGTCCCCGACGCGAGGCGCCTCACGCCCGTTCCGAACGACCGCTCGAGGAGCGCGTACGAGGTCGTCAGCTCCCCCTCGAAGTAGCGCGGCAGGAGGACCCAGGCGACCGCGATCCGGCCGAGGAGGTAGCCGAAGGAGAGCTCGAGGAAGCCCCACGCCCCCTTCCAGGCCATTCCCGGCACGGAGATGAACGTGAGGGCGGAGGTCTCGGTCGCGACGATCGAGGCGGTGACCGCTCCCCAGCCGATCTTCTTCTCGGAGAGGAAGTAGTCCTTCGCGGAGGCCTGCCGCCCTCCCTTCGCCAGGCCGAACGCGGCGATGCCCCCCATGTAGAGGAGGACGACGACCCAGTCGAGCGACGAGAAGCCGCTCACCTCGCCTTCCCGCCCCGGTAGAACCTCACGAACGCCTTCTCCATCGTCGCGAGCCCCTCGGGGACGTGCCCCTCGATCTCCTCGAGGAACGCCTCCAGCTTCTCGCGCGCGTCGACGATCTCGACGACGACGGGGAGGTCCTCGGACAGCCGCTCGATCTTGAACGTGTGGAGGCGGCTGTGCGCCCCGAAGCCCATCACGCCCCGGAGGACCGTCGCCCCCGCCAGGCCCTTCTCCCGTGCCTTCAGGACGAGCCACTCGTAGAGGAGCTTCCCCTCGTGGCGATCGCTCTCGCCGACGAAGACCCGGAGGAGGGCGCCGTCTTCGGGAAGGGTCATCGTCACCTCCAGAGGAGCCGGGCGGAGGCCCGGCCGAGCGCCACCGCGAGGAGGCCGAGGACGAGCTGCCCCCCCGCGTTCGCAGCGGCGGAGAGGGCCTCGCCTCCGCGGAGGAGGTTGATAGTCTCGTTGCCGAAGGAGGAGAAGGTCGTGTACCCGCCGAGGACCCCGACGAAGAGGAAGGAGCGGGCGTTCCCGGACGGGACGCCGCGCTCCTCCGCCAGCCCGGCGAGGAGGCCGATCGCGAAGCAGCCGGTGACGTTCACGGCGAACGTCCCCCAGGGAAACGTCGCGCTCCGCGAAAGCGCCTGGGCGGCGCCGCCGAGGAGGTGGCGAAGCGAGGCGCCGATGCCGCCTCCGAGGAAGACGAGGGCGAGGGTCTTCATCGGTCGGGGGAGCCTAGCATCGGCGCTGGTCAGCGGCGGAGGGCCAGGATGCTCCGGACACGTCCACCGGCGAGGAAGGTCGCGAGGACGGCGCTCGTCACGCGCACCCAGGTCGTCTCCACGATGAAGACCCCGACCATTAGCGCCAGGATCGGCAGGAGGTAGACGAAGGCCCACCGGGCGACGTAGCCGCCGAAGCTCGGCATCGCGACGCCGTCCGACTCCGCGATCGCCTTGACCATGAAGTTCGGGCCGTTCCCGATGTAGGTCATCGCGCCGCAGAAGACCGCCCCGAGGCTGATCGAGACGAGGAAGACCTCCCTCACGCCCGCGACGGCCGGCTCCCCGCCGAGCGCCTTCGCGAGCTCGAAGAACGTCACGTAGGTCGGAGCGTTGTCGAGGACCGAGGAGAGGCTGCCGGCGAAGACGAAGAACGTCACTCGGTTCAGCGGCAGCTCCGGCGCCTTCTGGGCGAGATAGGCGAGAGCCGGGACCATCGTCAGGAAGATGCCGATGAAGAGGGCGGCGACCTCCTGGATCGGCCCCCACTCGAATCGGTTGTCCTCGAACCGGGCCTTCCGGTCGCCGAGGAAGAAGGAGAGGGCCGCCGCCGCCAGGAGGATGATCTCCCGGAACGGGATCCACGCGGCGAGGGACGCGTGCCCCTCGCGGATCGCGTGCAGGTCGACGGACGGGGCGAGCGCGACGGCGGCGACGATGACGCCGAGGAGCGCGATGCTCCCCTTCCCGTGGAGGGCGAGCGGCTTGACGTCGGCGGCGTCCTTCACGAGGTCGGGCATCTCCTCCTTCCGGAACGCGGCGGAATCGAGGGCGTAGTAGGTCAGGAGGAGCATCCCGTTCACGAAGAGCCACTCGGGGAAGAGCTTCAGCGTCCAGAGGAACGGCACGCCGCGCAGGAGGCCGAGGAAGAGCGGAGGGTCGCCGAGCGGCGTCAGGAGCCCGCCGCAGTTCGCGACGACGAGGACCGTGAAGACGACCGTATGGACCTTGTGCTTCCGCTCCCGGTTCGTGTTCAGGAGCGGCCTCACGAGGAGCATCGCGGCCCCGGTCGTCCCGATGAGCGAGGCGAGGACGGCCCCGGCGCCCAGGAAGAGGGTGTTGTTCCGCGGGGTCGCCTGGATGTCGCCCGCCACGAAGACGCCGCCGCTCACGACGAACAGGGAGAAGAGGAGCGCGATGAACGAGGCGTACTCGACGAGGGCGTGGATCACCTCGGTGCGGCCGCCGAGCGACCAGCACCAGGCCGCCATCGGGAGACCGAGGACGAGGGCGACGAGGAGCTGGAAGCGCCGCTTCTCCCAGTGGTGCTTCGTCGCGTGCATCAGGGGGAACGTCGCGATCGCCGCGAGGAGCGCCGCGAACGGAAGGATTCCGTACCAGGGGACCGTCATCTCGACCTCGGGCCCGCACCGGGTGCGGGCGGGGGAATCGGAAGGGAGACCGCCGCGCCGGCCCGGGAGCCGGCGCGGCGGAAGAGGCTACCTGAGGAGCGCGAGGAGACTCCCGGCCGCGACCGCGGTGCCGATGACCCCGGCGACGTTCGGCCCCATCGCGTGCATCAGGAGGTAGTTGTCGGGGTCCTCGGCCTGCCCGACGTTGTGGGCGACGCGCGCCGCCATCGGGACGGCCGAGACGCCCGCGGCGCCGATGAGCGGGTTGACCGGCGTCCCCGGCAGGCGGGACATCAGCTTCCCGAGGAGGACGCCGCCCGCCGTCGAGACGGCGAAGGCGACGCAGCCGAGGACGAGGATCTTGAGGGTCGCCGCCCGGAGGAACGAGTCGCCGTCCATCGTGACGCCGACCGAGAGGCCGAGGACGATCGTGACGAGGTTGATCAGCTCGTTCTGGGCCGAGCGGGTCAGGCGTTCCGTGACGCCGCATTCGCGGAGGAGGTTCCCGAACATCAGGAGGCCGATGAGCGAGGTGGCCGCCGGGACGATCAGCGCGCAGATGACCGTGCAGACGATCGGGAACGAGATCCGGAGCCACTTCGGGACGTCGAAGTTCGCCTCCATCCGGATGAGGCGCTCCTTCTTCGTCGTGAGGGCCCTCATGATCGGCGGCTGGATGAGCGGCACGAGCGCCATGTAGGAGTAGGCGGATACGGCGATCGCCCCGAGGAGGTGGGGGGCGAGCTTGATCGTCAGGTAGATCGACGTCGGCCCGTCCGCGCCGCCGATGATCCCGATCGAGGCCGCCTCCTTCGGCGTGAAGCCGAGCCAGCCGGCCGCCAGGAACGTCCCGAAGACGCCGAGCTGGGCGGCGCCGCCGAGGAGGAACGTCTTCGGGTTCGCGAGGAGCGGCCCGAAGTCGGTCAGCGCCCCGAGGCCGAGGAAGATGAGCGGCGGGAAGATCTCGAGCTCGACCCCCTGGAAAAGGTAGTGGAAGAGCCCGCCCGGCGCGCCTTCGGCCGGGAGGTTCATCAGGCCGTTCAGGGGGAGGTTCGTCATGAGCGCCCCGAACCCGATCGGGACGAGGAGGAGCGGCTCGAATTCCTTCTTGATGGCGAGCCAGAGGAGGAGGAACGCGACCGCGATCATCACCCCCTCGCGCCACGTCAGCGCGAGGAAGCCGGTCTGCGCGAGCAGCTTCTCCACGTCACCCCTCCGGGGCGTAGCGGATGAGCGGGTCGCGCACCTGGACGGACGCGCCCGCCTCCACGCAGACCTCCGCGATCGTCCCGCTGCGCGGGGCGTAGATGTAGGTATCCATCTTCATGGCGTCGAGGAGGACGACGGGGGTCTTCCCCTCGACGTGCATCCCCTTCGTCACGAAGACTTTCTGGACGGTGCCGGCGATCGGCGAGGCGATGACGTTCGGGTCGCCGGCGCCGCCGGGCGCCGGCGTGGACGACGGAGTCGGCGAGGACGCCGGACGGGCGGCCTCCGTCATCGGGAGAGCGGCGGCCCCGGGGTACGGGAGGCTGGCGGCCGAGCCGATCGCCTCGTCGTCCTGAAGGACCTGGACCTCGACGTCGTAGACCTTGCCGCTGACGGTAATACGAAGCTTCTTCATCGCTATCTCTTCGGGTCCACCCGGTGGGACCGCAGGAGGTCGATCCGCCCGACGCGGGACCAGGTCTCCTGGCCCGCGGGGCGGATGAGGCGGATGTGGCGGACGACGACGGACCGGCCGAGAGCGGCGGTCGCCGCCGCGGCGAGGACCGCAACGAGCTCGGGCGTGACGCCCTCCTCGGACGCGGCCGCCGCTGAGGTCGCCTTCGCGGCCGCGACGGCCTGCCTCCGGGTGATGGCCTGGAAGCCGTAGAGGACGCCGACGAGGAGCGCCATGACGCACATCACGACGCTCATGCAGATCAGGGCGACGACGTAGACCGACATCTCCGCGCCCTACATCGGGATGTTGCCGTGCTTCTTCTGCGGTCGCTGGTCGCGCTTGGCCCGCAGGGTGACGAGGCGCTCGATGAGGAGGCGCCGCGTCCAGGACGGCCGGATGACGTCGTCGACGTAGAGGGCCGCGGCGGCCCGGTACGGGTTCGCATGGAGCTTCCGGTACTCCGCGGCCTTCTCGGCGAGGAGGGCGTTCTTCTCCTTCGCCGACTTCGCCGCCTCGAGCTCGCGGCGGTGGAGGACGCGGGCGGCCCCCTCCGGCCCCATGACGGCGATCTCGGCCGTCGGCCAAGCGAGGACCGAGTCGGCCCCGAGGTCCTTCGAGCACATCGCGAGGTAGGCGCCGCCGTAGGCCTTCCGGAGGATGACGGTCATCTTCGGGACGGTCGCGGCGGAGTAGGCGAAGAGCATCTTCGCGCCGTGCCGGATGATCCCGCCGTGCTCCTGCGCGACGCCCGGGAGGAACCCGGGGACGTCGACGAGAGTCACGATCGGGATGTTGAAGATGTTGCACGTGCGGACGAAACGGGCCGCCTTGTCGGACGCGTCCATGTCGAGCGAGCCGGCGAGATGCATCGGCTGGTTCGCGACGAGGCCGACGACCATCCCGCCGAGACGGGCGAAGCCTGTGACGATGCTCCGCCCGAACGCCTCCTGCACCTCGAGGAACGACGCCGGGTCGACCAGGCGGGCGATGACATCCTTCACGTCGTACGCCTTCCGGGGGTCCTCGGGAACGATGTCGTCCATCCGCTCGTCGTCGACGATCGGCTGTTCGAACGGGAGGTCCGGGGCCGACTCGAGGTTGTTCGAGGGGAGGTACGACAGGAGCCGCTTCACGATCGCGACGGCCGACCGCTCGTCGGGCGCCGCGAAGTGGATGTTCCCCGAGACCTCCGCGTGGACCTTCGCCCCGCCGAGCGCCTCGTCGGTGATGGCCTCGCCGGTCGCCGCCTTGATGACGTCGGGCCCGGCGATGAACATCTTCGCGCTCTCCTCGACCATGACGATGAAGTCGGTGAGCGCCGGCGAGTAGGCCGCGCCCCCCGCGCAGGGGCCGGCGATGACGCTGATCTGCGGGACGACGCCGGAGAGGAGCGTGTTCGTGTAGAAGATCTGTCCGTATCCGGAGAGGGCCTCGACCCCCTCCTGGATCCGGGCGCCGCCCGAGTCGTTGAAGCCGACGACGGGGAGCCCGGTCCGGAGGGCCCCGCGCAGGCACTCGCAGATCTTCGCGGCGTGGATCTTGCCGACGGAGCCGCCGCTGACGGTGAAGTCCTGGGAGAAGGCGTAGACGGCCCGGCCGTCCACCCACCCCTTTCCGGTGACGACCCCCTCGGCCGCGAGGACCTTCGCGCCCGGCTCGGCGTTGTCCTCCTGGGCCCAGAGGCCGAACTCGACGAAGCTGTCGGGGTCGAGGAGGAGCGCGAGGCGCTCGCGCGCCGTCAGCTTTCCCTGGCGGTGCTGCTTCTCGATCCGTTCGGCCCCGCCGCCCAGAAGAAGCTCCCGCCTCTTTTGATCGAGGTCCGAAAAACGCTTGGACATGTGCCTCCTTGGTACTCCTTCCGGCTGGAAGGGCGAGGAATCGTACTCCTCCGGGAGCCGGCCTGCCGGGGCGCGTCCTTCGGTGCCGACGTGCGGAGAGAATGCGTCTCCGGTAATCTGGGTGTTTCATGGATCGCGTCGTCGATTTCGCCGCCCTCTCCGCCGAGGACGATCGGTCTCCGCTCGTCTGCTCGCTCTGCGACGCGATCGAGGCGACCTGGGACGAGGGGCTCTACCCGCTCGTCGAGGTGGACCGCCCCTGGTCGCGCCACAACCCCCTCCTCCGCGGCGAGTTTGCCCGCCCGAAGGCCATCCGGTGGTACCTCGAGCGAGAGCTCGGGAAGCTGGCGGCAGCCGGCGCGAAGGTCACCGTCGGCGGCTCGCGCGAGCGAGTCCCGTTCGACGACCCGGCGCATTTCGGGAGCCTCGACGAGGAAGCCTGGGACCTCCGGCAGAAGAAGCTCTTCCTCTTCCGCGCCGAGAGGATCGACCTCTCCCTGAACCGCCTCGAGCATTACACCGGCACCCCTGCGGAACGGTTTCAGAGGCACGTCCTCTTCACGAACTACGAGATGCACGCCGAGGCGTTCCGCGCCCGCTATCCCGGCGCCGTCGGCCCGGCGCGGAGCGTCCAGATGCCTGCGTGGCACCACGAGCTGCCGGGCAATGCCGGGCTCACGCTCGTGAACATCGGCGTCGGCCCCTCGAACGCCAAGACGATCACCGACCACGTCGCCGTCCTCCGCCCCGACGCCGTCCTGATGGTGGGCCACTGCGCCGGCCTCCGAAACCACCAGGAGGTCGGCGACCTCGTCCTCGCGACCGGCTACATGAGGGACGACCGGATCCTCGACGACGTCCTGCCGACGAGCGTCCCGGTCGCCTCGAACCACTTCCTGAACGCGCTCCTTCTCGAGGAGATGGAGGCGCGCGGCCTTTCCTACCGGCTCGGGACGGTCTTCACGACCGCGAACCGGAACTGGGAGTTCAACCAGTCGGGCGCCCTCGCCGCGATCCGCGCGAGCCGGAGCGTCGCCGTCGACATGGAGTCGGCGACCGTCGCCGCGAACGGCTTCCGCTACCGCATCCCGACGGCCGCTCTCCTCTGCGTGAGCGACAAGCCGCTCCACGGCCAGCCGAAGCTCTCCGCCCAGGCCCAGGCGTTCTACCGCGAGAGCCGGATCGCCCACCTCGAGGTGGCGGCCGAGGCGCTCGAAAAGGCGCGCGACCGTTTCCCCGGCGGCCTTCCCTCCTCCGACATCCGCTCTTCGGACGAGCCGCTCCTCGGGTCGGCCTGAGGCGCGGCGCGCTTCCGCGCGACCGCGGGGCGTCCGCGGCTACGGCTCGTACGGGTCCGGGTCGGACGCGACGAGCTGACGGAGCGGCTCGGCGCCGAGGAAGCCTTCCGCAGCCGAGGCCGCCCCGAGCTTCCAGGACGCGAAGACGACCGCGCGGCGGAGCGCCGCGCGCGCGTCGCGTTCCGCGAGGTAGCCGTCGAGGAACGCCGAGAAGAGCGCGTCGCCCGCGCCGACCGTAGAGACGACGGAGCGTGTCCTCACGGCCGGGACCCTCTCGACGATCCCTTCGAACGGGAGGTGGAGGAGCGCCCCTTTCGCCGCCATCCCGACGACGACGACCTCGGGGCCGAACCGCGCGCCGAGGTCCCGCGCGAACTCCTCGGCCGGCGCCGGGAGCGCGTCGTCGCTCAGGAAGACGACCTGCGCGGCGCGGAGGAAGTCGCCGTTGTACGGGTCGTCGAGGGAGGAAAGGGCGTGGACGTCGGTCGCCACGAGCTTGCCCGCCGACCGCGCCGCGGCGAGGAAGGGGCGCGAGAAGTTGACGTTGCAGAGGGCCGCCGCGTCGCACGCGGCGAGCGCCTGGACGAAGAGCTCCTGCGGGTAGGCCCGCTCCTGGACGTCCTTCAGGTCGACGTGGATCTGGCGTCGCCCCTCCTCGTCGTAGAGGACGACCGACTGCGCCGTCTCGCGGGCCCCGTCGCGGACCCAGAAGCCGTCGAGGCCGTCCCGCGACAGGGCGTCCCGGACCTGGCGCCCCGCGAGGTCGGGGGCGACGAGCGAGAGGAGAAGAGGCGCGTTCCCGAGAGCCTGAAGAGCCCGGGCGACGTTGTAGCCGACGCCGGAGACCGAGGAGGCGACGCCGAAGAACGGGTAGCGGACCGGGAAGTAGGGGACCGGAAACGCTTCGACCTTCACGGTCGTCTCGAGGTTCACGAGGCCGGAGACGAGGATTCGAGCCATGAGGCCCCATTCTGCTCCAGGGCGCCCTTGGGCGCGGACGGCACGTGTGCAAAATGCACGGCGACCCCATCTCGCGACCCGGAGGTTCCCGTGCCCCCTACGCATCGCCGCCTCGCATCCGCCCTCCTCGCCTTCGCCCTGCTCGCCTCTCCGGCCGCCGTCCTCCTCGCGGAGAGGGGCGCCGCCTCCGCCGTCCGCAGCCGCCGGACCGTCGCCGTCACGGTCGACGACCTCCCGTTCGTCGCCTACGGCCTCCCGCTCGAGGCGGTCCGGAAGCTCTCAAGGGAGCTCGTCGCCTCGCTCGCCGCCCGGAAGGTCCCCGCCGTCGCCTTCGTCAACGAGGACCGTCTCTTCGTCCGCGGCGAGGTGGACGAGCGGATCGCCCTCCTGACGGAGTGGCTCGACGCCGGGATGGAGCTCGGGAACCACACTTTCGGCCACGTCGGCTTCACCGCGACGCCCCTTCCGAAGATGAAGGACGCCGTCGTCCAGGGGGAGGTCGTCACGCGCGGGCTCCTCGCCCGCCGGGGGAAGACGCTCCGCTGGTTCCGTCACCCGTTCACGCAGACGGGTCCGACGAAGGAGGCGAAGGACGCCTTCGAGACGTTCCTCGCGGAGCGCGGCTACACCGTCGCCCCCTTCAGCATCGAGCACGAGGACTGGGTCTTCGCCTCGGCCGACGCGAAGCTCGCCGCGGAGAGGGACGAGGCCGGCCGCACCCGCCTCCTCGAGGCGTACCTCGAGAACTTCGAGGCGCGCGTCGCCTTCTACGAGGAGCGCTCTCGCGCGCTCTTCGGCCGCGAGATCCCGCAGATCCACCTCGCGCACGCGAACGCCCTGAACGCCCGGGCGATGCCGTACCTCCTCGAGCGTCTCGAGAGGCGCGGCTACGCGTTCGTCACGCTCGACGAGGCGCTCGCGGACCCCGCCTGGAAGAGCCCGGACGGGTACGTCGGCAAGTGGGGCCCGTCCTGGCTCCACCGCTTCGCGGCGGCCCGGGGCGAGGACGTGCGCGCCCTCTTCCGGGCCGAGCCCGAGGCCCCGACGTGGGTCGCCCAGCTCGACGAGGCGCGTCGGGCGGCGGCTCCCGCCGCGCCCTGAGCGCCGCGCGGGCGGATCAGCCCCTTCTCTTCCCGACGAGCGCGAAGCCCGCCTCGCCGCCGATCTCGTCCCAGACGGCGAGCGAGATCCGCGGCGCCGGCGCGTCGCTCTCGACCTCGAGCGTGTAGGTGAGGTGCGAGGCGTCGGCCTTCGCCTCCTCGCCGCGCTTCACCTCGAACTCCTGCCGCCGGCGCACGACCTCGGAGAAGTCCCCTTTCGGCGTCGCCGCGACGACGAAGACCGAGAACTTCCCCTTCGCCGCGGAGGGGCCCGGCACACGGACGAGCGCACCCAGGGGGATGCGGACCTCGAGCGGAATCCGGTACTTCTTCCCTTCCGGCTTCGCCTCGCCCGCCGCGACGGAGATGCCGATGCGCGAGCTCGCGTCGGGGGCGAAAAGGTTCGCGAGGGCCCGGTCGGTGAGCCGCTCCTCGGCCGTCCTCTCCGCCACCGTCGTCCGGGTCCGCACCGCCAGCCCCTCGCGCTTCACGCGGACCCTCACCGCTTCCGGCTTCGTCGTCCCCGAGGCCGGGAAGCCGATCGAGTAGTAGGAGCCGAGGTCGCTCGCGACCTGGTCGAGGAAGCGCGGCAGCTCGCCCGGGTGGCCCGCCGTCGAGCCGCCGGTCTGCTTCGTCACGAAGTCCAGGCCGGCCATCTCGTTCATCCAGATCGCGTCGAACCCGGAGCCGTAGGCGGCGGACGAGGTCGACGGGTTCAGGGCCGCGGAGTCCGCGGCCGAGGCGAGCGCCACTCTCTCGTAAGGATAGATGCCGTAGAGCGTCACGCCGCTCGCGTTCGCGGCGGCGGCGAGCTCCTCGAGCAGGGGCTTCCCGTCGCGTTCCCTGGGA